>NZ_JBQKDD010000004.1:0-215068 GCF_052122015.1 Collinsella sp. LCP19S3_A6
AGACGTTCAGCTCTCCCATTACGTTTCGCTCCATATCCCGCTCCTCCCGGGTCGGATACCCGATCGGAGCATAGTTCCGTTAGCGCAGTTGGTGAAAGTGCGTTAGCGGGGCCGGCGAAAGCGCGTTAGCGCATTCGGCGAGATGCGTTTGCGAAAGTGGTCAATTTTAGATTAGCGCTAACAGACCGGGCCATGCCGGCGCATTCCAGCAGGCTCCCCAGCTTGCACCCCTCCGCGCGCAGGGCGCTCACGGCCTCGACCTTCGCCCTGGTCAGAGCCCGTCCCCCTCGACCAGGGCACGCAATTATTTTAGGTAGGCCACCTCGGTCTCGAGCCTTCGGCAGCGCTCCTCGAGCTCCTGCTCGCGGGTGCGCGGCCTCGCCTTGGAACCGCTCGGCCGGCCCTTGGGCCTCGGGCGCAGGGCCTCCGCTCCGCCCCGGCGGTATAGCGCGCACCACTTCTTGAGCGGCGACATCGACATTATGCCGAACGCCACCATCGCCTCGATCTTCGTCATGCCGCCGTCGACGACGGCGGAGGCGGCGGCGACCTTCTGCTCGTATGTGTACCTGGCCTGCTTGCCGTCCATGGATAGCAGTACCTCGCTTCCGAACGACCGGTATACGCGGAGCCATTGTCTCACGGTGTCGCGCGGGACCGACAGCGCCTTCGCCGCCGACTCGAAGCCGTGCCCTCGCTCGAAGAGCCCGATCGCCGCCTTCCTGGCCTCGATGTCGTGCTTCACCCTCAAGTCGACACGCATAAAAAGCCTCCCATTTCTCGTGTCCAAGAAATGGGAGGCAGTTCAGCGTGCGCAGCGGGGGTTCTTTCATGTCCGAGGACGTCCGCGAAGGTTAGCCCTCAGATCCTGCGGTGGGAGACCTAGGCCTCGTTGTACACCGTCTTGAGCTTCAGCAGGTGAGCGTAGCGGTCCATAGCGGCCTGCTCGTTCTCCTTGAAGAGCTCCTCGGCGCGCTCGGGGAAGGAACGCGTCAGCGAAGCGTAACGGGCCTCGTTCATCAGGAACTCCTGATAGCCACCCGCGGGCTCCTTGGAATCGAGCGAGAACTTCTTGCCGGCAGCAGCCTCGGGGTTGAAGCGGAAGAGGTTCCAGTAACCGCACTCGACAGCCTTCTTCATCTCGGCCTGGCAGTTCTGCATGCCGCCCTTCTTGATGGAGTGCATCTCGCAGGGGCTGTAGCCGATGATGAGGGACGGGCCGTCGTAGGCCTCGGCCTCGTGGATGGCCTTGAGAGTCTGAGCCGGGTTGGCGCCCATGGCGACCTGCGCCACGTAGACGTAACCATAGCTCATAGCGATCTCGGCCAGAGACTTCTTCTTGGTCACCTTGCCGGCAGCGGCGAACTGAGCAACCTGGCCCAGGTTCGAGGCCTTGGAGGCCTGACCGCCGGTGTTGGAGTAGACCTCGGTGTCGAAGACGAAGACATTGACGTTGTGGCCAGAAGCCAGGACGTGGTCCAGACCACCGAAGCCGATGTCGTAGGCCCAACCGTCGCCACCGAAGATCCAGAAGGACTTCTTGGTGAGGTAAGCCTTGTCGGCGAGGATCGCCTTGGAAGCGTCGCAGCCGCACTTCTCGAGCTCGGCAACGTAGGCGGCGGCAGCAGTCTTGGAGGCCTCGGCGTCGTTGACGGAGTCGATCCAAGCCTGACCGGCGGCCTTGAGCTCGTCAGACGGACCGTCTGCGGCGATGAGCTCCTGGGTGGCGGCGATCAGCTTATTCTGGACGGCCTCGTAACCGACGGCCATGCCCAGACCGTGCTCAGCATTGTCCTCGAACAGGGAGTTGTTCCACGCCGGGCCGTGACCGTCCTTGTCCTTGCAGTAAGGAGCGGTGGCAGCGGGGTTGCCCCAAATGGAGGAGCAGCCGGTGGCGTTGGAGATGAACATGCGGTCGCCGGCGACCTGGGTCACCAGACGTGCATAAGCGGTCTCGGCGCAGCCGGCGCAGGAGCCAGAGAACTCCAGGTAGGGCTGCTTAAACTGGCTGCCCTTGACGTTGGCCGCGATGAGCTCCTTCTTCTCGGAGACGTTCTTGACCATGTAGTCCCAAACGGGCTGCTGATCCATCTCCTGCTCGGCGGGAACCATCTCGAGGGCGCCCTTGGGGCAGACCTTGACGCAGTTGGTGCAGCCCATGCAGTCGAGCGGGGACACAGCCATGGTGAACTTCATGCCCTTGGCCTTGGGACCCATGGCGTCGAGCGTACGGGTAGCCTCGGGCGCAGCGGCAGCCTCGTCCTCGGTCATCGCGAACGGACGGATGGTGGCATGCGGGCACACATAGGCGCACTGGTTGCACTGGATGCACTTGGTCTCGTCCCAGTGAGGAACGACCACGGCGACGCCGCGCTTCTCGTATGCGGAGGCGCCCAGCTCAAACTGGCCGTCGGCGCAATCGACAAAGGCAGAAACGGGCAGGCTGTCGCCATCCATGCGATCGATGGGCTCGAGCAGGTTCTTGACCTGCTGGGCGATAGCGGACTTGGTCTCCTCGGAAAGCTCGACAGGAGCGGCGTCCTCGGCGGTAGCCCAGTCGGCCGGAACCTCGAACTTACGGAAGGCGGTAGCGCCGGCATCGATGGCCTTGTGGTTGGCGTCGACGATGGCCTGGCCCTTCTTCATGTAGGACTTGGTAGCCGCGTCCTTCATGTACTGCAGGGCGTCCTCGGCGGGCAGGACCTTGGCCAGCGCGAAGAAGGCGGACTGGAGCACCGTGTTGGTGCGCTTGCCCATGCCGACCTTGGCAGCCAGGTCGATAGCGTCGATCAGGTAGACGTTGACGTTGTTGTTCGCGATGTAGCGCTTGGCCACGGCAGGCATGTGCTCGGCGAACTCCTCATCGCTCCACTGGCAGTTGACCAGGAAGGTGCCGCCCGGCTTGACGTCGCGGACCATCTTGAAGCCCTTGACGATGTAGCTGGGGTTGTGGCAAGCGACAAAGTCGGCCTTGGTCACGTAGTACGGCGAGCGGATCGGGGAATCACCAAAGCGCAGGTGCGAGACGGTAACGCCGCCGGTTTTCTTGGAGTCGTACTGGAAGTAGGCCTGAACGTACTTGTCGGTGTGGTCGCCGATGATCTTAATCGAGTTCTTGTTGGCGCCGACGGTACCGTCGCCACCCAGACCCCAGAACTTGCACTCGATGGTGCCGGGAGCTGCGGTGTTGGGCGCATCCTCGGCCTCGGGCAGGCTCAGGTTGGTCACATCATCGACAATGCCGATGGTGAACTCGCGCTTGGGCTCGTCCTTCTTGAGCTCCTCGAAGACGGCAAACGCGGACGCGGGAGGCGTGTCCTTGCTGCCCAGGCCGTAACGGCCGCCGACGACCTTGATACCCGTCTTGCCGGCCTCGTAGAGAGCGGAGACGACGTCCTGGTAGAGCGGCTCGCCGATGGAACCCGGCTCCTTGGTGCGGTCCATGACGGCGATCTTCTGGACGGTCTCGGGGAGAACGTCCACGAAGTGCTTGATGGAGAACGGACGGAACAGGCGAACCTTGACCAGGCCGACCTTCTCACCGTGAGCGTTGAGGTAGTCGATGACTTCCTCGAGCACGTCGCAGAAGGAGCCCATGCACACGACGACGCGATCGGCATCGGGAGCGCCGTAGTAGTTGAACAGGCCGTAATCGGTGCCGAGCTTCTCGTTGATCTTCTTCATGTAGCCCTCGACGACGGCAGGGAGCTCGTCGTAGACCTTGTTGCAGGCCTCGCGGTTCTGGAAGAAGATGTCGCCGTTCTCATGGCTGCCGCGGGTGTGCGGGTGCTCAGGGTTGAGCGCGTGATCGCGGAAAGCCTGGACGGCGTCCATGTCGCACATCTCGGCAAGATCCTTGTAGTCCCACATGGCGACCTTCTGGATCTCGTGGCTGGTGCGGAAGCCGTCGAAGAAGTTGAGGAACGGGGTCTTACCCTCGATGGCGGCAAGGTGAGCCACCGGCGAGAGGTCCATGACCTCCTGGACGTTGCCCTCGGCGAGCATGGCGAAACCGGTCTGGCGGCAGGCCATGACGTCGGAGTGATCGCCAAAGATGTTCAGGGCGTGGGAAGCGACGCAACGCGCGGAGACGTGGAAGACGCCCGGGAGCTGCTCGCCCGCGATCTTGTACATGTTCGGGATCATCAGGAGCAGGCCCTGAGAAGCCGTGTAGGTGGTGGTCAGAGCACCGGCGCCCAGCGAACCGTGAACGGTACCGGCTGCACCCGCCTCGGACTCCATCTCGACGACCTTGACCGGGGTGCCAAAGATGTTCTTGCGACCCTGGGCCGCCCACTGGTCGACATGGTCGGCCATCGGGCTGGACGGCGTAATGGGATAAATTCCCGCTACCTCGGTGTACGCATACGAAACATATGCGGCCGCCTCGTTGCCGTCCATAGACTTAAACTTACGCGCCATATACCCCTCTCCTCTCATATAGGTATACAGGCCCCGGCGATTACCGGGATGTTGGCGTGATGGGATTTTCGCTGTTGCTTCCAGTCATCTGACAGGCGGACTCAGCAGCAGGTACATGGCATGGAGAGAAGGCATGCCGAGGCGAGGAGGGCTGCACGCGCTCCACAGGCCCAGCTACCCGTCTTGCACATGATCGAGCGCCGCAAAGGCCGCATGCCAGATGCTCCCGGGCACGCCCCGGTGATGGGAAGCGCCCGCAACGGAAATCCGCATGCGGGTTTATTGTACCCCGCAGTCAAGTGTAATTTCGACAAATATAGGCGGGCGGTAAAGGTTTACCCCGAGCGACCATCAAGGGCAAAATATATCCTTCCGTCACCGAGGGACCAAATGGCAGCTGCGGTGAAATAGGAACTGTTTTTGCCGGCCGTAGCCTTAAACAGTCCCTATTTCACCGCAACTTATTTAGAAGATGAGTCAGAGGGCGCCGAGGAGGATGGCGTAGGTTGTGGATTCTCCGAGCCTGAGCTCGTCACCGGGGTTGAGCTGAGCGGAGCGGCCGGGCTCGACCTGGGTGCAGACGTTCGTCGCGCCGTTTACCACCACAGTTCCGTTGGTGGACGACAGGTCCTCGACGTACCAGACATTTTGGTCATCGCACCACACGTGGGCATGGCGAGCCGAAACGTCATCACCCACATCGGTGATATCGCCCTCCCCCGTCGCCAGCGCTCCGATCTCGACGCCCTCCTCACTCGGCTGAATCCAGCGCGGAGCGCTCACCACGTAGCCGTTTTGCACGCGCAGCAGTCCCAACGGGTGCGCAGGCGCCGCCTCGTGCTCGCCCGTGACCGTCGAGGTGCTCAGCGAGCGCGGCGTCGACGTGGCGCCGCCACAGGTCGCATGAGCGTAGTCGAGGGCATAGGTCACCGATGAGCGGACATCTGCCGAGCAGCCCACGGCGACAAACAGCACCAGGATGGCTTCGGCGCGCTCGGCGGGCATGAGCTCAGCCGCCTGCGACAGGCGCTCGAGCGCATTGCGATAGAGATTCGTGTCCTGATGGCATTCCTCGAGTGCCCGCACCATGGGCTCGCCAGCGGGGCCGCACACCATGTTGGTCACGGCCGCGGCGTCCATGGGATTGCGGCGGCGCAGGGCCAGCTGCGACATAATGCGCGCGGCCGAGGTGCCGTAATCGGCAAAATAACGTTCCTGCAGCGTGCCGACCGGCGCGCGCACGATAAAGCGCGAAACCCAAGATCGATCGGCAGCACGGCTCTGCGGACTACGGCCGTCGACGAGCGGGCGGCTCGAGAGCACCAGGCCGCACAGTTCGATATGGCTCAGGTGCGCTGCGCGCTTAAAGATGTCAAACATTGCCCCGCACGGGGTGAGCTCAGCTTGAGAAGCCATGGCTTAGCCCTCCTTGGTCGCAGAGATAGTGTCGGATACTTCGGCCGGCCCGCCAAAGGCGCGAGCAGCCGCGGCTCCGCCGGCAAGCGGCGTCGCCATGGAAATTTTCGCACGTCGCGCTGACACGACGGGAAGCTCAAAGGCAAACCCCATCGCCAGCAAAAACCACGTGAGCGCATAGGTTGCAATTAAGGCGGCAACGAAGCCGCTCGCTACGGCGCGCTGGGAAAACACGGTGCATGCGGCCGCGATCAGCACCGGAACCTCGCAGGCAGAAAGCACCAGTACGCCATGCAGGAACCCCGTGCGACGATCGTGTGCCATGGCGCCGGCAGCGATGCCCACCATGCCCGGCGGTGCCAACGCCAGTGCGGCGATAATGGCTGGCAGCTTCCCGGACCACATAAGCGGTCCCACGACGAGCGTCACATGGGCGCCCGACGCCAACAGCGCAGCTGATACCACGATCACAGTCCAAAGCACGCCGCATACCGCCGTCGCACCAACCATCGCCGCACGCCGGGCTGTGTGCCCCGATACCTCCATCGGGCACGGCAAGAGCGGCTCGGCGCGAAGCGAGCGGGCGACATTTTGCGCATAGTGGTCGCAAAATGCCGAGAGCGCCGCCTCCACCGCAGCCGGCTCGGGACGATCTTCCTGATGGCAGGACAGGCAGGCCATGACCACGTCGAACAACTGGGCATCGACAAACGCCAGCGCATCGCGCAGATCCTCGGAATTTGGATCGAGTCCCAGCTGCTGAGCCTGTTCGGCCGCGGCAAGTGCCACATCGGGCTCGCGTCGCAGCAGTTGCGTCAAGTCGCAGCCGGGCGCGTGGGCGCCAACGGGATAATCGGGCAGCGTATCCATCTTGAGGCGATAAGGGCTGGCGATATCGCACGTCTTTTTGCGCGAGCCCGAAGTACCCGACGCACCCGGCGCCACTTCGTACGGCGCGACACCGGCGATGAGCTCGTAGACCGTACTCGCCGCTGCATAGACATCGATTGCCGGCGACATGCGAAGCATGCGCAGGTCGGGGATATCGTCGGTGAGCATCTCGGGCGGGGCGTAGGCCACCGTCGCGCGGCGCAACGTGGCATAGCGCTCGGTAAACGACGCCTTGCCGCCGGTGCCGGCCACCGCAGAGGCGGGCTCGAGCGCCAGCGAAGAGCCAAAGTCGATCAAGCACAGGTCGAAGGTGCCTTCGGCAAGCTGTCGGTCGAGCGGCAGGCGCGCCGTGCGCACCATAATATTAGCGGGCGAGATATCGCGATGGACGAACCCCTCGCCTACCAAGCTCATGCGGCAGAGCAGATCGAACAGGTCGCGACCCAGGCGCGCCGCCAGGAGCGGCGACAGACGCCCGGCATCGTCCACGGCAAGGCGCGAGCGCAGGCGAGCGAGCGTCTCGCCCTCGACCCACTCCATGACAATCGCGGGCACGCCGTCGACCTCGCCCCATCCATACAGGCGGGGAAAGCCTCTAAGGCCCGAAAGGGCGCGATGGCATTCATATTCCTCGCGAAACGCCGCCTTGAACTTGGTGCCCAGCGCCTCGTGGGCGACATCGTCATCAAATTCGTCGCGCGTTGGCAAGATGAGCTGCTTGAGTGCCACGGCCTCGCCCTGCGCGTTGACGGCACGCGTCACACGGCCGATACCGCCGCGGCGCATGGTGGCGTCATCGGCAAACAGCATCGTAAAACGGCGCAGGTAGGCGGGAAGCTCGTCCGGGCCCAGCGCAATGGCGGGCTCAAACCCTCCAACGCGCGCCAGGCGCAGGCCCACCATAGGGTCACGGCTGAGCGACTGGGTTGCCACAGAAGCAAGGCTATTCGTCATAGGGCGATCGCCGCCACTTTGGTATTGAAGTTGTTGAGCGCGACGTCGTCATCGCCATAATGCCCCACCCATTGGCACAGATTGGTGTAGCAACCCCATAGGTTGGCGTATTGCTGATACCACTTTGACTTGGGAGAAAACGTTTGCCGGCCAAACTCGGCACGGATGACAAACATATCGTTGGTCAGGCTATCGCACGGTCCGGTATCGCCCGTAGCGTTATAGGTCGAAACCACGCTGTTGGCGCGGGCGACATAGCCATCGAGCATGTTGTATTTGGTCACGAGCCAGCTGTGAATACTCTCCTCCTCGGCAGCCGAGAGACCACCCGAGCCCGTGTCGCCGCCGGCACCGCCGTCCGTCGAGCCATCACTCGAAGATCCACCGCCAGAGGCGGAGCCCGAACCGGAACCGCCGCCCGACGAATCGGAGCTGGAGCCAGACGAACCCGAACCGCCGGGCTGGCCTGTCTGTTGGGCGTCCTGCCCCTTCTGCTGCTCGGCCTTATTGACGACAGAAGCCACACTGTTGTTGGAAAGCTTCGTAATGACCTTGGTGTTGGTGAGCACGATGGTCTTGCCGTTTGCCAGCGTAACCTCGTTGTCCGATGTTTCTGGACTGTCCGCATCGTCGCCACCGAACACAACATGCGAGACCACGCTCGCCCACGCATATCCGGTTGTCGTTCCCAAGTCGCTTTTGGCCTTGCGCCCAATATGCAGCTCGCGCTCAGCATGCGCCTGTACCATGGACGGCACCGTCATGCCATAAGCCGAAACACCGGCTATGACCAGCACGAGCGAGCAAGACAGCAGCACGTACGCCCGAGGCGCCAGGCCCAGCCGGCGTCGCATGCGCACCGCGGCGCCATGCTTTGTCTGAGTGCTAGCGGGCCGCATGCGTTCTCCTCCAACAAAAACACGCCGCTTAAAAGCGGCGCATTCTTTCATATCCACATTTGAGTGTATCAGCGAACCCAAAAGGTTGTGCAACGAATGGGCAAATACGAGGTGCGAGTGGACCCATCCACGCGATAAGCGGATGAAAAGCAGGTTTGTTGTACAACAAATGCATGAACGCGTGCCCAATTATGAGCGCCCCGTGCGGCAGGCCGACGGGACATGCCGCGGAGCTGACGCCGCCTAGATCGCACGACGGGCCTCGATAGCACGGCCGAGCGTAAGCTCGTCAGCATACTCCAGGTCGCCTCCCACGGGCAGGCCGCTCGCCAGACGCGACACCTCGACGCCCAGAGGCTTGATGGTGCGGGCAAGGTAGCTCGCCGTGGTCTCGCCCTCAATGTTGGGGTTGGTGGCGATAATGACCTCGTGGATGTCCTCGTGGCCCAAGCGCGCCAGCAACTCGCGGATGTGCAGCTGCTCGGGGCCGATCTTGTCCATGGGGCTGATCACGCCGCCCAGCACGTGGTAGAGGCCGTGGTAGCTGCCCGTGCGCTCAATCGCCTGGACATCGCGCGGCTCACCCACCACGCAGATGCGGGTGGTGTCGCGCATCGAGTCTTGGCAGATGGAGCACTCGTCAGCGGTGGCGTAATTAAAGCAGCGGCTGCAAAAATGCACTTCCTGCTTAACCTCTAGAATGGCCTCGGCCAGGCGGCGCGCCTCCTCGGCGTCGGCCTCGAGCAGGTAGTAGGCGATGCGCTGGGCCGATTTGGGGCCAATGCCCGGCAGACGGCCCAGCTCATCGAGCAGTTTTTGCAGACTATGGTTGGCACTCATTATATGTGCGCGTCTTAGAACGGCATGCCCGGGATGTTGAGGCCGCCGGCGATGGCGCCCATCTGCTTGTTGGCAAGCTCGTTGACGCCGCGGACGGCCTCGTTGACGGCAGCCATAATCATGTCCTGCAGCATATCGACGTCCTCGGGATCGAGCGCATCGGGGTCGATGGTAAGGTTGACGAGCTCCATCTCGCCGTTGACAGTCACCTTGACCATGCCGCCGCCGGCAGAAGCGTCGACGGTCTGGGACTTGAGGTTCTCCTGCGCGGCGGCAAGCTGCTCCTGCATCTTGCGGGCCTGCTTCATCATCTGCTGCATGTTCATACCGGCCATGATGGCTCCTTTACGTGTGGTCGCGCGACAAGCTGCAAGGGCAGCCGGGCACGGCGGGACTTTCAAACTCAAAAATCGTACCACGGCGCGGGGCAAACGAGCGAGGCGGTCGCGCTAACTCAGTCGATGTACATGTCCTCTAGCGTGACGCGCCGCCCAAGACTATGCAAGGTCGAATTATGCAAGGTCTCACAACTCGGCGTATATACCCGCCCGCATAGTTACTCCACCGGCTTGAAGATGGTGGACTGGCCAAAGACACTACGGATGAGGGCTTTGGCCTCGTCCTCGGTCTGCGGGATGCCCGGGGCTGCGCCCTGGTGGCCGAAGGGACTGCCGGCACCGGGATTGGACTCCCAAGGGGCAGCGAGAGCGTCGTCACTTGCAGGGGCGGACGTCGCAGCTGCGGGAGCTGCGGCCGAAGCGGCAGGGCTGGGCGCAGGCGCCGCGGCAGGCACGTCGAACGGAGGAAGATCTTCTCCGTTCGCATCGCCGGCGAAGCCGCCGACCATGGCGTCGTCGTAGGGTACCTGCTCGGATTCCCATGGCGCAGCCTGCGCAGACGGCTGAATCTTGGGAGCAGACGCGCACTCGGGCGCTCGGGGCGCGGGCTCGGTCGGGAGCTTGCCCGTGGCAGGAGCACCGGCAGGGTTGTCGGAGCGCAGCCAGGGGGCCTTGGCCAGGTCGGATGACTTGGGTGCAGGCGCGGCAGCGGGCTTGGACGCGGGGATCGGAGCAGCCGGTTTGGACACGGCGGGTTCAGTCACCGACGGGATCGGTGCCGCTACCGGTGCCGCTTGCTGCTGCGGCGCGCTGGCGCTCGAGGATACAGGGGCCGCCGAGGACACGGGTTGCGGGTCCGCAGATGCCGCAGCCCGTGCAGATGGAGAATGCTCCTCATGTTGAGGAGCCGGCCTGACACCCCCATCCAGGACATAGTCGACGGTGCGACGACCGAAGACCGCACTGACTGTCGGCAAAAACACCGCCTGTGTATCAGCACGCCCGAGCATCTTGATAGCAAATGCCGTAGGGAACGAGACCGTGAGCTTAGAACCATCGTCTGCCGTAGCGCGAGCGTTCAACAGGAGAGCCGCATAAGAAGGTTGTTGGGCCTTGACGCGCTCGACGACCTCGACCCATTTGCGCTGGAGCTCGCCGGCATCCTCGACCGCAGGGGTCTCGGCGGCGCCGGCGGCAGCAACCTGAGCGGCAGTGTTGGGCTGGGGCTTAGGCGCCGGCGCAGCGGCAGGTACGGGAGCCGAAGCGGCGGTGGGCTGGGGCATCGGAGCCGGGGCAGGCTGAGGCGCAGGCGCAGCGGGCTTGGGGGCCGGAGCGGGCTGGGCCGCCGGAGTGGCGGCGCCGCGATCCCAAGGCATGCCGCCCTGGCGCGCGGGCGTAGCAGTGGGAGCGGCGGATGCCACAGGGGCAGCAGCTCGGGCACCCGAGATCAGCGTCGGTTGTTGTGTCGCCACAGGTGCAGCCGCGACAGCCGCAGGCGCAGCACCAGCAGCAGCCACGCTCGCCGGCACCGCGGCGTTGGCGACCATGGCCTCCAAGCGTGCCACGCGCTCGGCCAGGGCCTCAATGGTCAGATCGGCCTCGGGACGTGCCAGGCGCGTGCAGGCGATCTCGAGCACCAGGCGCACGTCGCTCGCACCCCTCATCTCCAACGCGGCATCGTCGAGCACTGTCAGCACGCGGGCCAGACGGTCGGCCGGATGCCCGCCAAAGGCAGCGGCCTCGGCAGCAAGCGCCTCAGCCTGCTCGGCCCCGCCCTCAAACAGCTCGCCACGGGTACCGGCAACGCAGGCCACATACACGTCGCGCACGTGCGCCACCAGGTCGCGCGTCAGCTCAAGCAAGTCATTGCCCTCCTCGACCTGTGCGCGAATGAGCCCATAGAGTTCAGCAATATCACGCTCGGCGATGGCGCGAGCAAACTCGCCCAGGATCTGGTCCGAAACCTCGCCCAAAAGCGAGCGGGCATCGTCCGCATGCACGGCGCCGTTGCCAAAAACGCTCAGCTGCTCCAGCGTGGAAAGCGCGTCGCGCATGCCGCCCTTGGCATGGCGCGCCACGATGGCCAGCGCCTCGTCGTCGTAATCGAAGCCCTCCTGCTCGCACACGTAGGACAGACGATGCTCGATATCCTCGTTGCCGATGCGGTGGAAATCGAAGCGCTGGCAGCGCGAGAGGATAGTCTCCAGAATCTTTTGCGGATCGGTGGTGCACAACACAAAGATCACGTGCGCCGGCGGCTCCTCGAGCGTCTTGAGCAGCGCGTTAAACGCCGCCGTCGTGAGCATATGGACCTCGTCGATGATATAGATCTTGTACTTGCCGCGCACCGGGGCAAAGTTAACGGAGTTGATGATCTCCTCGCGCACATTGTCCACGCCCGTACGGCTTGCGGCATCGAGCTCGTAGACATCGGGGTGGTTGCCCTCGGCGATGAGCTCGCACTCTTCGCAAGTGCCGTCGGGCATGCAGCCGCTTGCGCCCTCGGCGCGCGCCGCCTCGGCATTGCGGCATAGCAGCGCCTTGGCCAGAATGCGCGCCATGGTGGTCTTGCCCGTGCCGCGCGGTCCGCAGAACAGGTACGCGTGGGACAAGCGTCCCTCGGTGATGGCGTGCTCGAGCGTCGAGACGATATGCTGCTGGCCCACCACGGAGTCGAAGGTGAGCGGGCGATACTTTCGGTACAACGATTCCATGGGTGCTCCCCCGGGTATACTGAGTTTTGTTGCCGCGACGGCCATGCGGTCGCACGGCATACTGCACTCATAATAACCCGTACGGCGAGCCCGCCGCGATAGGAGTCCAAAGAGCATGGCAGACGCAGAGAGCAACCTCGTTCCCTCCGAAGCAGCCGACCAGGTCGAGGTCGCGCTCGAGAAACAGGCAGCAGCCGACGACGGCATCCTGTACCTCAACGAGTATCAGTACGAAAACGACCTCGTCACCGACTTCGCCCGCTTGGTCGCCTCGCCCAGGCGTCGCGGCTCGCTGTATGTCGCCGCGGCAATTGCCGCGCTGCTCGGCATCGGCATGTTGGTGGCCGGCGGCAACTGGATCAAGTTTGGCGTCGTCCTGATCGTGTTCGGCGCCTTTTTGGCCTGGTGGAGCAAAAACCTGCACCACACGCTCGCCCGCGACTTTATCGACGCCGTCGAGGCCGACAAGTCCATGGGCGGCCGCTATCGCCGCGTCGCCGCCAACGAGGACGGCTTGATGGTTTGGGGCAAGAGCGGCAAGTCGCAGTTCTTCCCGTTTGAGAAGCTCGACCACGTACTCGACGGCGAGCGCATCTTTGTTGCCATGTTCGCAGACCAGGGCGTGACGATCCCCAAGGACACCTTTGTTCGCGGCGACGCCGAGCAGTTTGGCTCCTTCCTTAAGGCGCGCATCAACAAAAAGCTCCGCATCGAGACCAAGAAGAAGAAAATGAAGGCCGAGAAGGCTGCAGCCGAGGCCAAGCAGGGAGACAAGGCAGACAAGCCCCAGGACAACAAGGGCAAGCAGTGCAAGCAGAAGAAGGGCAAGAAGAAGCGCTAAGGCCAAGTCAGACAGGCAGCCTCGCATCCCGCTATCCTCCCCATGCACCAGAGCGTGCTACACTAGCAGCATCTATGCCACCGCGAATGGCTCGGCCCCGCGCCCGCCGCTCGCAAACGAACTTTAAACGCACGAGGGTTGGCCATGCCGCTTTTCTCGCAACATACCGCCCGGTTCTCGCCGGACGTCCCTTTGGAGGGCACCAGCTCTCGCGAGCTGCTCAAGCGGTACCAGCCGCTCGAGACGCTTGCGACCGGCGGTTTTGGCTCCATCGAGATTTGCCGCGACACGCACCTGCGTCGTCGCGTGGCCATTAAGCGCATCCCTCTTATCAACGGCTCCGGCATACCCGCCAGCGACATCATGGATGTACTGCGCGAGGCACATACCGCCGCCATGCTTCAACATCCCAATATCGTGCAGGTTATCGACTTTACGCATGACACCGCCTATGCCTACCTGGTCATGGAGTATGTCGACGGCATGTCGCTGGCCGAGTTTTTGCATCGCGTGGACGGCCACTCGCTCACCTTTGACGAGGCAGCGACCATTGCCGACGCATTGGGTCAGGCGCTCACCTTTGCCCATGCAAACGGCGTGCTTCATCTGGACATAAAGCCCGCCAATGTGCTCATTGACCACTCGGGCAATGTAAAGCTCACCGACTTTGGCATGGCGCGGCTGTCATCTGCCGGCGGCTTTGGCGGATCGCGCGGCGGCACCATCGGCTACATGCCGCCCGAACAGCTCGATATCGAGACCGGCACGGTCGACGAGCGCGCCGATGTCTTTGCCCTTGCCTGCGTGATCTACGAGAGCCTGTGCGGCAGCGCCCCCTTTATGGCGGCAACGCCTGCCGACTCGCTCGACCGCATCATCGGCGGCGCCACCTACCCCAGCGAGCTGATCCCGCACTTTCCCCCGGGAGCCGAGGCAGCGCTCATGAGCGCCCTCTCCCCTATGCCGCAAGACCGCCCCGATAGCATCGAGGCATTCTGCGACCAACTCCTTGCCGGCTTGGGGAGCGTGCGCGAAGGCCGTCGCAGCTTGGAGCAGATGGTAAGCGAGCTTTCGGACGACGAGCACGCGGCAGACGATATGGAGTCGCCGCCTTACGAGGATAACGCCATCGAAGTCGACCCCGCGCTCGGTTGGGCGGGCACGCGCTGGAGCTGCGCGCGCGATTACACCATGCGCGGTATCTCGGCGCTAACGTGTGCAACCTTCAGCTTTTTGCTTATGCAGACAGCGGGCGTCGCGGCGCTTCCCGGGCTGGTCGCCGCGGCCATCGCTATTGGCGCGGCGGCAGGCTTGGCACCGCAGATCGGCTCGGCTATCTCGGCCGTGGGCTTTTTGGTGCTCATGGCCAACGCCACCATGCAGGCGCAGGGCATCCTGTCGATGCTGCCGGTCGCGGTCATTTTTGCCGCCGCCATGTCCGGATGGTGGATTGCCTGGGGACGCACCGAAGCGGCCGCGAGCGCGGCACTCACCTGCGCGCTTGCGCTAGGTTGTCTAACCGGCGACGCCATCCTTGCCGCCGGGGCCGCCGCGGGCTTCGCGGCGTTTTGGCTCGGCCCGGCAAGCGCCGCTGCCGCCACGGGTATAGGCGCGCTTTTTGCCCGCCTGGCCGCAGCTGCCCTCCCTACGGGAGGCGTGCTGGGGCTTGGCAATGTCGCCGCAGCGCTGGGCGACGCGTTCCTCTGGGCCGCCTTCGCACTGATTGCAGCAGCAGCCGCGGCAACGTCGCTGCTGCTCAATGCCCATGCCAAGCGCGCCGAGCAGGGGTCAAACCTCGCCGCCATCGTCGCAATTGCCGTCGCCGGTATCGGCTCGGCCGTATCGTTTTGTCTTGCACACCATATGGAAATTGCCAGCCTTGCGGGCACGGTCGTCGCCAAGGCGGCGGTTGCGGGAATCCTATCCTCTATAATCGTTGGGATATGCCTGTATTTGCTCGGATACCAAAGAACCTATACGGAGAGTGATCTTTCGTGAACTTCCTGAACATCTTCGAGGACCACGTGGCCGGCATCTTCGGTGCCACCCGTGCCCCGTTCTCCTTTAAGAAGCTTGCCAAGCAGGCTGCTCGCGACATGGAGGATCAAACTCTGGTGATCAACGGCGTCAACACCGCGCCGGCGCTCTATACCATCCTGATCGCCACCGATGACGATCCCATGCTTGCCCCGTTCTATCCCGAGCTTTCGCGCGAGGTGCGCGAGTTTGTGAAGGCGCAGGCCGAAAAACGCCGCTACGTCTTTGTCGGCGAGCCCCTTGTTCGCTTTATGATCGACCCTCAGCTGCGCGCCGGCAAGTTCTCGGTCTTTGCCGAGAACGTCGACGCTCCCACGCTCGGCCGTCTGTACGAGGAAGAGCGCGCCTATCAAAACGGCCTGGGACAGAACAGCTCGGCCACAAGCCGTGCCGCAAGCGCCCCCCGCGCCGGTCAGCAGCAGTTTGCATCGCCGCAGCAACACCCGGCCGCCATGCCCCAGCAGCAGCCGACACCCCGCGCTGCCACTCCCGACCCGCTCGCTGTGGCCGACCCCTTTGCACCCAATGTCCCCGATCCCGCAGCCCCCATCCCTGTGCCGCAAACCGTCTCGCGCGACGCACTTGCCGGTATGGGCGGAGCGGCTGCCACTGGCGCCGCCGTGGGCCTTGGCGCTGCGACCAGCATCGCCTCCAACATGGCAAGCCCCCGCGCCCCGCAGCGTCCGCTCGCCCAACTCGTCGACGTCGTGAGCGGCGAGAGCCACAACATCACCTCCGCGCAGGTGACCATCGGTCGTGAGCGCTCGGTATCCGACATCGCCCTGCGCGACCCCAACGTGTCGCGCCGTCATGCCCAGCTCACCTTTACCGGCTCTGACTGGTCGATCGAGGACCTCAACTCCACCAACGGCACGCTCGTCAACAACCGCCGCATCACGCGCTGCCCGCTGCGCAACGGCGATCTGCTAACGTTTGGCCTGAGCACCTTTGAATTTAGGGGTTAATCGCTTATGAACATCGATATCGTCCTTTTTGCAGGCCGCATCGTACTGGTCGTCCTGCTTTATATCTTCTTGTTCGCCGTCATGAAGACCGGCGTGGGGCTCGTGCGCGGCCAGCGCCGCGACTCTGCCATCTGGACGATCGATGTGGACAAGGGCCCGCGCGGCATCCGCGGTATTCACGTGGATATGCTTGGCCCCGTCATCGTCGGTCGTTCGCCGTCATCTGACATCTGCATCAACGAGCCGTTTGTCTCTGCCTCGCATGCGCGTTTTTCGCTGCAGGGCCCGGCACTTATTATCGAGGACCTCAACTCGCTCAACGGCACCCTTGTTAACGGCCGCCAGCTGGTGGAGCCCGCAACGCTGCGCGAGGGCGACGAAGTCCAGATTGGCGACGTGGTCATGAAGGTGAACCGTCGATGATCGACGAGGAGAACAGGTCCGCAACCATGTCCGAGGCACTGGCTGCCCCCGCGGCCGTGCCGGCTCATGCCGCCCCGGCGGGCCCTGCGCCCGTGGAGCCCGAGGACACCGTGTTCTCCCTGCCTCTTTCGCATGTAACGCAAGACCATCCGATGCCCATCGATGGCCAGGATGAAGATAATTCCACCGATGCCCCCATCGGCGCGCACGCCATTGCCGATCAACCTTCGGCACCGGAAACTACACCTGCGCCGGCCCACTTTGCCGAGTCTGTCGCCGCGGCAATCGATGAGAGCGCCGCGGTGTTTTTGGCCCCCGAGCCCACGGCACCGGTGTTTCCCGTAGTTCCAGCACCCACCGCAGCGCCCGAGCCCGCATCTACACCGGCACCCGCGGCGGCATCCTCCCCCGCGGCCGCATCGGCGCCCGAGGCCGTGCAGCCTACGGCCGAAGAGATGCCCGTCGCAGCGACGGAGGACGCCTCTCAGCCCCACAGCACGCCCGCGCCCGCACACTTCGCGGCACCCGAGCCCGCAGCCGTCGCCCCGCAAGACGAAGAGCCTGCCGACCACACAACCGAAGTGCCCGCCACGTCTAAAGTCGACGACCCGAGCAACGAGGCCAACGCCGTCTCGCCCGGCGACACGGCCGAGATTGATGTCGCCGCCGTGGAGGCCAAGCTTAAGGACCCTGGTTCGACCATGAGTTTTGAGCCGCTGACCGACGAGCGCATCGAGACCGATTCGACCTACGATGCCGGCACCACCACGCAACTCATGTGGGGCGCCCGCTCCGATGTTGGCTGCGTGCGTCCGCACAACGAGGACTCCTACCTGGTACAGTCGCCGCTCTTTTGCGTGTGCGACGGCATGGGTGGACACGCCGCCGGCGAGGTAGCCTCCTCCATCGCGGTCGAGACCATTGCCAAGACGGCGCCACAGGCTGCCGACGCCGCGCGCCTAGCCGCAGCCGTCGAAGCTGCCAACGCCGCCGTCATCGAGGCCGCACTCAACGGCCTGGGCAAGCCCGGTATGGGCTGCACGGCGACCTGCGCCTATATCGAAAACGACATGCTCGCCATCGCCCACGTGGGCGACTCGCGCGCCTACCTGCTCCACGAGGGCACGCTCATCCGCGTGACCCGCGACCACTCCTATGTGGAGGAGCTCGTGGACGCTGGCGAAATTACGGCCGACGAGGCGCGCGTCCATCCCAACCGCTCGGTTATCACGCGTGCGCTGGGTTCGGACCCCGCCATGTATGCCGACCACTTTACCCTGCACATCGAAGAGGGCGATCGCCTGATCCTGTGCTCGGACGGCCTTTCGAGCATGATTCCCGATAGCGAAATCGAAAACATCGCCACGCAATCGTCTACGGCGCAGATTTGCGTCGACAACCTGGTGGACGCCGCGCTCGCTGCCGGCGGCCACGACAACGTGACGGTAGTCGTTGTGGACCTGGTCGACGACGGCGTCATGCGCGAGGCGAAGCGTGTTCGCCGCCGCAACGTCACCATTGCCGCCATCCTGGGCATCGCTTTTGTGCTGGCGGCAGCCATCTGGGCCTACGCGGGCGTCACCGGCTCGTATTACCTGGGCACCTACAAGGACACCGTCGCGGTCTACCGGGGCATTCCCGGCAAGCCGCTCGGCCTTAAGCTGCACTGGCTCGAGAGCACGACCGCCATCAAGCTATCCGACCTACCCGAAGACACGCAGAATCGTCTGAAAGCAGGCATTCCGCAAACGAGTGTTGACGACGCGCAGGACACTATCTCCAAGTACCGTCATCAAATCGATGAGGAACAGACCCGCCAGGTGATCGACGCGCAAACGATTCGCGACAACACCGACCAGGAATCGACTTCCAAATCGAATTCCGAAAAAACCGCCGAACAGTCCGCCGAGGCCGAAGCCTCCGATAAGAATTAGAAAGGGAGTGCCGCTTATGAGTCGCCGCAACACCGAAATGCTCTTGCTCATCGCCTCGGCGTTCCCCGTCATCCTGCTGTATGCGATGTACGCGCTCACCGCAGGCGCTTCCATCTCGTTTGAAACGCTCGCCGTGCCGATCGGTCTCTTTGCCGCCTTCGCCGCGGCGCATATCGCCGTGCGCATCCTGGCGCCCGGTGCCGATCCGGCCATCCTGCCCATCGTCTTTGTGCTTTCGGGTATCGGCATCACGTTCGTAACGCGTCTGGCACCCGCCCTCGCCATCTCGCAGCTCGTCATTCTGTTTGTCTCGGTGGCACTGATGGTGGGCACGCTCGCGATGATCAAGAATCTCGATGTGGTCATGCGCTACAAGTACACCTTTGGCATCATCGGCATCATCTTGCTGATGCTGCCCATCTTTATCGGCACCACCATCTCGGGCTCCAAGCTGTGGATTCGCATCGCCGGCTTCACCATCCAGCCCGGCGAGTTCGCCAAGATTTTTATCGTATTGTTCTTGGCCGGATACCTAGCCGAAAACCGCGAGCTACTCTCCATCTCCAATCGCAAGATCTTGGGCCTCAAGGTCCCGCGCCTGCGCCTGCTGCTACCGCTGTTCGCTGTGTGGGGTGTATGCCTTCTGGTCGTTGTCTTCGAGCGCGACTTGGGCTCCGCCGTGCTGTTCTACACCATCTTCTTGCTGATGCTCTACGTCGCCACGGGACGTTTCTCGTATGTCGTCATCGGCCTTGCGCTTTTGGCAGTGGGTGCCGTGGGCGCCTACAAGTTCCTGTCGCATGTCCAGGTACGTTTCCAGATCTGGGCCGACCCCTTTAAGGATGCCCAGGGCCAGGGCTACCAGATTGTGCAATCCCTTTTCTCGTTGGCTGACGGCGGTCTTATCGGCGTTGGCATCGGTAATGGCATGGCCAATAACATCCCCGTCGTCGAGTCCGACTTCATTTTCTCGGCCATCGGCGAGGAAATGGGCCTTTTGGGCGGCGGCGCCGTACTCGTCCTGTTTATGCTCTTTGCCGTGCGAGGCCTGACCACGGCCGCCCGCGCTAAGTCCGACCTTGCCGCATTTAGCGCCACGGGCCTCACGGCCGCCATTAGCTTCCAGGCCTTCTTGATCGTTGGCGGCGTTACCCGCCTGATTCCGCTGACCGGCGTCACCCTGCCCTTTATGAGCCAGGGCGGCTCCTCGCTGCTGGCGAGCTTTATCATTGTCGCGCTTTTGCTGCGCGCCGGCGATGAGGCCACCGGTCGCGAGGCCGAGCTCACCGGTACCGGCACCATGGCCGCCATCACTGACGACCAGGTCGCTTCTGCCGCGGCGCATGCCGGCACGCGCTTCGCTTCTTCGTCTTCCTACGGCCGTGGCAGCCACTCCACCGGCTCGCGCATGCGTCGTCGCCTGCTCGATACGCCCGAATCTGGCGTGCTCGGCCGCGTGGCGCTCGCCAACCGCCTAACCCGCGCGGTGTTTGCCTTTACGGCCCTGTTCGCCATCCTCATCGGCAACCTCACCTATGTCCAGGTCATCAAGGCCAAGGATTACCAGGATATGCCGACCAACAATCACACCATCGCCCGTTCCAAGTACATCCAGCGCGGCTCCATCATCACGTCCGACGGCGTGACGCTGGCCGAATCGCTGCAACAGGAGGACGGCACCTACGTACGCTCCTACCCTAACGGCAACCTGGCCGCCCATGTGGTTGGCTATGTGAGCCAGCAGTACGGTACCGCCGGCATCGAGAGCGTGATGAACGACACGCTCACCGGTTCCAAGGATTACTCCAGCTGGAACAACGCCATCGCGTCGCTCGCGGGCCAAAACCAGCCGGGCAACACCGCCAAACTTACCATCGACTCCCGCATCCAGACGGCCGCCGAACAGGCTCTCAAGGGCTTTAAGGGCGCCGTCGTGGTCATGGACCCGCGCACTGGCGCGGTGCTCGCATGCGCCAGCTCGCCCACCTACGACAACACCAACATCGACGCCCTGCTGCAATCGGGCGGCGGTGAGGATGGTTCTATGTACGACCGCGCCATGGACGCCCTCTATACTCCGGGCTCCACGTTTAAGGTCGTCACGCTTTCGGCGGCACTCGAGACCGGCACCGCAAGCCTTTCGAGTACTTATCAGGCGCCCGGTTCCATGGATATCGGCAATGCACCGGTCACCAACTCCGCCAATGAGAGCTACGGCACGATTAGCCTGCAGCAGGCCTTTGCCGTGTCGTCCAACGTCGTCTTTGGTCAGGTGGCAAACGAGGTCGGCGCCAGCTCGCTCGTACAGTTCGCCAACGCCTTTGGCTATGGCCAAAAGCTCGGTCAGGACCTAACCGCCGCGGCGTCCATCATGGCCGACCCCTCGCTCATGACCGAGTGGGAAACCGCCTGGGCCGGCGCCGGCCAGCCCGTCGGCATGGACCACACGCCGGGCCCGCAGACCACCGTCATGCAGAACGCCGTTATCGCGGCGGCGATCGCCAACAGCGGCGTCGTCATGGACCCGTTCTTCGTTGCCCAGGTGCTCGCCCCAGACGGAACCGTGGTCAAGACCACGCAGTCCCGCTCACTGGGCCAGGCCGTCAGCGCCACCACGGCCGAACAGGTCAAACAGGCCATGCTCGACGTCGTTCAATCCGGCACCGGCACCGATGCCCAGATTCCGGGCGTCAAGGTTGCCGGCAAGACCGGCTCTGCCGAGACCGTCGGCACCAAGGTCAACTCGATGTTCGTCGGTTTTGCGCCTTACGATTCACCCACGGTCGCCATCTCGGTAGCCTTGGAGGATTACGACAAGCACGACGTCGAGGCGGCAAAGATCGCCGGCATCGTCCTGACCGCGGCGCTTGCCGCCCAGGGAGCGTGATGCCCGTGATTGATGCGCAAGCATGGGGCGTGCCGCGGCCGATAACACTAGCGGCAATGCGCCACACGGCCCCAGCGGCCTCAAATTTGGTACTACACACATTGTTGAGCGAATAGTCATGTTAGGAGCAGGAATGGAACAGAGGGTCCTCGGGGGAAGATACCTCCTCAAGGATAAGGTAGGGACAGGCGGCATGGCGACCGTCTACCGTGCACAGGACCAGGTCCTCGACCGCACGGTAGCTATCAAAATCATGCTGCCGCAATATGCCGGCGACGCCACCTTTGCCGCACGCTTTAAGCAGGAGGCCCAGGCAGCCGCCGGCCTCTCCTCCCCCTATATCGTCGGCGTCTACGATTGGGGCAAGGACGGCGACACCTATTACATCGTCATGGAATACCTGCGCGGCACCGACCTTAAGAGCGGCATCAAGAGCCACGGCGCCCTTGATCCCAAAAAGGTCGCTCAGATCGGCTCGCAGATCAGCTCCGCACTTTCGGTCGCCCACAAGCACGAGATCATCCACCGCGATATTAAGCCGCAGAACATCATGGTGCTGCCCGACGGCAACATCAAGGTCATGGACTTTGGCATCGCGCGCGCCAAGAACAGCCACCTTACGCAGGACAACAACGTTTTGGGCACCGCCCACTACGTAAGCCCCGAGCAGACCCGCGGGCAGGATCTAGGCCCCACCTCGGACATTTACTCGCTGGGCGTCGTGATGTACGAGTGCGCCACCGGCCGCGTGCCTTTCGACGGCGACGATGCCATCTCGGTCGCACTCAAGCAGGTCAACGAGCTGCCCGTGCCGCCGAGCCAGATCAACTCCGGTGTCGATGCCGATCTTGAGCGCATTATCCTCAAGTGCATGGAAAAAGATCCGGCTAACCGTTTCCAGACGGCCGACGAGCTGCGTCAGGTGCTCAACAGCTACCTGTCTGGTCGCGCCGTCAACGTGCCGGAGCCTACGCGCGTTATCGGCGCCGTTGGCGACCTGGGTGCCACCAAGACCCGAGAGCTATCCGACCAGACGCGCGCCATGGTACGCCCCGTCTCGGGCGTGAGCGGACAAAATAACGCTCGCAGCTCCGTCTCGGGTTCAACCGGCTCTTACGCCACCGAGCAGCCCAAATCCAACAAGAACAAGATCATCGCCGCCGTAGTTGCTGCGGTAGCCGTAATCGGCGTCATCGTGGCCTTTGCCACCGGACTCTTTGGCGGCGAGCAGGTCCCGGTTCCCGATGTGTTGGGTAAGGACCAGGAGACCGCCGTCGAACTGATTAAGGATGCCGGCCTTGACGTCGGAACCATTGACCAGAGCTACAACGACGACGTCGACGAGGGAAAGGTTGTCGAGCAGACTCCTAACGGTCACACCAAGAAGCCCAAGGGCACCAAGGTGAATCTGGTAATCTCCAAGGGTCCCAAGCCCTCCGAGAAGGTTGATGTCCCGCAGCTCGTTGGTCTGACCAAGGACCAGGCAGAGGCGGCGCTGGCAAGCGTCGGCCTTAAGGGCAATGCCACCGAGGAAGCCAACGAGGCCGAAAAGGGCGAAGTCTTTGAACAGGGCACCGATGCGGGCAAGGAAGTCGAGAAGGGCACGACCATTTCGTACAAAGTCTCGAGTGGACCCGACACCACCTCCGTTCCCGATCTGACCGACATGACCGAGGCTCAGGCACGCAACGCCCTCGATATGGCCGGCTTCGGCGTCGATGTGACCTACCAGGAGAACGATTCCGTCACCGAGGGCACCGTCATTAGCTGGAACCCCAGCGGTAAGCAAAAGCCCGGCGCCACGATTACCGTCGTCATCGCCAAGAAGTCCGGCAAGGCAAACGTTCCGGGCAACCTGTACGGCAAGAGTATCTCCTCCGCCGTCACCGCGCTCAACAACGCCGGATTCTACAACATCGCATTCTGCGATCAGAACGGCAACCCCGTGAGTGGTAACGAAAACGCCACCGTGACGGGCGTCTCCCCCACTGGCAAGCAGTCCACCGACAGCACGATCACGCTGACGGTTTCGATTTCTGGCTCTGGCACCGATTCAGGCGACGATTCCGGCACGACCAACTAGTCATCGAGACATTGCCCACAGCAGCTGATGCCACAAACATATTCGCTCACAGGCGCCCGCTTGCTCCCCCAGCAAGCGGGCGCTTTCTTTATCCGAAGCAGTGAAAACTACGGTATGCCTTTAAACCAGAAGAGCCCGGTACCGCAGTGGTACCGGGCTCGACAAATCTCTGGTGCCCCCGGGCGGATTCGAAAACTCCCCCCGCGGGAAAATCGGTGACGCGGGTGTCGACGGCCCGAATCCGGCCCTTAGACCAGAAGAGCCCGGTACCGTGGTGGTACCGGGCTCGATATTGCTCTGGTGCCCCCGGGCGGATTCGAAAACTCCCCCCGCGGGGAAATCGGTGACGCGGGTGTCGACGGCCCGAATCCGCCGGCGGCCCCCCACAAACCAGAAACGGCGCCGCTCCCGCGACGCCGTCATATTCCCTGGTGCCCCCGGGCGGATTCGAACCGTCGACACCCGCTTTAGGAGAGCGGTGCTCTATCCCCTGAGCTACGGAGGCATGTTGTACTAGTGTAGCAGATTTGCGCCACTGCCATGCAGCGCATAGCCACTCTTCGAAGTTACGGTGGGACAGCCTTCCGGAAAGCGTGTCCCACTATCCAGACGAATTCTGGGACGGGCTTTCCGGATGGGGCCTCTCTAGGAAACTACGACCCGAAATTTGAGCTCGAAACGGGATATGGTTTCCCAAATGAGCCTGTTCCGGAAACCGCATCCCAGAATAGGCGCTCAAACTGGGATGATATTTCCCCAGCGAATCCCGCGAAGAGCTACAGGTAGTCATTGGGGACGTTCTTAAATGACTAGTCGTATAAGAACGTCGCAGGCGACTAGTTGCCTTTGTGGAAAAGGCCTTTGATAACGGAGGGGATGCTCTTGGCGCCCTTGGCCGTCACATCGATAAAGTCGGGCGAACGCACGAGCTTATCCTCGTCGACGTACTTGCGAACTGCACGAAGCGTCTCTTTGTCGTCGCGCGTCGAAAACGTAAAGTGGCCGTTATCCTTGGTAAAGATAGCAAAACGCGTGATCTTCTTAGTGCCGCGCAAAACCTCGGCGGCAATATAGTCGACCTCGTCCCACGGAATTTGAATAAAATCCTCGGGATTGCGCTCGTTGTAATACTCGAACGCCTTATTGCCCACCATCACGTTACCGTGGCTGGTAAACCCCATCAGGCAGGTTGCCGGTGTTGCCAGATCGACCGTGCTGTTCTGAGATTGCGCCATGCGCGCCTCGCCCTCCAAATAAAACAATCGGACCGCATCCAGTGTACCCACCGGGTGCGGTCCGTTTCAATGGCTCAAAAGCCCTTGCCTAGCAACTCTCGGTCTTAAGCCGAAGCGCGATTACATGAAGCCGCAAACACGACCGATGATACCGACGGCGAAGAGAGCCAGGATGATGACGATCGGGCTGACCTTCTTCTTGAGCAGCTTGCAGACGAACAGCGTCAGGCACACGGCAGCAAGGCCGGGGATGAGCTGATCGAGGTTAGCCTGAAGCGTGGTGACCTTCACCTGATCAAGGGCGGTAGCACCGACGGAGTTGTACATCGTCAGCGCTTCCTTGATGCCCTCGGCACCGGAAGGCAGGTTAGCCCAGTCAATGAAGGCGCCGGCAGACTGCGTGACCTTGGAGACGACCGGGGTGAAGGAGATGGACACCCAGCGCTCGACCAGGGCGCCGATGATGAACATACCCAGGATGGAAGCACCCTCGGTGACCTTGCCCATCAGACCGCCGGAGAGGTCCTTGGCGATGGAGGAGCCGACCTTATAGCCAAACTCCTGCGTGTACCACAGGAAGGCGTAACGGATGATGTTCCACGCGAAGAAGAACAGCAGCGGACCGGCGATGCTGCCGGACAGGGCCAGGGAAGCGCCCAGAGCGCCCAGGATCGGGCGAAGGGTGAACCAGAAGGCGGGGTCGCCGACGCCGGCGAGCGGGCCCATCATACCGACCTTGACGCCCTGAATGGCGACGTCATCGATCGGTGCACCGTTGGCGCGCTCCTCCTCGAGAGCGAGGGTAACGCCAATGACGGGGGCGGAAACATAGGGATGGGTGTTATAGAACTCCAGGTGGCGCTTAAGCGCGGAAATCTGGTCGTCCTTGCTGGTGTAGAGCTTCTTGATCGCAGGGATCATTGCGAAGCACCAGCCGCCATTCTGCATACGCTCGTAGTTCCACGAGCCCTGAAGGAACTGATGACGGAAGCAAACCTTCTTACGGTCAGCCTTGGTGAGCTGAATCTTGTTCTCTGCCATATGTATCACTCCCCTCCTACTCGTAATCGTTCAGAATGTCGCCGAGCGGGTCACCGGAGCCACCGCCCATGCCGCCACCCTGCTTGGCCAGATCCTTGAGGCCAAGGTAGATGAGGGCAAGGGAGATGCCGATGAGACCAAGAGCGATCAGCGTGAGCTGAGGGATGGCAGCAAGGACAAAGCCGAGGATGAAGAACGGCCAGGTCTCCTTGGTGGCCATCATGTTGATGACCATGGCGTAACCGACGGAAGCGACCATGCCGCCGCCGACAGCCATGCCGCCGGACAGCCAGTCGGGCATAGCGTTAAGCGCGTTGGTAACCGCCTCGGCCGGGATGATGCACAGAAGTACTGCCGGGATGGCGATACGAAGGCCCTGCATGAGGATGGCGGCGTACTGCCAGCGCTCGATGCCGGAGAAGTCGCCCTTCTCGGCGCAACCGTCCATGGCGTGAGCGATAGCGGTAGCCAGGGTACGGCAGATCATGGTCAGGAACAGGCCAGCGACCGACAGCGGGACTGCGACGGCGATGGCGGCGGTAACGGCCTTGGCCGAATCGGTGGCGCCACCGTTGAGGGCGAGCACCATGATAATCGAAGAAGCGACCGAGGCCAGAGCGGCGTCAGGCGCGACGGCGGCGCCGACGTTAGCCCAGCCAAGGGCCATCATCTGGAGCGAACCGCCCAGGAGGATGCCCTCCTGAAGGTGACCGGTTACGAGACCGATAAGCGTGCACGCCACGAGCGGCTGATGGAACTGGAACTCATCCAGAATGCCTTCCATACCGGCAAGCAACGCGACAATCGCAACAAGCAGAATAGTGATTGCAGACATGTATCGGACCCTCCTTTACTATGCTTGAGCGGCCAGTTCGGCCTTAGCTTTCTTCAACATGGCGTCGAGATCCTCGGAGGAATCCGAAGGAACCTTGCGGACCTCGAACTTGACGCCCTTGGCCTTGAGGGCCTCGAGAGTCTTAACGTCGTCATCGCCCATAGCGACGGCGTTGGTGACGACGACCTTGCCCTTGGAGTGAGCCATGGAACCGATGTTGACTTCCTTGATGTCGACGCCGGCCTCGATAGCCTTGAGCAGATCCTGCGGGTTCTCAAAGAGCAGCATGGCCTTGGTATCACCAAAGCGCGTGTCCTTGACAACCTCGGCCATCTTCTTGATGGGCACGACGTTGGCATGGACTCCCGGAGGGGCAGCCTGCTCGATCATGGTCTTGCGGAGCTCGTCGTGAGCAACGCCGTCGGAAACCACGATGATGCGGTTGGGGTTGATCTGCTTGGTCCACGTGGTGGCCACCTGACCATGCAGCAGACGGGTGTCGATACGGACGTGGGCGATCTTGATGTGCCCGTCGCCGATGACCGTTCCCGGAGGGATGGCGCCTGCAGGAGCAGCGGCGGCCGTGGCCGGCTTCTTCTCCTCGGGCTCCAGAGACTCGGGCTTGACGCGCACGCCAGCCTTAGCCTCAGTCACGAGATGTTTTGCGATCGCATGTGCAGTGTTCTTTGCGTCAAAGCGCTGCGAATATGCCTCGATGAGCATAGGCAGGTTGACACCGGTGACGATAGCCCAGGAATCGTGGCCCTCGATGAGACCGCTGATCTGGTTGAACGGCGTGCCGCCCCACAGATCAACGAGGAAGAGCACCTGCTCCTGGTCCTCGAAGGAAGCGATTGCTTCCTCGACCTTGGCACGGAAGTCGTCGGGGCCCATGCTCGGCTCGAGCGAGACCACGGCCACAGACGGCTGATCGCCAAAGACCATCGAGCCCGTCTGCTTGATTCCGGCTGCCAAGTCCCCGTGGCTAGCAAGAACAATACTTACCATCACATAACCTCCTCTTTGTCTACGTATTTCCTACACGACATGAAAGGAGTATACCTGTTCGTCCTGTAAAATTATAGAGAAAAATGCGAATGATTGGATAATTTGTTTAAACGTCTAGGTTTGTTACAAGTTGATTACGTTACTGCTTTTTGACGGATTACACGCCAAGGCGTCACTTATCAAGCCATTCATTTTACAGATACAAGCAGGCTGGTCATTAATATCGATTTTAGGCAAGCACGAATGCGCTTGTACTGCAGTTATTTTGTTTAAACAGACATAACTTGACTATTAGCGTGACTTATGCACTAACGTAAGTAGTCATTGGGGACGTTCTTAAACGACTAGTCAAACAAGAACGTCCCCAACGACTAGGGGCTAGACGATGTGGAGGGGGTTGGCAGCGTCGACGGCATCGGGGGCGTCGGAGAGGCCGTCGGGAGCAGCATCTGGCGGGTTCTCGTCGGGGGTCTCAATCTGCTTGATCATGACCTCCTGGCCCTGCAGCAGGTATGTCTCGCCGCTACCGCAATGGGGACAGATCTTGCCGTGCTCGACCGTCGCATAGTCGCGGCCGCACGCCTCGCAATGCGTCACGGCCTCGACAGGCTCCACGATAAGCTCCGCGCCCTCGGTGATAGGCTTTTTATCTGCCGCCCAGCGCCAAGCGTCGAGCAGCAAGTCGGGAACGACGCCCGAGACCTCGCCCAGCAGCAGCGTGACGCTCGAAACGCGACTCACGCCATTGGCGCGCGCCACGTTCTCGACATCGCGAATGATGTGGTAAACGATTCCCAATTCATGCAAGGTAGAAACCTTTCAGCAACGGTTGATGCGATGTCAGCCAAACGTCAGTGAGCGGCGATCCAGGTGCCCCAGGTTGCCCCGAAACAAGGCGTCCGCTGGGCTTTTGCCCGCGGCGCCGCAGTTGAGGGGCAAGATGGGGTATCTGGGCGCCGCGCAGCGTCGGCAGTGCCGCCGTTCGTTAGAACGGCGGAGCCTCATTACTTCTTCCCGAATTTGATCTTGATGGCACGCTTGAGCGCGTACTTGCCCAAGCTGGGGAGCTTTTGCTCGTATTTGACCATCGTGGAGCACTCGGGGCGGTCGCGATTCAGGTGGATGGCATCGAACGCGCACTTGGTAGTGCACAGACCGCAGCCGATGCACTTGTTGGGGTCGACGATCGAGGCGCCGCAGCCCAGGCAGCGAGCGGTCTCGGCGCGTACCTGCTCCTCGGTAAAGGTCTCGATGTACTCGCTAAAGGGCGCGGCCTTCTCGCGCTCGCGGTCGACATGTGCCACCTCGCGGCTCGCGTTATCGTAGCTCTCGATCACGACATCGTCGCGGTCGAGCGCGATGTAGCGGCGCTGGTTGCGGCCGATGGTGAGCGTGGAGCCCGGTTGCACAAAGCGGTGGATGGACACGGCGGCCTCGTGACCGGCAGCGATGGCGTTGATGGCAAAGCTCGGACCGGTGTAGACGTCGCCGCCCACAAAGATGTCGGGCTCGGCGGTCTGGTAGGTCTGAGGATCGGCAAGGGCACCCTGGCCACGGCCAAGCTCCACCTTGGAGCCAGCCAGCAGGTCGCCCCACACGATGGACTGACCGATCGACATGACCACGCGGTCGGCGTCGACACGACGCAGGTCGTTCTCGTCGTACTCGGGCGCAAAACGGCCCTCGTCGTCAAAGACACGCGTGCAGCGCTTGAAGGTGATACCGCACACACGACCGGCCTCGTCCAGATGGACCTCCTTGGGGCCCCAGCCGCAGCTGATGTGGGCGCCGTCCTCAACGGCCTCGCGACGCTCCTCCTCGCTGGCGGGCATCTGGGCCTCGCTCTCCAGGCAGAATATCTCAACGTGCTCGGAACCCAGACGGCAGGCGTTGCGCGCGACGTCGATAGCCACGTTGCCGCCGCCCACCACGATGGTGCGGCCGGGCAGCGCTTCGATCTTGCCACTGTTGACCTTGCGCAAAAAGTCGACGGCCACGGTCACGTCCTCGGCATCCTCGCCCGGAATACCGGCGAGGCGGCCGCCCTGGCAGCCAATGGCAACATAAAAGGCCTTAAAGCCCTGCTCGCGCAGCTCGTCGAGCGTCACGTCGCGACCGACCTCCACGCCATAGCGGAACTCGGCGCCCATCAGGCGAATGACCTCGACCTCGGCCTCGATAACATCCTTCTGCAGCTTAAAGCTGGGAATGCCATAGGTGAGCATGCCGCCCGGGCGCTCATTCTTCTCGAACACGACGGGCTTGTAGCCCTTCTCGGCCAGGTAGAAAGCGCAGGACAGGCCGGCCGGACCGGCACCGATGATGGCGATCTTCTGGTCGAAGCCGCCGGCGCGCGTCGGGGTCACCACAGGTGGGACATAGCGGGTCGCGGCATCCAGATCGCGCTGGGCGATAAACTTCTTGACCTCGTCGATGGCCACGGCCTCGTCCACGCGACCGCGGGTGCAGGCATCCTCGCAGCGGCGATTGCACACACGGCCACAGATAGCGGGCAGCGGGTTCTCGCGCTTGATGAGCGCTAGCGCCTCGTCATAGCGGCCCTGCGCCGCGAGCTTCAGATAGCCCTGAACGGCAATGTGCGCGGGGCAGGCCGTCTTGCAGGGCGCGGTGCCGGAATCGTGTGTCTCGATGCGGTTGTCGTTGCGGTAGTTGGGCGACCACTTGGTGTGGTCCCACTTGGTGGCATCGGGCAGCTCCTGGCGCGGATACTCGGGCACCTGTCCGCCGGCCTTTTTGCTGCAGAGCTTCTGGCCGAGCTTGACGGCACCAGCCGGGCACACCTCAACGCAGCGACCGCAGGCTACGCACTTGTCCTTCTCGACCTTGGCGACATAGGCCGAGCGCGACAGGTTGGGCGTGTTGAACAGCTGCGAGGTGCGCAGGGCGTAGCACACGTTGACGTTGCAGTTGCAGATGGCGAAGATCTTGTTCTCGCCGTCGATATTGGTGATCTGGTGCACAAAGCCGTTGTCCTCGGCCTGGCGCAAGATGTCATAGACCTCCTCACGCGTCACATAATGGCCGCGGTCGGTCTCAACCACATAGTCGGCCATATCGCCCACGGCAATGCACCAGTCGGCGGGGTCGTCGGCACAGCCCTCGCCCATCACACGACGGCTCGCGCGGCAGCTGCAGGTGCTGGCGGCATATTTGCCCTCGTATTTGTCGAGCCAATGCTCGATATGCTCGATCGGCACCGAGGTGCTCGAAGCATCGATAGCCTTCTCGACCGGAATGACGTGCATGCCGATGCCGGCGCCTCCGGGCGGCACCATCGGCGTGGCTTTGGACAGCGGCCCCTTGGACGCCTGCTCAAAGAACTTGGCATAGACCGGATGCTCCTCGAGCTGGTTCACGCGCATGTTGAGGAACTCGGCGGAACCCGGTACCAGCATGGGCAGCACCCACTGCTTGGCGCGCTCGGGATTTTCCCAGTTGTACTCGAGCAGACCCGTGTAGCTCATGTCGTCGAGCATCTTCTCGATCTGGGCCTCGGGCATGCCGGTGAGCTTGACCATCTCGGGCAGCGTATAGGGACGGCGCATCTTCATCTTGCAGAGCACTTCGGCCTGCTCGTCGGTTGCGGCCTCGGCAAACGACCAGTACTCGTAGCCCAGCAGCTCGTCGCGATGCAGCAGACGGTTGGTGCAATGCTCGCACAGCTTGACAATGGCCTCGCGCGGATGCTCCGGCAGCGGCGGCACGAACTCCGAACCGATGTCGGGCTCGGTGTAGCTAATTCCCGGTCCGTTGAGAATCATGGTTGTCCCTTCTCTTGCCGCAGCCCGACGAGGCCGCAGCGCCCCTCTTTTTTGCAGGCCGGGCATGCCCCCATGCCGTTCACCCGCCATTGTTGACATTATGTCAAAAATAGTATTGACGAACCGTCAACACTATTCAAGACTATTAGGCGAACGGTCGGGCCCAAACGGATGAAAGGCGGCAAGCGCATGAGCGATAACGCAGCGAACACCCCTGTGGCCGACGCCGTCCCCACGCCCGACAGCGCGGCAAAGCGCCTGACAGGTGACGAGCGCCGTCGCGAGATTCTCGCCGCCGTGCGCGCCGTGAGCTCCGAGCTGGGCGTGTCCCATCTATCCGTCTCGGCCGTGACCAAGCGAGCCGGCTGCACGCGCTCGCTGTTCTACCACTACTTCGTCGACATGGACGCCGCCGTCACCGCCGTCATGGACGAGGCAATCGACGGTTTTATCTCCGAGCTCGAGCAGTGGAATGCCAGCCGCATCGTCGGTGATATCGAGGGCGCACTCGACACCGTCGCCCCGCTCTTTAAGCGCCTGGTTGTGAGCGGCCACGAGCTGCCGAGCACGCTCACCTCGAGCAGCGGCGCGCTCTACGGCGGCTTTCTGCACAACGTGGTCCAGCGCGTGGCGCAATACATCTGCGACACCACCGTGGTGGACTTTGTCGCCCATCATGACCTGCGCATCGACCATGTCTACGAGACGTTTTACACCCTCATCATGGGGCTGTTGATGTACATCCGCACGCACCCCGATGTGCCCGACGAGACGGTTAAGGAGATTATCGCCTCGACACTCCACATCGAGGGCTACACCGCCAAGTATTCCGAGCGCAAGCCCAGGAACTGAGGACATTTGGCCAAACTGCCCGCGACGGAAGAGGGGCCGCGGGCGTATGAAAGGAGAGCAGCATGCTGTTCGATGTTTGGGGTAGCGATACCCTTATCCACTGGGCCGGCTGGGCGATGGTCTTTATCGGCTTGATCGTACTCAACGAGGTCGGCCGCCGTACCAAGCTCGGCGCGGCCATCATCTTTGGCGTGGCTCCGCTGGCCATGACCATCTACTGCATCGCCATCGCCGTCGGCGTTTCGCAGGGTGCCGAGTGGGCGCTCACCAACCCCACCCATGTATACCAGAACAGCTGGTTCCATTACGCCAAGGTATACGCGGCGCTGGCCGGCTGCTGGGGCTTCATTGCCATTAAGTACCAGTGGGGCAAGATCGGCAAGGCGCATTGGTTCCGCGCATGGCCGTTTGTGATCGTCGCCATTAACATCTTGATCGCCGTCGTGTCCGACTTTGAGAGCGCCTATCACTTCTTTGTCCTGGGCGAGTCCACCTGGGTCACCTCCGAAGGTGCTACGCAGCTGGCCGGCTGGAACAACGTGTTCAACGGCATCGCGGGCATCATCAACATCTTCTGCATGACCGGTTGGTGGAGCGTCTACGCCTCCGAGGACAAGACCGACATGCTGTGGCCCGACATGACCTGGGTCTACATCATCGCCTACGACATCTGGAACTTCTGCTACACCTACAACTGCCTGCCCACCCACTCCTGGTTCTGCGGCTTTGCGCTGCTGCTGGCGCCCACCGTCGCCGCCTTTATCTGGAACAAGGGCGGCTGGATCCAGAACCGCGCCTTTACGCTGGCCATTTGGTGCATGTTTGCCCAGGTGTTCCCCTACTTCCAGGAGGAGTCCATCTTTGTGACGCACTCCACGCTCGACCCCAGCGCCGCCACCGCGGTCTCGATCGTCGCACTGGTCGCCAACATCGCCGCGATCATCTACGTCGCCTACCGTGCCAAGAAGCTCGGCCGCAACCCCTACAAGCAGGATGTCTTTGAGGGCACCAGCGATTGGGAGAAGGCCACTGCCCGTCGCGCCAAGGTTGATTACGCGCACGCCGAGTAACGCGCCTGACGCAAACATCGCTTGAGCACGAAGCGGCATAGCCGGCTCCGCGCAACTCAACGCACTGCAGAGCCCCCGAAACGTGATTCGTTCGCGTTCCGGGGGCCTTTTGCTGCCGCGAGGATACGGCCGAACGATACGCTCGGGTTAAATCGGATCTTATATTTCGCATGCGCTTTATATGGCTCCATTTTTGGGTACAGTGTTGAGCCGATATTGCATTGGGGGATATATGAGCGATGAGACACGTGGCCGCGAGGATGCGGCCCAGGATGCGGAAGCATGTGCCGAGGCCCTGGAGAGCCTTGACCGGATTGCGCTAGACGAGCTCTCGTTGAGCGATTTGGCCGTCGACGCGCAGGACGAGGTGTGCGAAGGCACTGAGGACGAAGGCAGCGACGCCAAAGACGCTTCTGACGAGGCCGAAGCCGAAGAGGACGATAGCAAGGACGACGTCCAGTCGGAATCCGCCTCGGGAGAAGAGACCGCCCTGCTTGGCAGCTTGCCTGCCGATGACTCGCTCACCCGCGAGCTTCCTGGCCTGGGTTCTGCGCCGGCCGTCGACGAGACCATCGCCATGGGCGATATTCCCCTGCCGTCCGTTCCCTCGGCACGCGAAGCCGAGGCTCGCCATCACAAGATGTCGCCCAAGCGACGCAATTTGATGGTTGCCGGCGTCGTTGCCGCCGCGCTCGTTGCCGGCGGCGCGGGCTATGCCGCTTGGAACGGATACCAACAAGAACAGGCCGCCATCGCTGCCGTCAACGCCCACACCATGATGTCGGTGCAGATTGGCGTACATGCCGCAGGGCTCGACTGCTCCACCGGCTCCAAGATTCCCGTGCAGGTGAGCGGGCAAGACTCTGACGGCTCCTCCGTGAGCGAGACGCTCTATGTTGATGAGCACGGTCGCGGTATTAAGCTGCTGCCTGGCGACTATACGCTCTCCATCGCTGGGTCCCCCATCGCAGCTGACGGTACCATTTACGCCGTGCCAACCACCAAGGCGCAGGTTAGCGTAAAGAGCGACGGGCAGGACCTGAGCGCTCAGGCATCCTTTAAGCTTAAGGTACCTTCGGCAGACACGGTGACCGACGACCAGATCGATGCCGCGGCCAAGTACGCCGAGGAGGGTGGTGCGAGCTCTGCCGCGGTCGCAAAGGTGCTCCAGCAGGCGGCAACCGCGCGCCGTGACGCCGCCGTCAATGCCATGAGTTCCCGCGAGGCGCAGGCGGCCCGCGACGCCGATGCTCGGCATAAGGCAACGAACCTGTATCAGCTCGATATTCCCGTTGAGTGGTACGGCAAAGTCGCGACTTGGCAAAACGGCAATACGCTGTGCATCTATCTTGCCAGCGACAGCAATACGCCGATCGCGACGCTTGTCGCAGTGCGCGACGGCGAGAGCTTTACGCCCGATAAGGGCGATACGGTTTTAGGTGCGGCAAGCCTTGGCAACGGCTACACGGTCTACGCCAGCGGCCCCGTCTATCCGTATGTGGTGCCCCAGACCATCAACGGGCGCACGCAAGACCCCGTGTCGACCTACCCCATGGACACGGCCATTGAGCTTGTCGAGCTTACAACCGGCAACCGCTATACCTATAGCCAGATCAAGAACGTACTGGTCGGCAAAGACGGCAAGGCCGACGCTGCCACCAAACTCGAGACCGACTACCTCGCTCAGATTCTGATGCCAAGCATTAAGGCCCAAGACTAGCCGGCCGTAGCGAGGGTAGCTAATTTGGGACGGGGCTTTTTTAGCTGCCCCGACCGTTAATCGACTAAACCGGCACATTACCAGCCGGGGCAGCTAAAAAAGCCCCGTCCCAAATTAGCTACCCTGCAGGAGTTAGCGCCACGGATCGGCTTCGAACATCGGCTCGCGCTCGGGGCGGCGATCGCTGTAGGGATCGTAGCCGTCGTCGTCCTCGTTCTCGGCACGGATGTAGGGGTCGCGCGGCTTGGGCGCAGGCTTGGGTGCGGCGGGCGCTGGCTCAGGCGCCGGTGCGTTCGTCTCGTTCTCGTCTTTCATCTGCATAGCTCCTTGCCATGTACTCATGTTCAACATCATCGATTGTCGCACGAAAAAGGGCGGCGGACCCAATTGGATCCGCCGCCCTTGGCGTTTGGCACAAAAGGTAGATTTTAAGGCATGGCCCAACAATCTACTCGGCGTCGGGCACCTCGTAGGTGGCAGACGGCGTGTTATCGCACACGACGGTAAAGGCACCGTCCTTGTCGACGTCAACCGTCACCTGATCGCCCTCGCGCACCGTACCGTCGATGATAGCGGCGGCGATGGCGTCCACAACCTCGCGCTGCACCAGACGCTTGAGTGGACGGGCACCAAAGACCGGGTCCAGACCGCCCACGGCGAGCATCTGCTTGGCCGCCGGGGTGATGGCAAGCGTCATGCGCTCCTTGGCCAGACGTGCGCGGACGTCGGCGAGCTGAATATCGACGATCTTTTCGATCTGCGCCATGCCGAGCGGATGGAACACCACGATATCGTCGATACGGTTGAGGAACTCGGGACGGAAAGTCTGAGCCATGGCCGCGTCAACCTGATGGCGCATCTCCTCCTCGTCCTTGCCCGAAAGATCGGCGATGGCCTTGGAGCCCACGTTGGACGTCATGATGATGATCGTGTTCTTGAAGGACACCTGACGACCCTGACCATCGGTCAGACGGCCGTCGTCAAGCACCTGCAACAGCACGTTGAAGACATCTGGATGGGCCTTCTCCATCTCGTCGAGCAAGATCACGGAGTACGGGCGACGGCGCACGGCCTCGGTGAGCTGTCCACCCTCGTCGTAGCCCACGTATCCCGGGGGTGCACCGATCAGACGCTGAACGCTGAACTTCTCCATGTACTCGGACATGTCGATACGCACGAGCGCGCGCTCGTCATCGAACAGGCACTCGGCCAGCGCCTTGGCGAGTTCGGTCTTGCCCACACCGGTGGGGCCCAGGAAGAAGAAGCTGCCGATGGGCTTGTCCGGATCGGAGAGGCCCGCACGGCTACGGCGCACGGCCGCGGCAACGGCGGAGACGGCCTCATCCTGGCCGATGACGCGCTTATGCAGCTCGCCTTCCAAGCCCTTCAGCTTGTCGAGCTCACCCTGCATCATCTTGGAGACGGGCACACCGGTCCAGGCGCTCACGACCTCGGCGATCTCATCGGAGGTCACCTGCTCGTTGAGGCCTTCACCGTCCTGCTGTTTTTGTGCCTCGAGCGCGGCCTCGGAATCCTGAATCTGCTGCTGCAGACCCGGAATCACGGAGTAACGCAGCTCGGATGCACGGCCCAAGTCTCCGTTGCGCGTCGCACGTTCCTCTTCGCTCTTGGCCTCATCGAGCTGGCCCTTGAGCTCCTGCACATGGTCGATGGCGTTCTTTTGGTTGAGCCAACCGGCCTTTTGCACGTTGAGCTTTTCCTGGACCTCGGCAATCTCCTGGCGCAGGGTCTCCAGACGCTCCTTGGAGGCGTCGTCGGTCTCCTTCATGAGCGCCTGCTCCTCAATCTGCAGCTGGGTGAGCTGACGCGTGGTGGCGTCAATCTCGACCGGCATGCTGTCGAGCTCCATGCGCAGGCGGCTTGCGGCCTCATCGACCAGGTCGATGGCCTTGTCGGGCAGGAAGCGGTCGGCGATGTAACGATCGGAGAGGTCGGCGGCGGCCACGAGCGCGCTATCGGTAATGTGCACGCCGTGGAAGATCTCGTACTTCTCCTTGAGGCCACGCAGAATCGAGATGGTGTCCTCGACGGTAGGCTCGCTCACCATAACGGTCTGGAAACGACGGGCGAGCGCCGCGTCCTTCTCGATGTACTTGCGGTATTCGTCGAGCGTGGTCGCACCGATCGCGTGCAGGTCGCCGCGGGCGAGCGCCGGTTTGAGGATGTTGCCGGCGTCCATGGAGCCCTCGGTGGCACCCGCGCCCACAATGGTGTGGAGCTCATCGATGAACAGGATGACCTTACCTTCAGATTTTTGCACTTCTTTGAGTACGGCCTTTAAGCGGTCCTCGAACTCGCCGCGGTACTTGGCACCGGCGACCAGCGCGCTCATGTCGAGCTCGATGAGGTCGCGGTCGCGCAGCGTGCTCGGCACGTCGCCGGCCACGATACGCTGGGCGATGCCCTCGACGATGGCCGTTTTACCGACACCCGGCTCACCGATGAGCACAGGGTTGTTCTTGGTGCGACGGGACAGGACCTGGATAGTACGACGGATCTCGTCGGTACGGCCGATAACCGGATCGAGCTTGCCGGCACGGGCCAGGTCGCAGATGTTGCGGCCGTACTGCTCCAGTGCCTCAAACTGTGTCTTGTCCTCGGCGGACGTCACGCGGTCATCGCCGCGCAGCTCCTCGTAGACTTGCTCGATACGCTCCTTGGTAACGCCGGCGTCGCGCAGCACGCGGCCCGCCTCACCTTTGTCCTCGGCAAGCGCCATCAGCAGATGCTCGGTCACTACAAAGCTGTCGCCCATCTTGGTGGCCTTTTTCTCGGCCTTCTCGATGACACGGACGAGCTCGTTGGACAGGCCCATCTGCTGGCTCTCGCCCGAAACCTTGGGTGCGCGGTCGATGGCATCTTGCGTGGAGTGTGCAAGCTGGGCTGGGTCGGCGCCGATGCGCTCGATAATCACGGAGATATTGCGCTCGCCGGCACCGAGCAGGGCGGACAGCAGGTGAATCGGCTCCACCGCGCCGGCCTGTGCGTCGGCAGCCGTGCTCATGGCGGTCTGCAACGCCTCGCGCGACGTCATTGCTAGCTTATCGATTCTCATGGAATCACCTCTCTTGGGGCGGCCGCCCTACGGGGCGGCTTCACGTTGTCCGAGAAGTATTGTTGCCAGCTTTGTACGATCTTATACACAAATCTAAGTCTCTATATATAAGATTTTCTGAGTGATTGATGGATAGGGAGCAGGCACGCTCACCCGCTGCGGCCTCGTCCCCTTACTATCTCAATCTGTAACATCTAGCGGCTGTTTATGGCTCCAGATGTTACAAATCAAGATGAAATGACCAGCGGCACCCGTTTGTCTCAATCTGTAACATCTACTCGGCAAATAGAGCTCTATCTGTTACAAATCGAGACGAACAAAAGACACCCGAATCGAAAATCTAAATCTGTAACACCAGGCCCACTTTTAGCAGCCAAGATGTTACAGGTCGAGACAAACCGAGAACCACCACAAAGGTGCCTGTCCCCTTTGTGGCGGTTCTCGACAAAAAAGAAGCCGCCCCATTAACAGAGGCGGCATCAAGCAGGTCTATTTATTGGCGTCCCTCAAGACCCAACGAGAACGCAGAAATGTAGCCCGGGGCTTATCCTTTCCCGAACGCGACCCTCGCGAAGCGCGTGAGCGGGCGGGAAAGGATAAGCCCCGGGCGGACAATTAAGTGCGTTACTCGGCAGCGGCCTTGAACTTGTTGTAGTTGATCAGGCAGCCGGCCTTGACGATGGCACGATCCTCAGCCGTCATATCGGCAATGTAGAGCTCAATCTGCTCGACCGTGCCGTCGGCGCGCACCACGTAGGCGGCGATGTTCTGCAGGTCGCCATCGAGCGCGGCACGGATACCCGGCACGAAGACGTAGTCGCCCACCTCAAAGTTGGGCTCGGCCTCCATCTGGAAGGGCACCATGCCCCAGTTCATCACATTGGAGCGATAGCGCTTGGTGGCGTACTCGTGGACGATGTTGGCCAGACCGCCAATCACGCGCTGGCAGCTCGCGGCCTGCTCGCGGGCAGAACCGTCACCGGGCTTCTTGGCATAGAGCATGGAGCCGTACTCGGTCGCCTTGGCATCGGCCGCGACGCCGGCGCCGGCCAGCGCCTCAAACACGCCGGCAAGCTCGGCATCGAGTGCCGCCAGGTCGCCTGCCGCCTCGCCGGCAACGCGGCGCTTCTCCACGGCGTCGACCTCCTTGGAACGACCCACGTAGGCCGGATCGCGGCGGCTGAGCGTAAACTCTGCCAGGCCCAGCGGGTTGGAGCGGAAGGAGCTCGTCTCGCCCGAGGGAATGAGCTCGTCGGTCGTGGTGACCGGGTCCATGATCTTGGAGCACACCTTGAGCAGGATATCGTCGCCGAGAGGCTCCATCGCGGGCCACGGCTTGATGTTGGGACCTTCGACCAGCTCGTCGGCAGGCTCTGCCTTGCCAAAGCCCCAGTACACGCGCTTTTTGTACGGCGCGTCGTCAAAGGTGTACTCGCAGGCCTCGTCCCAAGTCTCCTCGGGCAGGTCGGTCGCCGGCGTCAGGACGCCGCCGTTGGCAGCCGTCGCCGCAATGGAGCGAGCGTCCATTAGGGCCACGGCGCTCAGTTGACCATTGCCCGGCTTGGAACCCTCGCGGTTGGGGAAGTTGCGCGTGGTGTGGCGGATGGACAGGCCGTTGTTGGCAGGCGTGTCGCCGGCGCCAAAGCACGGACCGCAGAACGCCGTGCGCACGATCGCGCCGGCCTCCATAAGGTCGTAGATATAGCCACGGCGCGTAAGTTCGAGTGCCACGGGCTGGCTCGTGGGATAGACCGATAGCGAGAACTCGCCGCAGCCGGTGTTGGCGCCCTTGAGCACGCGGGCAGCCTGGACCACGGAGTCGTAGTTGCCGCCCGAGCAGCCGGCGATAACGCCCTGTTGCACGTGAAGCTTGCCGTCGACGATCTTGTCGAGCAGGCTAAAGTGCGTCTTGCCCTCGCCGATCTTGGCGGCCTCGAGCTCCACCTCATGCAGGATGTCCTCGAGGTTCTCGTTGAGCTCCTCGATCTCAAAGCCGTTGGAAGGATGGAATGGCAGCGCGATCATGGGCTTGATGCTCGACAGATCGACCTCGACGCAACCGTCGTAGTAGGCGACATCGGCGGGCTTGAGCTCGCGGTAGTCGTCGCCGCGACCGTGCATGGCCAAAAACGCGTGCGTGTCCTCGTCGGTGGCCCAGATGCTCGACAGGCAGGTGGTCTCGGTGGTCATGACGTCGACGCCGTTGCGGTAATCGGTCGTCATGCTCGCGATGCCGGGGCCCACAAACTCCATGACCTTGTTCTTGACATAGCCCTTGGCAAAGACGGCACGGATGATGGCGAGCGCCACGTCGTGCGGGCCGACGCCGGGACGCGGGGCGCCCGTGAGGTAGATAGCGACGACGCCGGGATAGGCAACGTCGTAGGTGTCGCGCAGCAGCTGCTTTGCCAGCTCGCCGCCGCCCTCGCCCACGGCCATGGTGCCCAGGGCGCCATAGCGGGTGTGCGAGTCGGAGCCCAGGATCATCTTGCCGCAACCGGCGAAGTTCTCGCGCATAAAGGAGTGGATGACGGCGATGTGCGGCGGGACGAAGATGCCGCCGTACTTTTTGGCCGCGGAAAGGCCAAAGACGTGGTCGTCCTCATTGATGGTGCCGCCCACGGCGCACAGCGAGTTATGGCAGTTGGTGAGCACGTAGGGCAGCGGGAACTGCTCCATGCCCGAGGCGCGCGCCGTCTGGATGATGCCGACAAAGGTGATGTCGTGGCTCGCCATGGCATCGAAGCGAATCTTGAGCGCCTCGGGGTCGCCGGACGTATTGTGTGCCTGGAGGATCGAATACGCGATGGTGCCGCGCTTGGCATCCTCGGGCGTCTGCGTAATACCGCGCTCGGCAGCCTCGGCCGCAGGCACAACCTCGCTGCCGCCGCGCAGGTAGATGCCGTCCTCGTACAGCTTGACCATACTGTCTCCCACTCTGCCCAAAAAATTTGGGCGCATAGCATGCATTCGTTCAATATCGTGCCATAGAACGGTTGCGAATGGGTTACGAATCTGCACGTTCACTTTATCTTGGTAAAGTACAGGACGAGCCCGATGTGGGTCAGCAGATTTGGTGCAAGAGCGTCCCTTTCGACTAGTCATTTAAGAACGTCCCCAATGACTACCCATAACAACGCCGCTGCTTTGGCAACGACAGCGAGCGGGTCCCAATGACTACCAACGACTACCGCATCCGGAGCAAGGCAACGCCGCAGGTAGAGGATGGACAGCGAGCGGGCCGCATTTCCAAAGTGAGGAACGTCCCCAAGTGCCGCATCCGGACCATGGCAACGCCGCAGGTAGAGGACGGACAGCGAGCGACGTCCAGGGCGAACAAGTTGGCATGAAAAAGGCAAGGCATAGAGCTTCTGGTCATGCCTTGCCTTTTGAATGACAAATTGTCGCCCTGGGCGGCGCGCAGCGTCGACCGGTCCGCCGTTCGTTAGAACGGCGGAACCTAGAGATCCCCGCCGGCTCCCAGTAGCTTGCGCATGACCTGTTCGGGATTAACCGAGCCATCGCGCGGGGCCAGGGAGGTGATCTTCTTCTGCATCTTGTACTCGTGCAGCTCGTCCTCGAGCTGGCGCATGCGGGCGCGGAGCTTTTCGTTCTCGCGCTCGCGCTCCTCGGCACGCTCCTTCATATCGAGGATGCGCACCACGCCGGCAAGGTTGATGCCCTCGTCGGTCAGCTGGTTGATGAGCTCCAGACGCTCGATATCGGCACGCGAATACAGGCGCGTGTTGCCGCCCGAGCGCTGGGGGTTCACCAGACCCTTGGACTCGTAGACGCGCAGAGTCTGCGGATGCATGCCGGTCAGCTCGGCCGCCACGCTGATCATGTACAGCGGTTTGTTCCTATTGTCCTCGGCCATGCTACCTGACCCCTTTCCGTCTCGTTATCGTCCATCATAAGCCCGCGGGCGTGGGCGTGCACCGCGACCGCCCTAGAACGTCGCCTTGTAACGGTTAACTTTCTCGCGGTAGTCGCGCGTGTCGGCCTCGCGCAGCTCGGTCATGGCATCGCGCTCGTCATCGGATAGGTTCGTGGGAACCTGTACCTTGATCTCGACGAGCAGCGCGCCCGTACGGCCACGGTGCTTAACGTCGGGCGCCCCCATCTCCTTAAAGCGGAACTTCTTGCCCGTCTGGGTACCCGCAGGCACTTTCAAACGGACCGTCGCACCGCCGGGCGTGGGCACGTCCACCGTGCAGCCGAGCGCCGCCTCGTAGACCGAGACCGGTACCTCCATGGTCACGTCGGCGCCTTTGCGCTTAAACAGCGGGTGCTCCTCCACATGCGTGGTCACGACCAGGTCGCCGCGCTCGCCACCGGCGACGCCATACTCGCCGCGACGCTTGTAGCGTAGCTTGCCGCCGTCGACCGCGCCCGCGGGCACCGAGACCGTAATGGTCTGCTGCTCGCCTGTCGAGGGAATGCGATAGGTGACCTTGTGCGTCACGCCGCGAAACGCGTCCTCGGCCGTCACATCGACGGTCAGCGACAGGTCGCCGCCCTTGCGAGCGCGGCTGCGACCCGCGCCGGCGCCGGCAGCGCCCGCAGCCCCGGCAAAGCCCGAGCCCCAATCGCTGCCCCAGGCGCCGTTGCCGCTAAAGATGCTGTCGAAGATGTCGCCCCAGCCGCTGGCGCCCGCGCCGGCACCGTAGCCGCCACCATACGCGCCGCCTGCACCCGGCATGCCGCCAAACATGAGCATCTGGTCGTACTCTTTGCGCTTCTTCTCGTCCGAAAGCGTCTCGTAGGCCTCGCTGATCTCCTTGAACTTGGCCTCGTCGCCGCCGGCGTCAGGGTGATATTTTTGCGCGAGCTTGCGAAACGCGCTCTTGATCTCTTTGTCGGAGGCGCTCTTGGATACGCCCAGGATGTCATAGAAGGTTTTGCCTGCAGCCATCGTAGCTCCTCTCCTGTTTTATCCGTCGCCCAGCGGGCGGCGGCTCATGCTTTCATATGGCACTAGGCCAGAAAGGGCCCCGGGTGTTGCCCCGGGGCCCTTCTCAATTACTCCTCGGTGCTCTCGACCGTATCGGCCGCAGCATCCTCGGGCGCCGCTTCGGGCTCCGGTGCGGGGCGCTTTTCGCCACCGTAGGTCACCGTCACCATCGCGGAACGCAGAATGCGGTCCGCCATGCGGTAGCCCTTCTGGTACACGTCGTTGACGGTCTCGTCGTACTGCGACGAGTCCTCGACGCGACCCACAGCCTGGTGCTCGAGCGGATCGAACGCCTCGCCCTTGGGGTCGATGGGCTCAACGCCCTCGTGCGCAAACACATCGAGTAGCTTGGCATGCACCGCGTCGACGCCGTCGACGAACTGCTTAAAGTCGTCGGCAAGCTCTTGGCTGCGGGCATGGTCGATCGCACGCTCGATATCGTCGACCACCGGCAGCAGCGCAGTGACGAGCTTCTCGGTCGCGCGCTCACGCTCGGCGATACGCTCGCTGGCGGTGCGGCGACGGAAGTTCTCCCAGTCGGCCTGCAGACGGGCAGTGCGCTCGGTGGCGTCCTTCGCCTTGTCCTCGGCAGCCTTCTGAGCCTCTGCCGCGGCATCGAGCTCATTGCGCACGTCGGCAAGCTCCTTCTGGGCCTGCTCGAACTTAAGCTTAAAGTCGTTGTCGGCGGCTTCCTCACCGGCGCGGATAGCGGCTTCCACCATCTCGTCCTCGGTCATCGTCGCCTCCTTGTTGGAATCCTCTACCTGGTTCTCGACAGCCTCGGCGGCCTCGGCCTCGTTGGCCTCGGTATCGTCGACGGCCTCTACGGGAATCTTCACGTCCTTCTCCTCAGAGTCAACGGGGGCGGCTCCAACGGCAGCCGCCTCCGTGCGAGCTTTACGGGCGGACATGATTACTTGTCCTCGTCGTCCACAACCTCGTAGTCGGCGTCGACGACGTCATCGTCGGCAGGCTGGGCGCCGGCGGCACCGTCGGTCTGCTGCTGAGCGTCGGCGTAGACAACCTGAGCCAGCTCGTAGGCCACGGACTGCAGGGACTCGCCAGCGGCCTTGATGGCCTCGACGTCAGAGCCCTCGAGCGCCTTCTTGGCATCGGCGATAGCGGCCTCGGCCTTGGACTTCACGTCGGCGGAAACCTTGTCGCCCAGCTCGTTGAGGGTCTGCTCGGTGGAGTAGCACAGGCTGTCGGTCTGGTTGCGGACCTCGACCTCTTCCTTCTGCTTCTTGTCCTCCTCGGCATGAGCCTCGGCGTCCTTGACCATACGATCGACTTCTTCGTCGGACAGAGCGGTGGAGCCGGAGATGGTGATCTGCTGCTCCTTGCCGGTGCCCTTGTCCTTAGCGGAGACCTTGACGATGCCGTTGGCGTCGATGTCGAAGGTGACCTCGATCTGCGGCACGCCGCGGCGGGCAGCCGGGATACCGGTCAGCTGGAACTTACCGAGCGACTTGTTGTCGCGGGCAAGTTCGCGCTCGCCCTGGAGCACGTTGATCTCGACGCTGGTCTGGTTGTCGGCAGCGGTGGAGTAGACCTCGGTCTTGGAGGTCGGAATCGTGGTGTTGCGGTCGATCATCTTGGTCATGATGCCGCCCATGGTCTCGACGCCCAGCGACAGCGGGGTAACGTCGAGCAGCAGGATGCCCTCGACGTCGCCGGTGAGCACGCCGCCCTGGACGGCAGCGCCGTCGGCAACGACCTCGTCGGGGTTCACGGACATGTTGGGCTGCTTGCCGGTCATGGTCTTGACGAGCTCCTGGACGGCGGGCATACGGGTGGAGCCGCCGACGAGGATGACCTCGGTCAGATCGGAGAGCTTAAGGTTAGCGTCGCGCAGGGCGTTGGTGACAGGCTGCTTGCAGCGCTCGAGCAGGTCACGGGTGATCTTCTCGAACTCGGCGCGGGTCAGCGTGTAGTTGAGGTGCAGCGGGCCGGACTGGTTCATGGTGATGAACGGCAGGTTGATAGTGGACTGCTGGGCGGCGGAGAGCTCCTTCTTGGCGTTCTCGGCGGCCTCCTTCAGACGCTGCAGGGCCATGGGGTCCTGACGCAAGTCGACACCGTTCTCCTGCTGGAACTTATCGGCCATCCAGTCGATGACGCGCTGATCCCAGTCGTCGCCGCCCAGGTGGTTGTCGCCCGAGGTGGACAGAACCTCAAACACGCCGTCGGCGAGGTCGAGGATGGAGACGTCGAAGGTACCGCCGCCCAGGTCGAAGACCAGGATGCGCTGGTCGGAGCCCTGCTTGTCCAGGCCATAGGCCAAAGCGGCAGCGGTCGGCTCGTTGACGATACGCTTAACGTTGAGGCCGGCGATCTTACCGGCGTCCTTGGTGGCCTGACGCTGGGCATCGTTGAAGTAGGCCGGGACGGTGATGACGGCGTCGGTGACGGTCTCGCCCAGATACTTCTCGGCGTCGGCCTTCATCTTTGCGAGCGTCATGGCGCTCACCTGCTCGGCGGTGTATTCCTTGCCCTCGATGTCGACGACGGCACGGCCACCCTGGCCCTCCTTGACCTCATACGGCACGGTCTTGAGCTCGGAGGTGCACTCGGAGTACTTGCGGCCCATGAAGCGCTTGATGGAGAACACGGTGTTCTTGGGGTTGGTGACCGCCTGGTTCTTAGCGGCCTTGCCCACGACGCGGTCGCCGTCGGCACGGAAGCCCACGACAGACGGGGTGGTGCGGTCGCCCTCGGCGTTCACGATGATGGTCGGAGAACCGCCCTCGAGAACGGCCATTGCGGAGTTAGTAGTACCAAGGTCGATACCAAGAATCTTGCCCATTAGAAATTCCCTCTCTCTTGTGCGTTTGCACCGACTCGGCGGTCTGCCAAGCGGTCTTTCGGTTTGTCTTTCAGGATGTAGTGTATCCCCTTATGGACCGGAATATACAAAATCTAAGTCAATTCATATAAGATTTCTTATCACTTAGAGTTTAGGTTCTCGAATGCGCAGGTAGATGCGCTGATTGAGTTCTCGGCAAATCTATCGAGATCTATGTAGAGATGGCTGAGGTTTGGGCCGGGGGTGCCTGGGGCTGCTTTGCGGAAAGCTCGTCCCGGTTTGAGCGTGGATTCCGGGTCGTAGTTTCCGTCTGAAGGCTCAACCGGAAACCGTATCCCGTTTTGAGAGCTGATACCGGGTCGTAGTTTCCGCTAGCGGGCCCAACCGGAAACTGCGACCCGTTTTTCGACCAGATAACGGGATGCGCTTTCCGAAAGCCCACTCAATTGCTCAATAATTCGAGTCACCTTTAGTTAACATTTGCACAGCTCACCAGCCTCACCTGTGCGTTTCTTAGTAAGCCTTGGCATACTCGGCGAATGGTATGAAGATGCCGGCCAGAGGGTATTGCAAACGGTCGCTCACGTGGTATGTTTTTGCCCGAATCAAACCGGCGCGCATCGCCTGTAGCGTCGGTCAACAGAGAGGAAACTACCATGGCTCATCCCGTAATTGATGCCGACGAGTGCATCGCTTGTGGCGTTTGCGTCGACTCCTGCCCCGCTGGCGTTCTGGAGCTCCAGGACGTCGCTACCGTTGCTGACGAGGACTCCTGCGTCGCCTGTGGCGCTTGCCAGGACGCTTGCCCCGCCGGCGCGATCACCGAGATCGTCGAGGAGTAACAACTCCCCCACTTGCACACTCACAAGTACACCGTGCACAAAAAAGGAGGCCTCCGCATCGCCGCAGAGGCCTCTTTTTTGTGCGGATAGCTAATTTGGCACCGTCGCAGGTTGAGCATAAGTCAGCGAAAACGCCCCTAAGCGAGCAAGGTGACGTGAAAGAGAAGGGAAGCGTACTTTTGTACGCGACCGACGATTGAACGTCAGATTGCCGCTTAGGGGCGTTTGCAGCATCGGCTACGATAGATCGTCTTCGTAGGGCATCAGGTCTGCCAGATAGCCCTTCTCCTTGAGCATAGCCTCGATCTCGTCGAGGGTTTGCTCATCCTCTGCCGCGATGCGATGGAAGTGATAGCCGCTCGTCACCGTTAGTAGTGGAAAGCTTTTGCCGCTCTCGATATCGTGCAGGTAGCGCTCAACATCGCGACGATTGCGGATGTCCAGGTCGGCCGTGATCTTACCGTACGCGCGGTGATTGACGATCACGTTGAGCACGGCGCCTCCGGCGTCGACGATACTCGTGAGCTCATCGCCTGCCTGCTCCATGCTATGGCGAACCTTGACCAGGCGCGTGGGCACGGCGGGGCTGCTGGGGGCCTCCTGCAGCACGTAGCCGCGATTGGTCGCCACGATATCGTGCCCATCGGCGCGCAGCAGGGCGATGTCTTGCACGACAACCTGGCGGCTCACACCCACCTCGCGAGCAAGCGTACTGCCGGAGACGGGGTCTTTGGCTCGCTCGAGCACGCCCATGATGGCATGGCGACGCTCGCGGGCGTCCATTATTTACCGTCCAGCAGACGCAGGTGCTTAAGCGAGAGGTCGAGAATCGGCGCAGAGTGCGTCAACGCTCCCGAGCTAATAAAGTCAACGCCCAGGTCGGCAAGCGCACGGATATTGCTGGCATCCACGTTGCCCGAACACTCGGTCTTGGCGCGACCGGCAATAAGCTCAATCGCGGCAGCCATGTCATCGTGGGTCATGTTGTCGAGCATGATGATGTCGGCGCCGGCCTCCACGGCCTCGCGCACCATGTCCAGGTTCTCGCACTCGATCTCGACCGTCGCGGTAAACGATGCATGGGCGCGCGCCATCTCGATCGCACGCGTCACGCCGCCGGCGGCGTCGATGTGGTTGTCCTTGAGCATGACGGCCGTCGACAGGTTGTAGCGGTGGTTGCTGCCGCCGCCGATCTCGACCGCGGCCTTCTCGAAGACGCGCATACCCGGCGTGGTCTTGCGCGTGTCGACGAGCACGGTCTTGGTGCCCTCGAGCGCCGCAGCCATCTGGTGCGTATAGGTAGCGATACCGCTCATGCGCTGCAGGTAGTTGAGCGCCACGCGCTCGCCCGAAAGCAGCACGCGCGCATCGCCGCGTACCTGGCCCACGTGGTCGCCGGCGTGCACCTCGTCGCCATCGGCAACGTCAAACAGCACCGAGCTCTGCGAATCCAGCAGCTCAAAGGTGCGAGCGAACACATCCAGGCCCGCGATGATGCCATCGGCCTTGGCGATGAGCTCCACCGTGGCGGGACGCGCCGTGGGGCACACGCTCGCCGTGCTCACGTCCTCAAACGTAATGTCCTCGCGCAGAGCCTGCAGAATCAGATCATCGACGACGAGCTTCATGGTAATGGGGTTCATGGTCTACTCCTCCACGGCCTGCGTGCCGGCGGCACGGGCCAAATCATCGATTGCCAGGGTGTCGGCGCTCAGGGCGCGATGACGGCCATCGAGCGCGGGCTCGCCCGCCTGCTCCACGGCGAGCGACTCGCCGGTACGCATGTGCCACGCGGCGCGACGACCCCAGACCAGCGCCTCGAGCAGGCTGTTTGATGCAAGGCGGTTCTTGCCGTGAACGCCGTTGCAGGCCGTCTCGCCGGCGGCGTAGAGCTCGGGCATCGAGGTGCGGCCGTCCTTGTCGACCCACACGCCGCCCATAAAGTAGTGCTGCGTGGGTGTGACGGGGATGGGCTCGTCCAAGATGTCGCGGCCGTCCTCCAGGCAGCGTGCGCGAATGTTGGCAAAGTGTCCGGTCACCACGTCGCGCTCAACGGGGGCAAAGCTCAGCCACTCGTGCTCGGTACCATCCTGCTTCATCTGCTCGCGAATAGCGGCGGCGACCACATCGCGCGGCTGCAACTCATCGGTAAAGCGCTCGCCGGCGGCGTTAAGCAAAATCGCGCCCTCGCCGCGGCAGCTCTCGCTGATCAGGAAGGTGCGGCCCGGCTGCGGCGAGAACAGTCCCGTGGGGTGAATCTGCACGTAATCCAGGTGCTCCATCTTAATGCCATGCTCCTGGGCAATGTAGCAGGCATCGCCCGTGAGCTGCGGGTAGTTGGTCGAGTGGTCGTATACACCGCCGATGCCGCCTGTCGCCCACAGCGTGTGGCGGGCATGGATCTTAAACGGCTCGCCGGCATGCACGCCCTCGGCGGCATTTGCCAGCTCGTCGGCGGGGCGAACCGAGTTGCCCTCGTCCACGGGAACGGCGACGACGCCGAGGCACGCCGTGGCGCCATCACGCTCGCCCGTCAGAATGTCGGTCATGGCCACGTGCTCCAAAATCTGCACGTTATCCAGCTTGCGAACGGCCTGGAGGAGCTTGGTCGTGATTTCCTTGCCCGTAATGTCGGCATGGAAGGCGATGCGCGGGCGACTGTGCGCACCCTCGCGGGTAAAGTCGAGGCTGCCGTCGGCCTTGCGCTCAAAGTCCACCCCCATGGCCAGCAGGTCGTTGATGACCGAGCGGCTCGAGCGGATCATGATGTCGACGCTCTCGCGGCGGTTATCGTAGTGGCCGGCGTGCATGGTGTCCTCAAAGAAGGCGTCGTAGTCAGAGCCTTCGGGAAGCACGCAGATACCGCCCTGCGCGAGCATCGAATCGCACTCGTCGACAGCGCCCTTGGAGAGCATGATCACGCGCGTGCTCGTCGGCAGATTGAGGGCCGCGTACAGGCCCGCCACGCCGCAACCGGCAATGACGACGTCGCACTCCATGTCGGGGCATTGTTTGGTTTCCACAGGAATCCTCTCCCTTGCAATGTGGCATAAGGGATGGTCCCTCATGTCACATCGTTCTAGCGCGCCGCGTATTCGAGCATGCGGTCGAGCGTGAGCTTGGCCTGGTCGGCGGCCTCATCCGACACGCCAATCTGCACCTCGCCCTCGCCCGTCTCCAGGCAGCGCACGAGCTTTTCGAGCGTGATGAGATCCATGTTGACGCAGGTGGGCTGTACCGCGGGGAAGTAGAACTTTTTGCCGGTGCCCTCGCAGCGCCGCTCGAGCTCGTAGAGCACGCCGCGGACCGTTACGATGATAAACTCGCTCGCGTCCGACTCCTCGGCATACTTGATGATGCCGGCAGTGGAGCCGATGTAGTCGGCCTCGGCCAGGACGTCGGCCTTGCACTCGGGGTGCGCCAGCACGAGCGCATCGGGGTGCGCCTCCTGTGCGTCGACGATCTGCTCGACGGTGATGATGTGATGGCGCGGGCAGTAGCCGTTGTTGAGGATGACGTGCTTTTGGGGCACCTGCTCGGCCACAAAGCGGCCCAAGTTCTGGTCGGGAATGAACAAGATGTGCTGCTGCGGCAGCTCGGAGACGATCTTGACGGCGTTAGAGCTGGTAACGCACACGTCACTCCAGCTCTTGATCTCGACCGTCGAGTTGACGTAACACACCACGGCCAGGTCGTCGCCATATTCGGCGCGCGCCGCGTCGACCGTCTCGCGCTTGACCATGTGGGCCATGGGACAGTCCGCGCCCGGCTCGGGCAGCAGCACGGTCTTGGTGGGATTGAGTAGCTTGGCGCTCTCGCCCATAAACTCCACGCCGCACAGCACGATAGTCTGCTGCGGCAGGCTCTTGGCGAGCTTTGCCAGGTAGAAGCTGTCGCCGACGTAATCGGCCACAGCTTGAACCTCGGGCGCCACATAATAGTGCGCCAGGATCACTGCGTCACGTTGGGTTTTTAGCTGATGAATGGCCTCGACGAGCTCTGCGGGCACCAGTGCCGCGCGCTCCGTTGCCGTCGTTGCCGATGCCAGGCCGGCCGCGATATCGCGTGCAAGCTCCGATGCATCCATGTTCGCGCTCTGTGCCATCAAGGCCCCTCTCTTTTGGCGAATCTTGGGGCTTTAGTATGACACCCGGCTTTACAGCTGACAAGACAGCTGTAAAGCCAGGTGTAAAGTTGGAATAAAGATTCAATCTTGGGGCGGGTCCATTTTCGAACTGGCAAGCTGAGGACAGTCGAGCTCTCGATAACGCAGGAGGCATCTTTGGGCGCCCGCCGCGCATGGTCGACGGCATGCCCGTGGCCGAGCACACCGGACACGGCTTTGACACCAAGAGCATCAAGTTCGCCGTCGAGCGCATGAACGGCAACTGCCAGTTTCGCATTCACGGCAATCGGTTTGAGCTTCGCGCAGTGATGTAAGGGCGCGACAAGTCGGCGCCGCGCTCGACCCATCAGGACCGCCTTGCCGGCGCCAGTCCGCTACAGCGGTGCGGCGGCCGGGGTCAGCTGCTTGATGTAGGCCCACATGCGCTGCTTGGCGGCCTTGTCGGTCAGCGCGGCCTCAAAGCCGTCGAGCGCGAGTACGCGACGACCCTGCACGTGGGCGACCAAGCCGGGCTTGAGCATGGCGGTATCAAAGTCGTCGATCGCCACGAGCATGTCTGCGTAGGTCTCGCGCATGGTATCGGCCGCGCGATCGTCCAGCAGCAGGACCGCCTCGGGGTCCAAGGCCTCGAGCGCCTCGCGGAACAGCTCGCACGGCAGGTCCTCGCCTATCGCAACCGCTCCGTCGCCCGCGCCGGCAACACTTGCCAGCACGCAGAAATCCTCGGGCGCGTAACCGATGGCGCCGAGCGCCTTACGCAACGCGGCGCCGTCTGGACCGGCAGCCAGCTCGCCACCCGCACGCTCGGCATCGTCTAAATCACCTTTTACCAGCACAATCGGCGAGCACGCGTTACCCGCGATACGCACGCCGCGGCCCGCGAGCGATGCGAGCTCCTGCTCGGCCGCCTGGGCGATGGCTTCTTTTTTCTGGCTTTGTGACGTGGGCATGCGCTCTCCAATCGTTTGCGTGCCCACCATTATATAAAAGAGCCGCCTGCGAGTGGTTGCATTGCGGGCCGTTGGGTATAAGCACGGTCGTACTGAGTTTTACGCGGCCGAGCCGCGTCGCACTATGGAGGTCACCATGGCTGACATTAAGCAGATTACCCCCGAGAATTTCGATTCCGTCGTTAACGGCAGCCTTCCCGTGCTGGTTGATTTTTGGGCACCGTGGTGCGGTCCCTGCCGTTCGCTCTCGCCCATTGTTGACGAAGTGGCCGACGAGCTGGCCGGCAAGATTACCGTCGCCAAATGCAACGTCGACGACAATCAGGACCTGGCCATGAAGTTTGGCGTTATGAGCATCCCCACGCTGGTTGTCTTTAAGAACGGCGAGGAAATCGACCGCTCCGTCGGTGCGCTGCCCAAGGCCAGGCTGCAGGCGCTGCTTGAGAAGCACCTGTAATACGCCGGTCATGTGTTGCCGTCCATGAGTGGTTTTGTGCCGCTCGCCGGAGAGCCGGGTGTTGCGCCCGCGACCACGGATAGTATGGTAATCACAAACAGCCCCCAGTGAACGGGTGCGGGTCAGACGGACTCGCACCCGTTTTCTTATGCGGCGATGCGTAAAGCGGGCGTAGTAGAATCTGAACCACTGATTAGACCCGTACAAAAGGAGATTTCCCATGCATGACGTCGGAATGAACATGAGCCAGCTTGCCATGAGCGTCAAGCAGGTCGACGACACCATTGAGCTCGCCCACGAGTGGAGCCATCAGCTGCTGCATGCGACCGAGAACTTTGACATGGAGCGCATTGGCGCCAAGCTCGAGGCCGCCATGGCGGCGCTCCACGAGGCGCACGACGCACTCGAGGGCTACGAGGAGGCCATCGAGGCCGACCATAACTCCGTTGGCTCCGTAAAGCTGGTGTAGCGTGGCCGAGCACGAGCACGCCTGCGAGCACGAGCATCCGCACGGGCCGACCGGCGACGTGGGCTGCCGTTGCAGCAGCTCCGCCTCCGAGCTGGTCCGTTTTTCGGTCACCGCTCCCGACGACCTGTTGCGCCGCTTTGACGAGCAAATCGCGCGCCGCGGCGACGTTGCCAACCGCTCCGAGGCCGTGCGCGACCTGATTCGCGCCTCCATTGCCAAGGAGCAGATGCGAACGCCCGACGAGCAGGTCATCGGATCGCTCACCATGATTTACGACCATCACACCGGCGATCTGACACGCCGTCTGGACGAGGTGCAGCACGACTACACCGACGAGATTGTCTCGACCATGCACGTGCATCTGGACCACCACAACTGCTTGGAGATTCTGGCGCTTAAGGGTCGCGGCGAGCGTGTCTACGAGCTGGCCGACCGTCTGCTGGGCCTGCGCGGCGTTAAACACGGCGAGCTCACCTGCGCCGCCACCGAGCAGAGCCTGGGGCTGTAGCGGGTCTTTGCGCGGCGCACCTGCCAAGAAGGGACAGGTTTGTTTTGGCAGGTTTAACGTTTTACCTACCAAAATAAACCTGTCCCTTTTTGGCAGGTCTCGATGAAGGAGGGTCGCATGCGACATGCGCATATCCATGTAACGGGCATTGTGCAGGGCGTCGGCATGCGACCGTTTGTGTATCGCGAGGCCATGGCGCACGGCATTTGCGGCTGGGTGCTTAACGCGGGCGATGGCGTGCATATCGAGGCGCACGCTCTAAGCGAGGCGCTCGACGAATTTGTCGCCGCGCTTTCCGAGCATACGCCTGCGGCGGCTCGTGTGGAGCATGTCGAGGTTATGGACCTAGCACCCGGCGACTGGGACGCCGCCAACGAGCGGGGCTTTCGCATTGTGGCATCGCAGGATCAAACCGCCCACACGACGCTCGTCTCGCCCGACATCGCCACGTGCGACGACTGCCTGCACGAGCTGTTCGACCCCGCCGACCGACGCTTTCACTATCCCTTTATCAACTGCACCAACTGCGGACCGCGCTTTACCATCATCCGGTCGCTGCCCTATGACCGAGCGGCCACCTCGATGGATTGCTTTCCCATGTGCCCCACCTGTGCCGCAGAGTATGGCGACCCGCTTGACCGGCGGTTTCACGCGCAGCCCGATGCCTGCTTTGATTGCGGGCCGCACATTACGTGGCGCGAGGCCGGCGAAGCCGCCGCGTCGCTGACCGTCGGCACCACGCGCAAGACCAGCGACGCCATTATCGACCGCTGTGTTGAGCTGCTGGCCAACGGCGGTATCGTCGCCATCAAGGGTCTGGGCGGATTTCACTTGGTATGCGACGCCTCCAACGAGAAGACGGTAGCCGAGCTTCGCCGCCGCAAACGCCGCAGCAACAAACCGCTTGCCGTTATGGTACGCGGCCTTGCCGATACTGAACGCCTGTGCCATGTCAACGACGTTGAACGCGGCTTGCTGACCGGCAGCATTCGCCCCATCGTGCTGCTGCACCGACGTGCCGTTTGCGAGAGCGGCGGCTCCCCCAACGCGCTCGCGCCGTCCGTCGCGCACAACCTTCCTGAGCTTGGCGTTATGCTCCCCTACACCCCGCTTCAGCATCTGTTGCTTGCCGCGGCAGAAGCCCGCGGTATGCACGCGCTCGTCATGACCAGCGGAAACCTGAGCGAAGAACCCATCGAGACCGATGATACCCTTGCATGGGAGCACCTTGTTGCCGCCGGCATCGCTGACGCGCTACTTGGCAACGACCGTGCGATTCTCTCGCGCTACGATGATTCCGTGGTGCGCGTGGTCGGTGGGGTCGCCATGCCCGTTCGCCGCGCTCGCGGATATGCACCCCAGCCGCTGCCGTTGCCGGCGCTCGACGGCGCTCCGTCCTGCGTGCTCGCCTGCGGGCCACAACAAAAGGCCACGATTGCGCTCACGCGTGAAGGGACGAACGGCGAGGCAACCTGTTTTGTATCGCAGTATATCGGCGATGTTGAAAACGGCAGGACCTTCGATGCCTGGAACGCCGCGCGCACGCGCTTGGAAGATCTCTTTGACTTGGCGCCCGCCGCCTTGGCCTGCGATCTACACCCCAGCTATCTATCGAGCCAGTGGGCGCGCGAGCAGGCGCGAAAATGCAATCTGCCGCTCGTCGAGGTGCAGCACCATCATGCGCACATCGCGAGCGTAATGGCAGAGGCTATCGCCGCGGGCCAGCTTACAACCAACGCGCGCGTCCTTGGCATCGCCTTTGACGGCACCGGCGCCGGCACCGATGGGACCATTTGGGGCGGCGAGTTTCTTGTTGCCAGCCTTGGCGGCTTTGAGCGCGCCGCGCATTTGCGCACCTGGACGCTCCCCGGCGGGGCGGCCTCCGTGCGCGACGCCCGCCGCAACGCCTTTGCCCTGCTCAGTGAGCTCGGCCTGCTTGAACATCCGGGGGCCGAGCGGCTCTTGGACGGCCTAGACGAGCAAACACGCAGCGTGACGGCAACGATGATCGAGCGGAACATCAACAGCCCACGCACGAGCAGTATGGGGCGTCTCTTTGACGCCGCCGCTGCAGTTTTGGGCATTTGCGGGCAGGCAACCTACGAAGGCGAGCCCGCCATCGAACTCGAAGCCGCCGCCTGGCGCGCGCTCGGCAGCAAAATTACCCATGTTCCCGGCGATAAAGACGGCTGTTCCGCATCTGACCCATCGCGACTGGACAGTTTGTTCAGATTTGTATTAAAAACAGACCCTCTAACCAACGGTTTTGGCTCAGATTACCCCGAAGAGGACTCTCCAGGCACCTCATTTGCGATTAATTCGCCCGCCGGATACCCCAAATCAACCCATTCGGGGTCCTCGCAGACGATCTATACCACCCATTACCACTCTAAAAAGTACAAATCTGAACTAACTGTCCAAGCAACCTCGAGCAGGTCTCTCGTCCTGGGCCCCAGCTCACTTTTTGCGGCGCTTTTGGAGGGAACCAGAGCCAGTGTGCCCGCCGACAGGCTCGCACTCGACTTCCATGTCGCCGTCGCGCGCTCCTCGGCACGCATCGCCAGCGAGATCTGCACCCGTGAAGGCCTCGATACCGTTGCGCTCTCGGGCGGTGTGTTCATGAACCGACTTCTGCTCCAGCTCCTCACCCGCGAGCTCAAAAGCGCAGGTCTTACTGTCCTTATCCCCCATACCGTGCCCGTCAATGACGGCTGCATCGCCTACGGTCAGGCGGCGGTCGCAAGCGCTCGTCTTGCGCAGATTGCATCGCAGTAGCTCGCTCTCGCACACCGCTGCGCCCAGCCGTCTCACAGGCGTAACGCGTTTGCCCGCGAACCCCGCGAGCGCTACCATCAACTGATGGATTATCGAGCGCCTATCCAGCGCAAAGCGTCTAAAAGGGGAACAATATGTGCCTTGCCGTCCCCGGTAAAGTAGTCAAACGCGACGACGGCCTCAAGGCCACCGTCGATATGATGGGCGTCGAGCGTCCGGTGTCGCTGCGACTCGTGCCGACGGCGCAGGTTGGCGACTATATTCTCGTGCACGCCGGCTTTGGCATCCAGATCGTCGACGAGCAGGAAGCGCAAGAAACGCTCGAGCTCGTTAATGCCATGACCGAACTGGCCGAAGAAGACCAACTGGCCAGCAACCCGGCCGAGGCATACTAGTGGCGGCCGGACAGCCGGCTCGCTCCGGTATCGACTTTTCGGCATTTCGCGACCCCAAGCTGGCTCGCGAGCTCATCGAACGCATTCGCGGTCTTGTCGGCGACCGTACCATCAACCTTATGGAAGTCTGCGGCACGCACACCGTGAGCATCGGCCGCTATGGCTTTCGCTCCATTATGCCGGCCGGGCTCAAGCTGCTGAGCGGCCCGGGCTGCCCCGTCTGCGTTACCGCCAACCGTGACATCGACCACGCGATCGCGCTCGCCAACATAGACGGCGCCATCATCACCACCTTTGGCGACATGATGCGCGTGCCCGGATCGTCCACCTCGCTCGCTGCGCAAAAGGCGGCAGGGCGCGATATCCGCATCGTCTACTCCCCGCTCGATGCGCTCGACATTGCCGAGCAAAATCCCGAACGCCCGGTCATTTTTATGGGCGTGGGCTTTGAGACTACGACGCCCACCATCGCCGCTGCCATCTTGGAGGCCGAGGCGCGCGGGCTTTTGAACTTTTCGGTCTATTGCGCCCACAAGACCACGCCGCCGGCGTTGCGCGCCATCGCCAACGATCCCGAGACCGCCATCGACGGCTTTATCTTGCCGGGCCACGTCGCCACTATCACGGGCTTGGCGCCCTTTAGCTTTTTGGTCGACGAGTTCGATACCCCGGGCGTGGTCACGGGATTTGAACCGGTCGATATCCTGCAAGGCATCTGCATGCTGGTCCAGATGGCTGTCGAGGGCAGGCCCGCGATCGACAACGCCTACCGTCGCGGCGTCAACGCAGACGGCAACCCCGTGGCGCGACAGCTGGTCGAGCAGGTGTTTGAGCCATACGACACCACATGGCGCGGGCTGGGGCCGATTGCCAACTCGGGCCTTTCCATCCGCCCTGAGTTCTCGCGCTTTGATGCCCGTACCCGCTTTGACGTGCCCGTTGAGGCGACGGTCGAGCCGCGTGGGTGCCGCTGCGGCGACGTGCTGCGCGGGGCCATTACGCCGAGCGGCTGCCCGCTCTTTGGCCGCACCTGCACGCCCGAGCACCCCGTCGGCCCGTGCATGGTGAGCTCCGAAGGCAGCTGCGCGGCGTACTACCGCTACCGCGACTATTAGGTTCCGCCGTTCTAACGAGCGGCGGACTGGTCGACGCTGCGCCTCACCCATATAATTCCACCCACGATTGGAGTTTTGGATATGTCCCATAGCATCACCGATAGCACCATCCTTTTGGGCCATGGCTCCGGCGGTCAGATGATGAAACGCATCATCGATGAGGTCTTTTTGGATGCCTTTGGGACGCCCGAGTTGCTCGAAGGCAACGACGCCGGCGTCGCCGCGCTGCCCGCGAGCGGGCGCATCGCCATGTCGACCGACAGCTTTGTAGTCTCGCCGCAGTTCTTCCCCGGTGGCAACATCGGCCGTCTCGCCGTGTGCGGAACCGTCAACGATGTCGCGACCTCGGGCGCCAACGTGCGCTACCTATCGTGCGGTTTTATCCTCGAAGAGGGCTATCCCATGGATAAGCTCCGCCAGATTGTGCAGACCATGGCCGAGACGGCGCGCGAGGCGGGCGTAGCGATCATCACCGGCGACACCAAAGTTGTTGAGCGCGGCGGGGCCGACGGCGTCTACATCAATACCGCCGGCGTGGGCGAAGTGCCTGCGGATGTGGCGCTCAGCGGTGCAAACTGCCAGCCTGGCGATGTCATCCTGGTGTCGGGCACACTCGGCGACCACGGCATCGCCATCATGAGCCAGCGCGAGGGCCTGGCGTTTTCGAGCACGATCGAAAGCGATGCCGCGCCGCTCAACCACCTGATTGCCGACGTTTTGGCCGCAGCGCCCGGCACGCGTTGCTTTCGCGACCCCACGCGCGGCGGCCTGGCATCCACACTCAACGAGTTTGCCCAGGCCAGCGGTGTTGCCATGGAGATCGACGAGGATGCCGTGCCCGTGCGCCCCGACGTGCAGGCGGCATGTGAGATGCTCGGCTACGATGTGCTGCAGGTAGCAAACGAGGGCAAGATGGTCGCCGTGGTGCCGGCCGAGCAAGGCGATGCGGCTCTAGCCGCCATGCGCGTCGCCCGCTACGGCGAGAATGCCGCCATCATCGGTCGCGTGCTGCCACTTGCCGAGGGCTCCCGTCCCGCCGTGCGCGTGCGCACCGGCTGGGGCTCTACCCGCATCCTCGACATGCTCGTGGGAGAGCAGCTGCCGAGAATTTGCTAGGGCGGAATCTCATGAGTGGCGCGATGTCACCTGATATCCCTGGAGATGTTCAGATTCCAAGCACACCCAACGCGTAAGCCCAGTATTATGGGGTGCATTTTGAAACCCAACGACGGGAGCTTTCATGGCAGCAGCTTTTTCCCATGTGATCTTTGATCTGGACGGCACCATCCTCAACACGCTCGAGGACCTGGCAGCCGCCGGCAACCATACCTGCGAGGCGCACGGCTGGCCCACGTTTGCCGTTGACGAGTACCGCTACAAGGTGGGAAACGGTATGCTCAAGCTGGTTGAGCGCTTTATGCCCGCCGAGTACGCGGGCGACGGCCGTATGTTTGAGCAGACGCTTGCCGAGTTTAGGGCTTATTACGGCGAGCACAAGGAGGACCACACCGCCCCCTATGCCGGCACGATCGAGATGCTCGACCGCTTGCGTGCCGCGGGTGTGCAGCTTGCCGTGCTCACTAACAAGGACCACGTCTCGGCGGCCCCGCTTATCGAGAAGTATTTTGGTTCCGAGCGCTTTGCGCTGGTACAGGGCCGTGTCGATGCGTTTCCGCCTAAGCCCGAGGCACCCGTCACGCTGCATGTGATGGAAGAGCTGGGCGCCGACCCGGCGACCACGCTCTACGTAGGCGATTCCAATGTCGATATCCTGACCGGCCACAACGCCGGTCTTAAGAGCGCAGGCGTCAGCTGGGGCTTCCGCGGCCGCGCAGAGCTGGAAGCCGCCGGCGCCGACTACGTGGTGGACAGCCAGGCAGAGCTCGCGGCGCTGGTGCTGGGCGAGTAGCGAGCGGGCACCAGAGCGAACAAATTGGCATGAAAAGAGGACGGCATAGACCTTCTGGTCATGCCGTCCTCTTTGAATGACAAGTTGTCGCTCTGGTGCCCACGCAGCGTCGAGCAGTTGCGGCGTTTGGTAAAACGCCGCAACGAACTAGTTCATCATCGCATTCATCATCTCGGTGGTTGCGGAATCGTCGGCAGACCACTCGCTATCCTCGTTGGCGGAATACTTAAAGGTGACCTTGGTGTCCTTGGTCTTAGCGGCCTTGGTCACGTCGACCATCACCTGGCCGGCCATCTTGTACAGCTCGTCCTCGGAAGGCATCGTATCGAGTGCGGCGATCTTCTCCTGATACTGGGTGGCGAAATCTTCGACGATCTTGTTCATGGACTTGCAGGTGATGGTGACCTCGGCGGTCGCGGTGCCCTTGTCCTCATCGACCGTCACATCACCGATCTTGTAATCAAAACCCTCGAGATAGCTCTTGGCATACTCCTTGGGATCGATGCCCAGCTGCTCAAACTCGTCGCCCGAAGCCTCTTCCAGGCCGGAGAGGAAATCATCGCCGCCGTTCTTGATCTCGTCAAACTGACTCGTAAGGTCGTCGGTGATGAGCTCCTCCACCGAAGGCCCTCCGCAGCCGGAAAGCAAAACCACGCACGCGACCAGGGCAGCCATCAGGGGCGCAAGCAGCAGCTTCTTTTTCATGACATTCCTCCAAACAAGCGGCGCTGCGTTTCCCGCGCAGCGCACGTCGTAACAGTAGGTCCATATTAGCGGCTCCGTTCAACCCCCTACGTCGCAAAAGCGTAGGCGGCTCAATTTGACGAGTGAATGGCCCATAAAGCAAGCCCCCTGCAATAAAATGCGCCTACTCGGCCTACTAAAAAAGGGTGGCCGGATAACCCGACCACCCTTGTGCATCTTCTGGATGCCGCAGACTACTTGCGGACGACCTTAACGATGGCGTCACCGGCGGCGACGGCAGACTCGGCCTCGACAGCGAGCTCGACATCGGCAAACTCGGCGGTGTTGGACACGGCCACGACGACGCAGTCCTTGTAACCGGCGGCAGCGATCTTGGCGCGGTCGATCTTGAGCAAGGGCTGGCCGGCCTTCACGACGTCGTCGGCCTTGACGAAGCCCTCGAAGCCGTCGCCATTCATGTTGACGGTATCGACGCCAACGTGCACCAGAACCTCGATGCCGCTATCGGACTGCAGGCCCACGGCGTGACCCATGGTGACGGTCACCTTGCCGTCGCAGGGAGCGTAGACCAGGTCGTCCTCGGGCCACACGGCGCAGCCCTTGCCCAAAACCTCGCCAGCAAAGACGGGATCGGGCACGTCGGCCATCTTGATGACCTTGCCCTTGACGGGCGAACACAGCACGTCGGCGCCGGCAGAAGCAGAAATGGAGGCCGGAGCAGCGGCAGCCACGGGCTCAGCCTTCTTCTTGAACATATCAAACAGACCCATACGTTTTCTCCTCTTGATTAAGCGCAACGTTATGCGCATACCTATGGTGATTATAGTGCCAAATGGCCAAAATGCTAAGGCAAGGGCCCGAATCACAAGCCCTTCCAAGCCCTTCCAAAACCTTTTCCCCAGTGGCACTCATATTGTCGATTAAGCCTCGATAAGCCCCGGGTGAACAAAAGCGTTCCAGATGCCGTCGTCATCGACGTCGGTGGTCACGTAGTCGGCGGCCGGTCCGGCGTTCGGCGGAACGCCGGGGCTCAATTATTCCAAGCCCTCGGTGCCGTTGGACTTGATGATCTCTGGTATGCGAAGAAGCTGTCCTTGCGGCGGCGCTCGTAGGTACCGGTGCCGTCGTCGTACTTATCGACGTGAATGAAGCCGTAGCGCTTGCGCATCTCGCCAGTGCCGGCGGAAACCAGGTCGATGGGACCCCACCAGGTGTAGGCTATCAGGTCAACGCCATCGGCAATGGCCTCGCCCATGGCCTTGATGTGGCTCTGCAGGTAGGCGATGCGATACGGGTCATGGATGGAGCCGTCCTCCTCGACCTCGTCGTAGGCGCCCATGCCGTTCTCGACCACCATCAGCGGAATCTCGTAGCGGGCGTAAATCTCGTTGAGGGCGATGCGCAGGCCCAGCGGATCGATCTGCCAGCCCCAGTCGGTGGGGACGTTCTTAAACGACTAGTCAAACAAGAATGTCCCCAACGACTAGTCGTTTAAGAACGTCCCCAATGGCTACTCTGGCAACGGCAGCGAGCGGGCCGCATCCGGAGCAAGACAACGCCGCAAGTAGAGGACGGACAGCGAGCGACGTCCAGGGAGAACAAGTTGGCATGAAAAAGGCGAGGCATTGACCTTCTGGTCATGCCTCGTCTTTTGAATGACAAATTGTCGCTCTGGGCGGCGCGCAGCGTCGGTGGGTCCGCCGTTCCGCAGAACGGCGGAACCGATAGGGTTGGTAAACCCACGTAACTACCTACTCCCGAGCTCCGTACTGCTCGTAGTAGGCGTCGATGGCGGTCTTAAGTTCGTCATCGATGACGACCTTGCCATCGATCTCGTGGTTGTAGAGGGTCTCGACGACCTCGGCCATGGAGACGATGCTCGCGACGGGGAAACCGTACTTTGCCTCGATCTCCTTCTGAGCGGTGGTCACGCCACCCTTGCCGACCTCCATGCGGTTGAGAGACACGATCAGGCCCTTGATTTCGACGTCGGCGGCAGCCTTAACCTTGGGATAGGTCTCGTCGATGGACTTGCCGCTGGTGGTAACGTCCTCGACCATGACCACACGGTCGCCGTCCTGGGGCTCATAACCCAGCAGGTTGCCCTTATCGGCACCGTGGTCCTTGGCCTCCTTGCGGTCGCAGCAGTACTTGACCTCCTTGCCGTACAGCTCGTGGTAGGCAATTGCGGTCACGACGGCCAGCGGAATACCCTTGTAGGCCGGTCCAAACAGCACATCAAAGTCGTCGCCAAAGTTATCGTGGATGGCCTGGGCGTAATACTCGCCCAGCTTCTTGAGCTGATAGCCTGTCACGTAAGCGCCGGCGTTCATAAAAAACGGGGACTGACGACCACTCTTGAGCGTAAAGCTGCCGAACTTAAGAACGTCGGACTCAACCATAAACTTGATGAACTCTTGCTTGTAAGCCTCCATGCGGGCTCCTCTCGTAATCGCGTACGTGCCCTCCAGTTTAGCGCAGGCGAAGCGTCGATGCGGGTGCGCTTTGGAGCCACATCCCCCCGTTAGAGTAAGGAACTGGGCGGCGCCTCATACGCTAGTCCTTGGGTGCCCAGGACCAGAAGAAGTTGATAAGGGCCACACGCGAGTCGGTACCGGTCTTTCTGTTGATCGAGGAAATGTGGCGGTAGAGCGTAGAGCGCGAAAGGAAAAGCGTTGCGGCAATGTCCTGAACGCTCAACTGTACTCATTTAAGTACGCCCCCAATGAGTGGCCAATGAGTGGCCGAAAATGGGCCATGTGTCCCAGTTGTGGAGACTCCTTGAGCCGTCTGGGTATCGTGAAAGATCGCGCGCTCACCCATCATCAAAAGTGACACACGCTACCTGTTGATGGGAGGCAGCCATGGGCTTCTTTGACAAGATGTTCGAGAAGAAAGAGTGCGCGATTTGCGGTACCGAACTGGGGCTTTTGGGAAAGACCAAAATCAACGAAGGCTACCTGTGCAAAGAGTGCGCAGGCAAGCTCTCCCCCTTCTTTAGTGGTTGGCGCTCCAGCACCGCGGACGATATCCGCGAGCAACTCGCCTACCGCGAGGCCAACGCCGAGCGCCTGGCCTCGTTCAACCCCACGCGCACGCTCTCTGCCGGGCGCACCAACATCATGCTCGATGAGGACGCGGGCCTGCTGATCATCACTTCGCAGAGCCGCTGGCGCGACGCCAATCCCGACATCATCGAGTTCTCACAGGTACTCGGCTGCGATATGGATATCGACGAGCATCGCACCGAGATCTATCGCGAGACCAAGGACGGCGAGCGCGAGAGCTACAACCCGCCGCGCTACGACCTGGATTACGACTTTAACCTGACCATCCACGTCAACACGCCGTACTTTACCGAGATCAACCTGCGCGTGAACGACTCCACCATCGATCAGCGCGGGTCCATCGAGTACCGCGAGGCCAAGCGCCAGGCAACCGAAGTCCGCGATGCGCTGGTACAGCTGCGTCAGGAGACACGCGACAGCGTCGTGGCCGCCAAGGCCCCCAAGACCGCGGTCACCTGCCCCTTCTGCGGTGCAACCACCATTCCCGATGCCAGTGGACGCTGCGAATACTGCGGCGGCGCCATCGGCGCATAGCCTCCGGCACGGAAAGGACCGATCATGGCCTTCGAGAGTGTCAACTATCAGTGCCCCGCGTGTGGCGGCCCCCTTCACTTTGCCAGTGCCGAACAAAAGCTTGTCTGCGTCTACTGCGATTCGCGTTTTGAAGTCGAGGAAGTCGAGGCCCTCTATCGCGAGCGCCAGGACAAGGCAGATGCCAAAGCCGATGCCGCAGCCGCGGCCCCCAAACCTGCTGTCGACGATGCCGTGCAGGATCTGGCCCAAAACGCCGGCTACATCTGCTCGTCGTGCGGCGCCGAGCTGGTCTCGGACGGCACCGTCGCCGTTACCACCTGCCCATACTGCGGCAACTCCGCCGTGGCGCCCGGCCAGCTCTCGGGCGACTTCTCACCCGACCTGGTGATTCCGTTTAAGCTCGGGCGCGATGATGTTATGGCAGCACTCAAAGAGCATTACAAGGGCAAAATCCTGCTGCCCAAGAGCTTTGTCACCGGCAACCACATCGACGAAGTCCAAGGCGTTTACGTGCCGTTTTGGCTCTACGGCGCCCGCGTGGATGGCGAAGTGTACTTCGATGCAACCAACGAGACCGTGACCGAGGAATCCGACCGCACCGTCACGACCACCGACCACTACGACGCCTACCGTAAGGGCAAAATCTCGTTTGAGCGCGTGCCCGTCGACGGATCGTCCAAGATGCCCGACGGCCATATGGATGCCATCGAGCCGTTTGACTACGACGCGCTGCGCCCGTTCTCGGTCGCGTATATGCCCGGCTACATCGCCAACCGCTACGATGAGGATTGCGAGACCTGCAAGGCGCGCGCCGAGCGGCGTATGGAAGAAAGTACGATTTCGGCCCTGCGCGAGACCGTCGTCGACGAATATGACGACGCCACGGTCGAAAGCAAGCAGCTCGACTACACCTGGGAAGAAAACGATTATGCCCTGTTCCCCGTGTGGATGCTTTCCACCTCGTGGAACGGCAAGAGCTACCTGTTTGCCATGAACGGCCAGACCGGTCGCATGGTCGGCGAGCTGCCCTGCTCCAAGCCCAAGCTCGCTATCGCCTCGGTGCTGTTCTTTGTGATCGGATTTGTCCTCTCCCAGATTCTCTTTATGGGCGAGAACGCCTTCGATCCGGATTACCTCACCTTTGATGTCGAGGGCATCCTCATCAACATCGTCGCGCCGCTGATCATCGTAATCATCGGAGACGTGCTGCTGGTAGGCCAGCTCAAGACGACCAACGAGGCCACCCACGCCGATTGCTACTGCGGTGAGCTCGACTTGACCGAGAAGCACGACACCTTCAGCCACACCGAGACCACCGTTGTCATGAAGGACAACAAGGACGATTAGCCATTCTGACCAATACCACCCGGCCTTTGACGAGAAAGGAAGATCACCATGGGACTCTTGAAAGCTGGATTGGGTGCTGCCGGCGGCGTCATGGCCGACCAGTGGAAGGAATATATCTATTGCGAATCGATGCCCGCTGACGTCTTGGCCTGCAAGGGCAGCAAGCGCACCGGCGGCCGCAGCTCCAACACGCGCGGCGAGGACAACGTCATCTCCAACGGCTCCGTCATCGCCGTCAACGACGGCCAGGGCATGCTCGTGGTGCAAAACGGCAAGATCATCGAGGTCGCGCTGGAGCCCGGCGAGTTTGTCTTTGACACCGGCAGCGAGCCGAGCGTCTTTAGCGGCAACCTGGGCGACTCCATCAAGGAGACGTTCGCCAATATCGGCAGCCGTTTTACCTTTGGCGGCGACGCGGGCAAAGACCAGCGCGTCTACTTCATCAACACCAAGGAGATCATCGGCAACAAGTACGGCACCGCCTCGCCTGTGCCCTTCCGCGTGGTCGATAACAACATTGGCCTGGATGTCGACATCTCCGTTCGCTGCAACGGCGAGTATTCGTACCGCATCACCAACCCGCTGCTGTTCTACACCAACGTGTGCGGCAACGTGACCGATAGCTACACGCGCGATAAGATCGACAGCCAGCTTAAGTCCGAGCTGCTCACCGCTCTGCAACCCGCCTTTGCCAAGATCTCGGAGATGGGCATCCGCTACAGCGCTATCCCCGGCCACACCACCGAGCTCGCCCGCGCGCTCAACGAGGTTCTCTCCGCCGACTGGCGCGACCTGCGCGGCGTCGAGATCGTGAGCTTTGGCGTCAACTCCATCGCCGCCTCGCAAGAAGACGAGCAAATGATCAAGGACCTGCAGAAGGCCGCGGTCATGCGCGATCCCACCATGGCAGCCGCCAACATCGCCAGCGCCCAGAGCGATGCGATGCGCGCGGCAGCCGCCAACCCCAACGGCGCGATGGCCGGCTTTATGGGCATGGGCATGGCGGGCGGCATGGGCGGCATGAACGCCAGCCAGCTGTTCGCCGCCGGCCAGGCACAGCAGCAGGCCGCCCCACAGCCGGCTCCGGCACCCGCCCCCGCACCGGCTCCTGCCGCTGCCCCCGCGGCCGGCGCATGGACCTGCAGCTGCGGTGCCACCAACACCGGCAAGTTCTGCCCCGAATGCGGCGGCCCCGCACCCGCCCCGGCACCGGCCAAGTGGTTCTGCCCCAACTGCGGCAGCGAAAACGGCGGCAAGTTCTGCAGCAACTGCGGAACGCCTAGGCCCTAACCCCTCTATCTGGTAATTGGCGGGGGGTCCGCCACCCCCGCATTTGCTTCTATGGGTTTCGTTCGATAAAGGAGGACACCATGAAGACAACGTTCAAAAAGTCCGTACTCGCATTTCTGACATGCGTCCTGGCGCTCGCCTTTGCCCTGACGGGCTGCAGCGGCGGCGGCAAGGACCCCAAGGCCAACTTCGTCGGCAGCTGGGAACTCTCGGGTGGAACCCTGGAGGGCGAAGAGCTCACCGATGAGTACATGGATATGCTCAAGGAGTGGGGCCTCAACTGTATCCTGATCCTCGACGAAGACGGCACGGGCGTCCTCGACATGTTCCTTGAGGTCGCCGACCTGAAATGGGAGGCCAAGGACGCCACCACTGCAACCATCACCGCCGACGGCGATTCGCAGGACATGAAACTCAAGGACGGCAAGCTCGTCCTCGAGGTGGAAGGCGACAAGCTTATCTTTACGAAGTCCGACAAGGATCTGTCCGGTACGCTAAAAAAGGATCGCGAGGCGGCCGAGAAGGAAGAGGAGATCGATGAGGCCGTCGAAGACGACGATGTCCAGAGCGTCGAAATCTCCCCCGCCGTCACCGTCGCCGATGACGATCTGTGCACCATCACCATCACCGAGAAGTTCAAGGACGAATGGGGCGACATCGGCTTTGTCGTCAACATCACCAACAAGAGCGACAAGGACCTGACCTTCTACGCTCCCTCCGGCAAGACCAACGTCAACGGCACCATGAAGGAACCCTGGTTCTCGGCTAACCTGATGCCCGGCACCAACGCCACCGAGGAATTCACGTTCTCGAGCGGCGAGCTTGACAGCCTTGACGACCTGGTCAACACGACCATCGGCATCGACGCCTACCTGACCGATTCCTACGAGGACGTCGCCTCCTACACCGCAACCATCGCGTAGCGGCACGTAACATCAGCCGCGGATTGGCGGACGCATCCGTGCACTTGCCAGGCGGGGCCGCAGGAGTTGATCCTGCGGCCCCGTCGTTTTTATGCCGACAGCACAGCCGCACAAGCAGGCCGCCCGTCGTTTTCTGATGCAAAACGGCGGACGGCCTATCTTTACGGCGCCAGAACACGGCGAGCGCGTCGATTACGGGCGCTCCATGTTGGGAACGATGCTGCCCTCCGTTACCGCGCGCACGGCCAGGCGCATGATGTTGTCGTAGCCGGTCTTGCTCAGAATCTCCGAGATGCGACGCTTGATGGTACCCTCACTCATAAACAGCTCGGCCGCGATCTCGCGGCGGCTTTTGCCCTCGCAGGCAAGGCGCAAAATCGACAGCTCGACATCGTCGAGTGCCGCCGTGCCCGAAAAAATGCTTTCGGGCGGCTTGGGAAACGTGCAGTAGCCCGCCAGCGTGGAGCGCATCACGGCAAACAGCTCGTCGATACCAACGTTCTTGTACACAAAGCTATCGACGCCCGCCTCGCGAGCCTGATCGACAAAGGTGATCTCGGGCATGCCTGTCATGATGATGACGCGGCACTCGGGCAGCTGCTCCTTGATGCGCGCCGCCGCCACGATGCCGTTTGAATCGTGTTCGGTGCACACGTCCATCAATATCATGTCCGGGCGCTCCTTGAGCGCGACACCCAAGGCCTCGGAGGCATCGGCGATCGCGGCGACGACGGTCATATCGGGCTGGTCGCCAACGGAGCGCGCCAGGCTTTCGCGTAGAATGGCCTGATCTTCGACAATTAACACGCGGATCATGAACTTCTCCTTTGGACCGTGGCGTTGGGGCTCAGCGGGATGGACACCGCAAGCGTAAAGGGCTGGGCGGCGTGGACTTCCAGGCCGCCGCCCAAATCTTGCGCGACATGCCTCATACCTGGGATACCCGTTCCCTCGCGATACGATACGGAGGCCGGGGACCCGTCGTTAGAAATCGTCATGTGCGCGACGGCGCTAGCATTCGTCCCCTCCTGCCACAGGCGCACGTGGACCCGATGCGCCTGCGCATGCCTGGTGGCATTGGTCGAGGCCTCGCGGATAATCTGCAAAAATGCGGCGGCGACACGCGCGTCCTCAGGCAGCGCACCCTCAACATCGATCTGCACACTCACCAAGCCAAAGGCGTGGACGATATCGCTCAGCTGCTCTGCAGGCTCGCTGGCACCGCCACTGCGCAAATCGGCGGCGATTGAGCGCAGCAACGGGTCAATCTGCTCGAGTGACTCATCATCCAGACGTCCCTCCTCCAAATAGCGATGAAGAATGGACAGGCGCTGGCCGATCACATCGTGAACGCGGGCACGCATACGTAGGTAGGCCGCATTGTCGGCAACCTTTTTGGCTTCTTCAATCTGGGCCTGGAGCTCTTGGCCAGCACGCTCAAGCAGGTGGTTGGCTTGCGCCAGACGGTCGTAGGCGTGTGCGTATTCCGTCACGTCCAGGCCGACGACGCGCTCGAACGGACGGCTCGAGACCGTAACGGAGTCACGCACGAACAGACGAATCTCGGAAGGAGAGATCTCGACCACGGCGCGATCCCTACCAAAGCGATCAAGGTCGATATGGGCGCGATTGGCGCTGCTTTCGGGCATTTGCATGCTCAGTTTGCGCAGGTCGTTCCATGTGCTGCTCATGTCGCCCAGGTCGGTGGGCATATGGAGCTCTACGAGGTTTTTGCGCATGCAGCGGTTCATGAGCAGCGGACGGCCCCTCGGGTCTAGATACAGGATGCCCACGGGAATCACGTTGATGGTCTCGATCGTCGAGAACAAGGTGATATCCTCTTGGCGGTTACGGACGTCCATCAAGAGCGCCGCGATGGAACGGAACAGGAAGAACGCTCCCTCTGCGATAAGGACAACGGTCCACGCCGAGCCCATGGCAAAAACCACCGGTGGTGTAACGGCGACAACAAGCAACAGCTCGACCAGCATGACGAGGCGACGATAGCGCACCATAAGTACCACGCCATAGGCAAAGATTGCGGCATTGAGCCACAACGCTCCGCCCATTGCCCTGGCGCAAACGTCAAGCGGCGCCACCAGATACGAGCCAGACGACGTGAACAAGATGAGCGCCGAAATCATCAGGTGAAGCACAAGACTCGCCTCGTAGGCGCAAATCACCTTACGGTTATAGGACGAGCGGCGCGATGCGATGAGCGGGACGTGGATCGTCTGCAGACACGCAGCCAGGGCAAAGACAACATCGAGCGCAACGATTTGGGGAAGTATGAGCGAAATCTGCATCGTCACTCACCCGCCCTCGGCATCAAGACGATCATGCGCAGCTGACCGGACTCGCCCTCAAGGCGGTATGCCACGTTGCGCCCTTGCAAAGCGCTTTCGAGCTCTTGCGCAGCGGGCGTCTGCGAAAGATCTTCATCATCGTTGGAAAAAAGTGTGGCGCGCAGCTCGACGCTGCATCGGTCATGGTCGCCCAAGTGATACATAAGTGCCGGATGATCGGTGGCGTAGGCAAAAAACGCAAAGTCATACACGCAGTCGTACAGCGCGCTTACCGTACTGGCGTGCATCGGGCGCCGTATGGCAATAATCGAGGCGCAATCGACATCGATCGTGCGCAGGTCGCTTGCGAGCTCGTTGGCAATGAGCTGAATGCGGTCGCGGTCAAAACCGCTCTCCCCGTGCTGTGCCAACGTGAGCGACCCCTTCCGTTTGCAATAGGCAACGAGCATCTTGGCGCGCTGCAGCATGCGGTAACGCTCGCGCGAAGATTCCTCGTCAGTCAACGGCGGCAGCGAGCTCAACAAGTCGTACATCTCTTCGAGCGCGCGGGCAAGCGCCTGGTCCACGTCTTGGACTAGCAAGGTCTCGGCCTCTTGATCTGCCAAATGTGTCTTAAGGTCGTAGTCGGCGGCAAGCAGCTCGTTTTGGCGTTGCAGCTCCATGCGACGATGTGCCAGTTCGCGATTGAGCTCGTTGAGCTCCGATACATCTTGGGCCAGCAGGGCCGATCCCCCCAGCAGCGGAAAAGCACGATACATCACATCGGGATCGGACGCCACGGTAAAGGCATGGGCGCGTCCGTGCTCCTGGGTCCGCAGCTCCTCGCGCACGCCTACCGGCATTGGCTTTGACACCGGCGTGGCATAGACCTCCTGCAGGTCGCGCGTTAGAACTTTGAGGTCAAGCGGCAAGGTGTCGAAGATGCCGGCGATATCGTGGTACGACGGAATGACACCGCAATCGAGACAGATTTCCATCGCCACCACGCACAGGATGCAATAGACGAGCGAAAAGTTGAGCCTCCATGCCCAGGGCACGCGCAGAGCATATGAGATGCCAAAGAATGCTCCGCCCAGCAGCACGAGCGCCGCCGTGCCCGAGAAACGTTGGATGCGAAAGGACGAGGACCGACCAACCAGGACAAAAAAGGCCACGAAGTTAAAGGCCGTCCACACGAGGAAGGCGAAATAACCCCGGCCGTACGTGTAATCGTTGCTCCAGGTGTCGCTTGTACGGTCAAAGCGGAAGACCTGCTGGTGAAAATCGTTGGTGAGCACAAATCCGATAAGCAGGATGGCCACAATCCACAGCGCAGCACGGTAGCGGCGACCCAGGCGGCGTTGCTCCAGGCCCGCAAGGCGCAGGCCGCAGAGCTGGTAGAGCAGCGGAATGAGCGTCATGGGCACGTAGTACAGGTACCACAGCATGGTGGCATAGAACGGCGTGAACGACTTGTACTTGAGAATGACCTCGATCATCCACAGGGCACAGATGGTGGCGATGGCAACAAGGCGGCGGCGCAACACATAGTCCAAACAACGCAGATAGACCAACACGCCCCAAGTCGAAAATACAATTGCGGCGACAAGCAGCGGGAGAGGGCTCGAATGGGCGAGCGCATCCACGACCTCTTCGGACACCTCGCTATAGGCGGGCACGGCGTTAGAAAGTTTGGGGTCGAAGGCGAACAGCACCGGCAAGATCGCCAAAAGCATGAGGAACAGCGCGGTGATGGCGCCGGCGATAGCAAAGACGCGGTGACGGTACACCTGATGTGTTATGCCAACAAGGAATCGCGGCATGGCGAAGAGCCTGCCGCCCCTGGGATCCGCAACCGGAGCGGTCCGGGCGGCCGCGTGGCCGATATGTCGCTCGCGGGTACTCATAGTCCCTTTAGTGTACCGACAGGCGGGCCCAAAAAGCGGGCCGCATGTCCCAAAATCCGCAGACGGCAAGGCGCCCGGCGAGCAATAACTACTCGCCGGGCGCCTTGGTTAGAAGGCTATGAAGTTGAGCGTCTCAGCTTCCTTAGGACAGGTCCTCACCATTAGAAGCAATAACCTTCTTGTACCAGTCGAAGCTCTTCTTTTTGGAACGCTTGAGGGTACCGTTGCCTGCATCGTCGCGGTCCACATAGATAAAGCCGTAGCGCTTGGACATCTCACCCGTGCCGGCAGACACCAGGTCGATCGGGCCCCAGGTGGTGTAGCCCAGCAGGTCAACGCCGTCCTCGGTCACCGCATCGCGCATCGCGGCGATATGCTGGCGCAGGTAGTCGATACGGTAGTCGTCGTTGATGGAGCCATCCTCCTCGACAACATCCTTGGCGCCCAGACCGTTCTCGACCACAAACAGCGGCTTCTGATAACGGTCGTACAGGTCGTTGAGGGTGATGCGGAAGCCCAGCGGATCGATGGCCCAGCCCCACTGGCTCTCCTGCAGGTAGGGGTTCTTGGCGCCGGCGAAGGCGTTACCCTGGGTGCGCTCGACATCGGGGTTATCGGCACCGGCAGAGCAGCGGGTGCTGTAATAGCTAAAGCTGATGAAGTCGACGGTGTTAGCGGCCAGGATCTCGCGGTCCTCGTCCGTCATGCCCACATCGATGCCTAGACGCTCGAGCTTCTTGACGGCATATGCCGGGTAGTAGCCGCGGCTCTGGACGTCGACGAAGAAGTAGTTGTCCTGGTTATCGAGCTGCGCCTGGCGCACATCGCCCGGACGGCAGCTGTAGGGGTAGTAGCTACCCGCGGCGAGCATGCAGCTTGGCCAGGCCGCGGCCGTCCACGTCGTAGGCACCCTCGCACTGGTTGGCAGCCGTTGCGCCGCCCCACAGGAAGTCATTACGGAAAGCCATGTATCAATCCTTTCGCACGCTGTTGTCATAGGCTCAGTATCCCTGCAAACGGGGTACCGCTCAACGGCAACGGCACAGGCCGATACTTCTTTTCGCGTGCAGGCGCCCGGCAGCCACCCCGCCTGACACTTCTTGATACCCGCCTGCCCAAGCCGCCACAAAGGGGACAGGCACCTTTGTGGTGGGTTGGGGCGGTTTGTCTCGATCTGTAACAGCTAGGCCGTCAAAACCGGGCCTGGTGTTACAGATTGAGATTGTTCGGCCAGTCCCTTGCAGTTTGTCTAAATCTGTAACAGGGAGAGACGATTTAGCCCGCTAGATGTTACAGATCGAGACAGAAGATTCTAGTCGCAGGCGATGTCGAGGTTTTTGCCGATGAGACCTACGTAGCCGCCTTCGCTCAGCAACTCATTTGACTGAATAGGAAAAAAAGGAAAAAATAGGAAAATAATGAAAGGAGACTTATGACTGAAACCATCTTCTCCCCCTCATTTGGAAATCGCCCGTCCTATCTGGTGGGACGCGGGAGCGTGATTTCGACATTCATCTCCGGCCTTGAGCAGGAGCCGGGCAATCGAGACCGAGCCATGCTCATACTCGGCCAGCGAGGCAGCGGCAAAACGGTTCTGTTGTGGGAACTTGCCGATCGCGCCCGCAAGCTCGGCTTTGTTGTCGCCACGCCCACCGTAGCCTCCGAGGATATGCTCGAGCGCATTGTTGAGAAAATCCAGGAAGCGGGCGAGCCTTACGCCAACAAGCATCGTCTCCCCAAACTTACAGGTGGCAGTTTGAGCGTCTTCGGTTTCTCAGCCGGCCTCGAGTTTACGCGCGACGTACAGGAAACTAAGAGTTTCCAGTTCAAACTCACGCAGTTGGCACGCAAGTTAACCGAGCAGGGACACGGCATCCTCATCCTCATCGACGAGCTCCAGGCAAATTCACCCGAGATCAGACAGCTCGTCACCGCCTATCAAGAGCTGGTCGGCGAGGGACTCAACGTCGCGCTCGTCATGGCGGGCCTCCCGGGAGCAGTCTCCGCGACACTCAACGACCGCGTACTGACATTTCTCAACCGCGCACGCAAAGTCACGCTCGAACCGCTTTCAGTCGGAGATGTCGATGCCTATTATCAGCGGGCTTTCGAAGAGCTCGACCTTGATATTCCAGGCGATCTTCGCCTCCGTGCCGCTCGTGCAACCCAAGGATCGCCCTACATGCTGCAGCTCATCGGCTACAACATCGCCAATCGCTGCCAGGCAGGAGAATACGTAACGCCAGAGCAAGTCGACGGAGCTATCGAAGCGTCAAAGGCCGATTTCGAAAACGATGTTTGTGAAACGACGCTCGCCGCGCTGTCGGACCAAGACGTCGCGTTTCTCGACGCAATGACTGATGACAAAGACGGCGTGTCGCGCATCTCCAATGTGGCCGAGCGCATGTCAGTCACACCCGACTATGCGCAAAAGTATCGCCGACGCCTCATCGACGCCGGCGTTATCGAACAGGCACGCCGCGGTTACGTGCGTTTCGCTGTTCCATATATGGCTGACTATCTGCGCAGCCAGCTCTAGACAGCCACCACAATGGGGACAGGCACCTTTGTGGTGGCTGGGGGGGCGGTATGTCTCGATCTGTAACAGGTAGAGACGATTTAGCCCGCTAGATGTTACAGATCGAGACAGAAGATTCTAGTCGCAGGCGATGTCGAGGTTTTTGCCGATGAGACCTACGTAGCCACCTTCGGCTGCCTTGGGGCTGTCAGCATGGCAGAGAACCCACTTGTCGGCCTTCCAGTAGCAGTAGCTGTCGCCGGCAGCAGGCATATCGGCCGCAGCCTCGGGACGCGGACCGTTGGTACCGGCGGGCAGCGCCACCATCACCTGGAAGCCACCGTCGTCGACCATGCACGGCGTGTAGTGGAGCGTGGTGTTGAAAACCTCGACGACCTTGCCTGCCGGCACGCGGAACGCCTTGACGCACGCGGTGTCGAGCTTGCCGCCCTCGATCTCCCAGCGATGCGCCACGAGTAGGATAAAGTCACGCGCCCCCAGGTTGAACTCGCTCGCGCGGTGGTACTCCAGGCAGTTGAGACGCGTGTTGTGCCCGTTGCACCAGCCGAGCTGGAAGGGGCGGCCGCCAAACATGAGAAAGCCAAGCTTGTCGGCATCCATGACACCCTCGAGCTCCGGCGCGCTCGCTACGTACTTACTGCCCTCGGGGATGGGCGTAGCGGAGAGCGCCTCGACGAGTGGGGCGGTCAGGCCGGACGGGACGTCGTCCCACACGCGGCCATAGGACTTGAACTCGGGATCGTTGACAGAGTAGATATGCATGTTCACTCCTGTTCGTAAATGTGACTGTACGAACATTCTAAAACAAATATGAGCGATTTTGAACGCTCGTCCAGACCACTCAACAAAAAGGCGCCCCCGCATAAGCGAAGGCGCCCAATGTGCGCGTTTTGGGCGATAAGCCCTTACGCCTGCTGATAGTGCAGGTGCTTCTCGTCGATATCGGCCAGGTCGCGGTCGAGGTAGCGGCGCGCGAGCCAGTTTGCCATGGGAAGGTTCTGGTCCAGGTAGTTGCCGCACTCCTCGGGAGCGGCTCCGGGGACATCGCCCTCAAAGTCGGCGACAAACTCAAACAACTCACGCACGAGCGGCAGAATCTCCTCGCTCGTCACCTCGCCAAACACGACCAGGTAAAAGCCCGTGCGGCAGCCCATGGGGCCAAAGTAGACAATGCGGCTCGACCACTCGGCATGGTTGCGAAGGAATGTCGCGCCTAGGTGCTCGATGGTGTGGCACTCTGCCGTGTTCATGACCGGCTCCTTGTTGGGCGTGGTCAGGCGCAGGTCAAAGGTGGTAACGACAGCGGCGGTCGCCGGATCGCGGTCGATGCGGCTCACATACACGCCGGGCTCAAGCAGCAAATGGTCAACGGAAAAACTCGCGATGCGCTCCATGGCAGATCCTCTCGATAGTCAATTTGGGACGGGGCTCTTTTAGCTGGTTCGAATGGTCGCACCAATCATACCAGTCAAAAAAGCCCCGTCCCAAATGAGCTGCCCGGGACGGGGATCAATGAGTTTTTAATCCCCGTCCCAGAAAAATCATGCTAGGCAGTGTACGAAATGGTCGCGTCGACGGCTTTGCCGCCCTGCGGCCCGGCGTTGCCTTTGCCTAGATCTCACGCACGCTCTGACGCTCGACAAAATAGGTCGATACGGCTGTCTTGCAGGTATAGCTCTTGGGATTGCGGATGTTGCCCACCAGGCGGCGCACCGCGATCTCGCCCACCTCGTGCTTGGGAACGTGCACCGTGGTGAGCGGCGGGTTGGAGAAGGCACCCAGAGATAGGTCGTCAAAGCCGATGATCGAGACATCCTCGGGCACGCGTATGCCGTGCTCGTTGAGCGCGCGCATGGCACCCACGGCGAGCACGTCGTTTTCGGCAAAGAAAGCCGTCGGCAGGTCGTCGCGCGAGACGCTGTCGAGCCATGCGCCCATGTCGCGATAGGCGCCCTCGAGCGTGGTGCCCAGCGTAACGCGCCATGTCGGGTTGGCCTCAAGGTCTGCGTCCTCAAGCGCTTGGCGATAGCCGCGCTCGCGATCCTTAAAGTTGCGGATGCGAAGGTCGCCTGCCAGATAGCCGATCTGCCTGTGACCTTTCTCGATGAGGTGATCCACGGCGCGCAGCACCGAGTCGGTGTTGGCAATGACCACGGCATCGAAGTACTGACGATCGCTCCAGCCATCGAGCACGATCAGGTGGGCGGCAGCGTTGGCAAACAGGGCGTAGTCTTCCTCACCCAGCTCGGTACCCATCAGCACGATAGCGGCGGACGGATCGGCGATCAGGCCCTCGACCTGCGGACGCACGGCGTCCAAGTCGCTAAAGTCGAGCGAGACAAAGCTCGTGCTCATGCCGTGACGACGCGCCTGGCGCTCCACGCCCTCGATGACCGCGGGATGGAAGGTGCTCTCGTCCAGAATGGCGCCCGTCTTGCGCGCGAGCACAAACTGAATGCTCTCGAGCTGCGTCGACTGCTGATAGCCAAGCGATTGCGCGCACTCCAGGATGACCTTGGCGGTCTCTTCACTCACGCTGCGCTTGCGGTTGAGCGCGTTGGACACGGTCGCAGGCGAAAAACCGGTGATGCGGCTGATCTCGCGAACACTTGCTTTGGCCATTGTTCCCCCTAGCAACGGCCGTGGCGGAGCATCACAACTTGATGACTCGACAACTAAACGACCGCAAATTCAATCTAAACAGAATAGTAAATGTTTATGAGCTAGTTTAGCCTGTTGTCAAGCGAAGTGGCACGACTATTCCCCCAACGGGCACATTTACTCGGTAGCTAAAAAAGCCCCGTCCCAAATTGACTACATGGGGCGGGGCACGGAAATCATCTAGCCAAGAACACGGGCCATGCGCGTCTTGAACTCGGACAGGAAGCGCGGGGCATCCACGGTCAGCGCCACAAGCGCGCTCTTGTCCGGATCGGACAGGCGATGCTCGTCGCAAATGGTGCGGCCGCGATACTCGCCCAGCAGATCAACACGCAGATTGCAGCCGAGCGCACCCACGAGCGTGGGGTCGATCGCCACGGCGACGGCCAGCGGATCGTGCAGCGCACAACCACCCAGGTAGGGAGCGTTCATCTCGTACGAGCCAATGTAGTGCTCGACCATGCTCGCAAACGCACAGCCCGCCATGGTGCCCGAGCCCGTCCATCCGGCAATGTCGCGACGCGTGAGCACCACGCGATGCGTCACATCCAGGCCCACCATAGTGAGCTTGCGGCCCGAACGCAGCACGGCATCGGCCGCTTCGGGATCGCTTGCCATGTTGGCCTCGGCACCCGCGCTCACATTGCCGGGCACGGTCAGGGCGCCGCCCATCACCACCACGCGGCCAATAGACATCACCGCCGTCGCATCGCGCTCCAGGGCAAGCGCCAGGTTGGAGAGCGGTCCGGTCGCTACGTAGACCAGATCGGGACCATAGGTGCGCGCGGCATCGATTAGATAATCGACTGCAGCGTTGCCATCGGCCGACGTCGCCCCCACCGGCTCGTAGGGCGACGCGGGCACGCTCGCGCCGCCGATGCCGTTCTTGCCGTGAATGAGCGCGGTGGACGCCGGCGGCGTATAGGGCTCAGTCGCCTGCAGAGGACGGTCAGCACCCAGGTACACCGGCACCTCGGGACGGCCCAACAGGTCAAGCACCGCCAGGCAGTTGCGCGCCGACTGGTCGACGCGCACGTTGCCAAAACACGTGGTAATGCCCACGAGCTCAACCTCGGGGCTCGCGATGGCATAGGCAAGCGCCATCGCATCGTCCACACCCATATCCAGATCAAGGATCAGCTTCTTGGTTGCCATTGTTCTACTCCGCTTCTCCGTCTTGTACTAAATCGTCTAAACCAAACACGCGCTCAACTTCGGCGCGCGTGGGAATCGACTGCTGCGCGCCCAAGCGCGACACCGTCACCGCCGAGGCGCGTGCACCCGCGGCCATGCACTCAAAGAGCGGCAGGCCCTCCAGACGAGCCGCGGCAAGCGCACCGATAAACGTATCGCCCGCGGCCGTCGTATCGACCACCGCGCTCGAAAGCGCCGGCATGCGCAGCAGCTCGCCGTCGTCGCCGAGCGTAACCGAGCCGGCGCCGCCCAGCGTGATGACCGCAGCACCGGCACCCTTGGCGAGCAAGGCATTGAGCGCCGCGACGCAGCTCGCATCGTCTGCAGGCAAGATGCCCGTCAGTACCTGGCACTCAGTCTCGTTGGGACAAACCAAGTCGACTGCAGGCCAGACCTCCGCAGGCACTTCGCAGGCTGGCGCTGGATTAAAGACCGTATAGAACCCCAGCTCGTGAGCGCAGAAAAGCGCCTCGACAGTCGCCACAAGGTCACATTCGCCCTGGGCGATAAAGACGCTTCCGGCAGCCGGGGCAATCTCGCTGGCGTCGCCGTCGAGCTCATCGGCCACTAGGCGCCTCAGCGCGCGGGCAACGTCCTCGCCCGCAAGTGCATGGTTGGCGCCCGGCGACAGCACGATGCGGTTATCGCCCTCACAGCGAATGATGGTCGCCGTTCCCGTCTCCACGTCGTCGCAGCGCGCCACAAAGTCACAGTCCACGCCAGCATCTTGGAGCCCCGCCACGAGCGACGAGCCAAACGCGTCGCGGCCGACCGCGCCGATCATGCGCGTGCGCGCACCCATGCGCGCAGCTGCTACGGCCTGGTTGGCGCCTTTGCCGCCGGCGTTGGTGATAAACCCGCTGCCGCCGACGGTCTCGCCCGCACGCGGCATGCGGTCGCACGCCACCGAAAGGTCCATGTTCATGCTGCCAAACACCGCAACGATGCCGCAATCTGCCATGAAAACCTCCTCGTCCGCGGGCTCTGCACCCGCTGTCGGCCGTCAATCGTGCACTCTCGCACCTCTATAACTTTAGTTCACTTTGATGTGGACGCGCGCTTGAGCTTACGCCAGCAGCAAGCATTCACAGGAGTAGGCGGCTACAATGAAAGCGTGCTGATTATTCTCGTCATTGGATGATGTTTTATGGAACAATTCCCGCGATCGAGCTCGCGCAGCTCACGCCATGCGAGCGATCAACAAGCGCCGCACGAACGTTCGCGCACTAACCGCCAAACCACCGAGCCGCGCCGCGCTGCAGGCTCCCATCGCTCGCCCGCCAACAAGGGCGCCCGCACCGACAGCGCCGCAAAAGAGCAGGCGCCCACGCGTCCCAAATCTCGCTACATCCCCGCCCTCGACGGCCTTCGCACGCTCGCCGTTGTCGCGGTGGTGCTCTATCACCTCAACCTCACGTGGGCTCAGGGCGGCCTGCTCGGCGTCACGATCTTCTTTGTGCTCTCGGGATACTTGATCACGCGCCTGCTCCTCAACGAAATCGCAAAGACCGGTCGTATCGATCTCAAGAGCTTCTGGATCCGCCGCATCCGTCGCCTGTTCCCCGCCGTGGTAACCGTCGTGGTGGTGACCTGCGCACTGTGCACTGTCTTTAACCATGTGATGCTCACCAAGATGCGCCCCGACATCCTGCCGTCGCTGCTGTTCTTTAATAACTGGTGGCAGATCATGCAGGACGTTTCGTACTTTAACGCCCTGGGCGACCCCTCGCCGCTCACGCACTTTTGGTCGCTTGCCATCGAGGAACAGTTCTATCTTATTTGGCCGCCGCTGCTGCTCGCCATGGTGTCGGTGCACATGAGCAAGCCCAACACGCGCCGCGTGGTCCTGGGCCTCGCCGCCGTCTCCGCCGTCGCCATGATGGTGCTCTACAACCCCGCCACCGACCCCAGCCGCGTGTACTACGGCACCGACACCCGCGTGTTCTCGTTGCTGCTGGGCGCCTGGATGGCCTTTATCCCCGACCGCGACCTGGCGCCTGCGCGCCTTGTCCGCCATCTGGGGCTCGACCGACTGGCCGGCGCCGGCAAGCACGACAAGTCAAAGAGCGACACCGCCGAGGCCGCCACGACAAAGCCAAGTGAGCTCGCACGCTTTTGGTCCTCCCCCGCATCCATCGATTTGATGGGCGTCGTTGGCCTGGTCGGACTCGCCGCCATGGTCGCGCTCACCAACGGCTATACCGCGTTTCAGTATCGCGGAGGCACGCTGCTGTGCTCCATCCTCACACTGATGGTTATCGCGGCATGCGTGCAGCCCCAGGGCATGGTCGCACGGGCCTTGGCCGCCGAGCCGCTCGTATGGATCGGCAAGCGCTCCTACAGCATCTATCTGTGGCATTATCCGCTGCTGCTGCTTATGAACCCGGTCGCCAACATCAACGATACGCCCTGGTGGCACTACATTTTGCAGGTGTTGTTGGTGGTCGCCGTGGCCGAGTGCTCCTATCGCTTTATCGAAACGCCGTTTAGGAAGGGCGCTTTTGGGCGCACCGTTTCCGAGCTCCGCGACGGCACCACCACGCCCGCCGGCTGGATGCGCGCACATGTCCCCACCTGCGCCGTTTGCGCCGTCGCGCTTGTTGTGGCGCTGGGCGGCCTGGTCTTTGTGCCCGACACATCCGCGCTGAGCGGCGAGGGCGCCGAAATCCTAAACAAGGAGGCCAAAAATGCAAAGCCTCAAGATCAGCAGGCGGCCGACGACTCCGACAAAGACGACGACGGCTTCCCCGACGGAGCCTACGACCTGCTCATGATTGGCGACTCCGTGTCCCTGCGCGCCGTCGATGCCTTTGACGGCGTGTTCCCGCACAGCCACATCGATGCCGAAAAGGGCCGCCAGTTTGATGCGGGCCGCGCGACATTTGAGGGCTATATCCAGCAGAACCTTGCCGGCAAGATCGTGGTCTTTGCCCTGGGCACCAACGGTTTGGTAACGGACGCCCAGGTCGACGCGATCATGGCCGACGCCGGTGATCAGCGTATTGTCGTGTTTGTAAACACGCGTAGCCCGCAGCCGTGGGTCGGGTCCACGAACCAGGCCATCGCCAACGCCGCTACGCGCTACAAGAATGTACGCGTTATCGACTGGTACGGGCACAGCGCCAACCGCAACGACCTGTTCGATGGCGACGGCACGCACCTGTCGACTACCGGCGTGACCGAGTACCTTAAGCTCATCCACGATGCCGTCAAGAAGGACCTACCCGTGCACCCCGAGGACCACGTTAACGATCCGCAGCCGGCGGCTGTCAAATCCGCTGCCGAGGCACTCGTCAACGCCCTCGCCTACAAACCGCACAAGCTGGGCACCGACAAGTAACGCACAGCCAAATCTGCTTACAATCCGGCACTTGGGACCACTTCCGCGACTTACAAAGCCGCCTCTGGGCTGTTAATTCACCCCAGAGGCGGCTTTATAGCTGCACATCGGTATATAACTAGCACCCTATAGCAGACAAAAACAGGCCGCAGCCTATGGCGGCGGGCTGTTTAGAGTCCAAGAGAGGCGCTACGCGCTGTAACCCATCGCTTGCAGAACAAACATGACGACCGTCAGCACCGTAATAACGCCGATAGTCGCCCAAGTGAGCACATTCCACACACGGCCGTTGCGGTTGGCGCCCATAATGTGTCGATCGGCGGCAATAACCACCTGAAACACCAGAACCACGGGCAGCAACACGCCGTTGATGACCTGCGAGGTCATCATAATCTGGAACAGGTCGACGCCGGGCATGAGCACCAGCACGGCAGAAATGCCAATGATTGCCGTAATGATGCCGCGATAGACCGGGGCCTCGTCCCAGCTGCGATCGGCACCGCGTTCCCAGCCAAACGCCTCGCAGATAGCGCTGGACGTAACGCCCGGCAGCACACAGGCGGCCAAGAAGCTCGCCGCGACCAGGCCCGAGGCAAACAGCACCGTGGACCACTGGCCCGCAATGGGCTCCAGCGCGCGGGCAGCGTCTGCAGCGTCGCTAATCTGAATGCCCGAGGGGAACAATACCGTACCGGTCGTGATGATAATAAAACCGGCAATGACATCGGCGGCAATCGAGCCGCTCACGGTATCGATGCGCTGCAACACGATATCGTCCTCGCCCGCATTCTTATCGACCACATTGTTCTGTGCCAGGAAAATCATCCAGGGCGCGATGGTGGTACCGATCGTCGCGACCACAAGCGACACGTAGCTGGGGTCATTTTGAATGTTGGGTACAACCAGATCGACCGCCACCTCGCCCCAACTGGGACCAGCCATAATTGCAGCGACAATGTAGGTCACAAACACGCAGCTCACCAGCAACAGAATCTTCTCGATGCGCTGGAAGCTACCCGACATGGTAAGCATCCAAACCATCAGCGCCACAAGCGGCACCGAGATGCTCGCCGGCACGCCAAAGAGGGCAAGGCCGCTCGCGATACCCGCAAACTCCGAAATGGTCACGGCTGTGTTGGCAATCAGTAGCGCCGCCATGGCCAACACACTCCTGCGCACGCCAAAGCGCTCGCGAATGAGCGAGGCCAGGCCCTTGCCCGTCACGCAGCCGCAACGCGCCGCGGTCTCCTGCGTCACGATGAGCAGCACGGTCATGACGGGAAGCATCCAGAGCATCTTGTAACCATAGCTGGCACCGGCGCTGGAATACGTGGCGATGCCGCCGGCGTCATTGCCCGAAAGCGCCGCCAGAAGGCCAGGACCCATGGCACCAAAGATGGCCGCGATGGTCAGCTTTTGCTTGGTGCCCTGCTTTTGCTTGCTATTTTGCACGCGACCACCTAACCCATGACCGACATGGTGTGCAGCACCGCAGCGGCACAGTACGCCACGCACGAGATCATGACGGCAATGACGTTCATGGCGGTACCCGACGTATTGAGGTCGTGCTCGTCGCGCCAGAACAGCACCATCAGGTAAATCACAGCGCTCATGTTGCCAATCAGGCAGACGATGGCCGCGATGTTAAAGCAGCCGGTAAAGAGCTGCTCCTCAAGCATGGGCGCGTCGGGGAACGCCGTGGTGCGCACCAGCTGAGCGCACAGGTAGGTCACGAGCGACAGGATCAGGCCCATGCCCGTGCTCTGGAAGAAGAATCCCAGATACGGCTTGGGTTCATCGTCATGGCCGTCGTACTCCAGGAAGTAGTTCTTGACGAACGACACCATACGCGAGGCAGCCAGCAGCACGAGCGGCATGGCGCACATGGGGAACACCACCAGATGTGCGGAGCCCAGCGCCGTCCCCAGCACTGCCGCCATGATGCACGAGGCAATGCCCCACACGACAACCCAGTGCTGGCGATGCACAAACCAGCTGAGCACATTCGTCGAGTCGTCGGACGCGCTATCGCCCGAGCCGACGCCTGCGATCTGCAGGTCCTCCTGGTGCTCCTCGGCGATAACGTCCATGGCGTCGTCGAAGGTCACAATGCCCAAGATGTGGCGGTTCTCATCGCAGACGGGGATGGCGACCAGGTCGTACTTGGTCATCTCATCCGTTACGTCTTCCTGGTCCTCGTCGGGCGACACATAAACCAAGTCGCGGTAGGCCAGCTGGCCCAGCGTGGCGTCGCGGTCGGCCACGATCAACGTGCGCAGCGAGAGCACGCCGGTCAGCATACCGCTCGGATCCTCGGTATAGACGTAGTAGACGCTTTCGAAATCCTCGTCGAGCTTGCGGATCGCCTCGATGGCGTCACCGACCGTCGCCGTGGCAGGCAGGGAGACAAACTCCGAGGTCATAATGCGGCCGGCAGTGTTTTCCTCATAGCCCAGCAGGTTACGAATCGCCTTCTCCTCCTGAACGCCCATCAGGCGCAGGAGCTTCTCGGCCTTCTCGTAATCGAGCTCGTCGATCAGGTCGGCGGCGTCGTCCGGGTCCATCATGGCCAGCATCGACGACGCATCCGTGTCGGACAGGCCCTCGAGCATCTCGGTCATGAGCTCGTCGTCATCGAACTCCGAGATGGCCTCGGCGGCCTGGGCGGTGTCGAGCTGCGCGAACACCTGCGCGCGCAGGCGAGGATCGAGCTGCTCGATAATGTCGGCAATGTCGGCAGGATGCAGCTCGCCGAGCGTCTTATGCGACACCGACAGCTGGATGTTCTTAGTCGAGCGATCGAGCAGGTCCATGTAGGACCAGGCGATGATGTCCTCGCCGAGCGGTTTGCCCAGGTGCTTCATAAAGCCCTCGACGACATGTTCAAGAGCGGGGCTGATTGCACGCAGCAGACCGCGGGCACCGACTTCGGCACCCAGCAGGCGCAGCTGATTTTCGCCCGACATGGAAAACTTGATGTCGTTTACGCGCACGACCTTCATGCCCTGCGTGTCGACGATTTGTTTATTGAGCACGTCGCGCGCGAGCAAAAGTTCGGTCGGCTGCAGGTACGAAAAACGGATTTCGGTGGCCGACGTCTTAAGGTATACGCCCGTCTCGTCGATACGGTCGACCCATTTTCGCCAGCTGATCATAAACGGCGTCTTGCCGGGACCGCGGAACGCGAGCGACGTCACGTGCGGAAAAACTTCGCCGGTAGCAATGCCAAAATCGTTCACAACGCCGAGCTTTTCGCCATCGACGTCCAAGACCGGCAGCTTGAGCATCTCACTCAGATAATTCACTGGTGCTCCCCATCATTATTCCTTCGGACCGTGGCCATGCCGGCACGCCATCCGTGGACTTTTAGATATGTATACGCATGCGCGGGCGGCACACCGCTCGGCGCTCACACCCCGTGCATGCGCAAGAAGCACCTGCAAGGGGTCATCGACTGTATGGTCGAGGTTTGGATTTCACCTGCAACCTTTCTCTTGACCCTTGTTATCCGCAGTAACTATAGCATCAGCATCGCGCTGTGACGCCAAATTTATGCTCCAAACATCGCAGGCATACCAAACGCTGACGCATCCGTGACATAGTCGTTTAAGAACGTCCCCCATGACTAGTCTGTGGTGTCGTTATCTTCGGCGAGCTGGGGAAACACGGCGTTCTTGGGCATGGAAGTCTTCGTTAGCGAGGTGAGTTTTTTGCTCAGCGACGTATCCGTCTTCACCAAATCGCTCAGCGTCACGATCTTGTAGCCCTTGGCGACAAGGCCATCGATGATCTGCGGCAGCGCTTCGAGCGTCTGTTCGGAGCACTCGTCGCTATCGGTGAACAAAACAATGTTGCCCGGAGTCACCGATTCGAGCACTGTCGAAACCTGTTCGTCGGCGCCGTTGAGCAGCCAGTCGCCCGAATCGACATTCCACGAGACCACGGCAGACACCAGGTCCATCGCATCGATCCAGTTTTGCTCGTCAAACGCGGCGTAGGGAGCACGCAGCAACATCGTCTCGACGCCGGTCGCCGACTTAATCGCCTCGGTGCCCTTCGTGATCTGCTTGCGCACCGCCTCGCGATCCTCGCCCTTGAGCGAATCATCGCTGTAGCTGTTGGAGCCGATCTCGCATCCGGCATCGACAATCGCTTTGGCAGTAGCGGGCGAGGCTTCCGCAGCATCGCCCGAAAGGAAGAACGTCGCCGTGACGCCCTTTTCCTTGAGCACCTGCAAGACCTGCTTGGTCGCGCCGCTCGGACCCTCGTCAAATGTCAGGGCCACGTACTTTTCGTTGCCCTTGGGCGCTACGCTCGCGCACTCGACTACACAGTCGGTGGCGGGCACGACCTCGCCGCGGTCCTGCGTCTTGCCCGACTGCTCGCCGACCCATACCTCGGAGCGGCCCTGAACGCCCCAGGTTTTAACGTATTCGATAGCGCCCGTGCCCTCGACCTTCAACTTGGGCTCAATGGTCGTGACCTGGACCTCGTGCTTCTCGTACGTGTCGCGGCCGTCTTTGACCGTCACTTTCTCGCCGCCCGTTAGCTCGCGGCTATTCCACTTGCCCTGCTTCACCCGTTTGCCGTCCACCTTCACCGACAGCTTTTCGCCGCCACGGCGGGTAAGCACGCTATCGTCGACAGCCAACAAGTCGCCGGCATCGTAGGTGTCGGTCAGGCCTTGATCATCGATAAGGTTCTGCAACGTGGAGCCCACGCGCACCGAAGCCTGCTCCCCATTGAGCACAATGTCCACGCTGCGATTGACATAGCCCACGACGGCAGCGATAAATAGCACGAGCGCACAGCCGACAGCGATGAGCGCATAGGGCAGGCGGGACGGTCGACGCGGTGAGCGCCCGTTGCCGATGCGCGCGCTGCGATCGCTAAACCCACGGCTATGGTTGAGGTACATCGCGCCGGGTTTACGGCGACGTCGACGCTGACCGCTGGGCAGCTGCCCCAGGTCGCGTCGCGCCGTCGGACACGCACCCGAGCGCCCGTTTAAGTTAGATCCGTTTTGGCGCATGTGCCCTCCCCCATAAACACAGCGAGCCGGAGCAACATGTCTCCGGCTCGCCCCCCGTCATTTGGTACGTCGCTATTTGCTAGCTTTTGACGAGCCCCCGCTCGCCTTTTGATATTCGTCCTTAAAGGCCTTGAACATACCGCGCGTCTTGCCGAGCTGCTTGCCCAGTGCGCGACTGCCCTTGTCCACGGCGGCCGATCCCTTGTCATCGAGCACCTTGGCGCCCTTCTTGACCTTATCGCCCACCACGACACTGGCCTCGGCAGCCTTGGCGGCCGCGCCGCCCGAATACCCGAGCGACTTGACCTCGTCCGAGACAATCATCGCGCCGTTCTCGTAGCCGCGCAGCATCGTCGGCGGCATCTGTGTGTCGCCCACCAGCACACTCGAGGCAGTGCCGGCGGTCACGTAGAACGTCTGCACGATACCCGAACGCGGCTTGAACTCAACGTCCGAGCAGTAGCCCACGACGTCGCCCGATTCCGTGCGCACGTCCATGCCAACCCAGATGATGCAATCGTCCAGGTTGATATCGAGGCGCTTGGCCGCGGCGGCATCGTAGGTGCCCTTGACATCGTCGACCGCGACAGCACCCTCATAGACGCCGATGGCATCGAGCGCCACAAATCGATCGGGGCGCTCGATCATGCCCGCGATATCGGACTGGCGAACCATAAAGCCCACCACGCGCGTACCGCCCGGGGTAAAGACCGGAAAGTGAATCTTGCCGAGCTTTTTGGGGCTGCGCGGCGTGCCGTCCTTTTTGGTGCGCTTGTCTTCGGCAGGCTTACGATAAACCTTGACGCCGACAAAATCCCCTGCGCGCATTATGCCTCGGTCGAGGGCTCCGTGGCCTCGGTGTCGGCCTCAGTGACGTTCTCGACCACGACGTCGGCAGCGGGCGTCACGTTGCCGCCCGAGATGGCGTCGTTGAGCTGCTCGCGAAGCTGGTCCATGCGCTCGCGGGCCAGGTCGACCTTGGCGCGCAGGTCATCGGTCTTGGCGTCGACCATCGGACCAAAGTCGTTGACCGCGGCACGAGCCTCCTCGGCACCGTGCTCGTAGGTGTCGCGCATGTTGTCCCAGGCATCGTTGGCGATATCGGCGGCCATGGCACGGGTCTCGGCACCCGAGCGCGGGGCCAGAGCAACGCCGATGATAGCGCCGGCGGCAGCGCCAAAGAGCGCACCGGAAACAAAGCTGAAAGTCTTTCCCATGATCATTCCTCTCCTGCGGGCACCTCGATGCCCACCGTTTGAATGCTGTCCATTATACCCGCAGCGCAACACTTGCCGTCGCGCTCATCTGCGTACGGTAAAAGCGCAGGTACATGATGGTGATAAGCGAGTGAGCCTACTCCTGCGGCATGGCAGGCATGGCCACCGTGGCGGCCGGGTCCTCGCCGGCGCCATCAACGAGCGGAAGCGCACCTTCCTGTGCGGGGCCTGCCGGAACCGTCGCCGCGCCACCGTAGACGGCAGCGGGGGCCTCGTGGCTCTCGGCGGTCGCGCCCTCGGTATCGATTGCCTCCTGCAGCTCATCGTCAAAGCTCGGGACACCCTGGGGCTCCGCGGGCTCGGACTCGACAGCTTCCTCAGCAGCTGCCTCGACGCCGGGTTCGGAATCGGCAGGAGCCTCGCCTTCGGCCCCGTCCTCGGCGTTTGCGGCGGCGATGGCCTCGTGCGGATCCTTGCCCTCGGCCTCGGCGCGCATGCCCAGCACCAGGTTGCGCAGGCCCGCGACCGTGCCCTCCACGTCAGGGGTAGGCTGGTCGGCGTGCAGATAGGCCCAGTCCATCATAAAGGTCGCCGAAGACAGCGCGCCGATGGCCAGCGCGTCATCGGGGCATGAAAGCTCAACCTCAAAGACACGCTCATCGTGCTCGCTTACGCGGGTACGGCCGCACGAAATGCTGCCGGCGAGACCGGTCTCGTTCATGAGCTCCACTGTCACGTGCTCCAGCAGATGGCAAAGCTCGGTCTGGCCCATGCAGTCCTGGAATTCACGACCGGAATCGCCTAGGCACAGGTGCTTGGCAATCGCGGGCACCAGATAGTACACGCGCGCCGTGGCCTCGATGTCCTCCGAGGTCATGAGCGGCATGCCGGGGTTCACCAGCACATGCGCGCAGATCTTGTCCTCGCTGACGGTGACCTTAAGGATGTTGAACAGGCCTGCCATAACTCTCCCCTACTCTTCCTTGCCCTACTCGTCGCCGTCGTGCGGGCCCGCAGAGCCCGCGCCCGGCGTCGCCGGCTTATCTGCCGAGGACTCGGAATCCTTCTTATCGGTTTCGGCCGGAGCGATCACGCGAATAAGCGAGATGCGCTGGCCACGCATCGACTGCACCTTGAACTTGTACCCTGCAACCTCAAACACCTCTCCGATGTCGGGCACCGAGTCGCAAAGTTCCAAAATCCAGCCGGCGATGGTCTCATAATCATCGCTTTCCTCGAGCGGCCAACCAAGCTCAATCGCATCATCGCACGAAAAACGCCCATCGACGAGCCACTCACGGCGCGAAAGACGCGTGAGGTACTTGTTGTCGGGGTCGAACTCGTCCTCGATCTCGCCCACGATCTCCTCGACGATGTCCTCGATGGTAATGATGCCAGCCGTGCCGCCGTACTCGTCCACGACCACCACGATCTGGTCGTGCGAAGTCTGCATCTCGGACAGCAGCGGCAGGATGTCCTTGGTGTCGGGCACAAAGGTGGCGTCGCGCAAATAACCGGCGATGGGCTGGTCGCCCTCGCCGTCGAGCGAGGGCTGAATCAGGTCCTTGATGTGCGCGATGCCCGCCACGTTGTCGGGATCTTCGTGATAGACGGGGATGCGGCTAAAGCCGGTCTGGCGCATAGTGGACAGCACGTCGGCGACCGTCTCGTCGTCCTCGCACATGGTGGTGTCCACGCGCGGCACCATAACCTCGCGGGCAACGGTATCGCCCAGGTCGAAGATCTCGTGGATCATACGCTTTTCCTCGTCGAGCAGGTCGTCCTGCTCCGAGACCATGTACTTAATCTCTTCCTCCGAGACGTTTTGGCGATCGTCGGCGCTCTTGATGCGCAGGATGCGGGCCAGACCATCGGAGCAAGCACCAGTCAGCCACACGAGCGGACGGGCGATCTTTTGGAAAAACGACAGCGGCCCCACGACCTGCTTGGACACGCCTTCGGCATTGGCCAGACCAATGCGCTTGGGCACAAGCTCGCCAATCACGATGGACACGAAGGCGACCGCAACGGTGATGATGACCGGCGCCAGTCCGCGCGCGATGGCAGAGAGCGGCGCGATGCCAAAGCTCATGAGCCACGTGGCGAGCGGGTCGGACAAGCTCGTCGAGGCGACGGCGGACGAGGCAAAGCCCACGAGCGTGATGGCGACCTGGATGGTGGCGAGCAGCTGGTCGGAGTCGGCGGCCAGCTTAACGGCGCGCTCGGCGCGTTTGTCGCCTTCCTCGGCCTCGTGCTCCAGCACGGCGCGCTTTGCCGTGGTGAGCGCCATCTCGGACATAGAGAAGTAGCCGTTGATGAGGGTCAAAACGAGGGTGGTGATAAGGGAGATGGTTATGTCCATCGGGAGTTTCTCGAACCTCCAAGATTCGGGACGTTAGGTAGTAAGCGTAGATAACGGATAGGGCAGTTGCGTCCGGCGGCCGCTTGGATGGGTCCGCAGGCACAGACGTGATCGCTAGATTACGAAGAGGATCACCGCCATGAACTGGAAGATACTGCCGGCGAGCACCCACAAGTGAAACACACTGTGCAGGTAGCGCACGTTTTTAGCGATGTAGAACGGCACGCCCACGGTGTAGCACACGCCGCCGACAGCGAGCAGGGCAAGTGCCACGGGGTTGAGCAGCGACACGAGCTCGGGCAGCTTAAAGACGACGAGCCAGCCCATCAGCAGGTAGACCAGGCCGCTTACCCAGTGCGGTTGACGCTCGCGCATAAAGCACTCGAGGGCGATGCCGATAATGGCGATGGCCCATACGGCAAAGAACAGCATAGGGCCGCCATCGTTTGCGAGCGTGATGAGGCAAAACGGCGTATAGCTGCCGGCTATGAGCAGGTAGATGCAGCTGTGGTCGATGATGCGAAACACGCGCTTGGCGCGTGCGGGCTGAATCGCGTGGTAGAGCGTAGAGGCTAGGTATTCGAGGATAATGCTGACGCCATAGACAATCGCCGCGGCCATGTGAGCCGGGCCTCCGCCGCGAAGAGCGGCAAATACGATCAGGAGCACCAGGCCCGCGATGCCCAGCAGGCAACCGACACCATGGGTGACGGAGTTCATGATCTCCTCACCCACCGTGTAGTGTGGAACGGCCGCGGTCTTGGGTCGCGGCTTAGAACTGTCGCTCGAATCGGACATGCCGGTTACATCCTCCAACGTAAAGAGTTCTCAACACTATATCAAAGCGTCTGGGTACGTGCGAAATTTGCACCATACGTGACCCCTTGTTTACCCATTCTTTTCTTGTTGACGCATCAACGGCGAACAATCATGGTTGATTACAGCGCTGGAGGACCGTTTTGGCTCCCGCCTTCGGAAGTATGCGGCAAAATCTGGAACTGCCGAGCAGACTGCAGTTTTACCAACAATTTATCAGGGGTTTTGTTGCCAAAAAATGTCGTGTGCTCGGCGGTCTCGAAATTTGCCGCATACTTCCGGAAAGCCGCCCGCGAGCGCTGTGCTCGCGGGCGGCTTTTGCCCGAATTACGCCACAAAGGCGCTTGTATTGTCCAATAGCTAGGCGCTATTTGACCTCGACGAGCTCGTACTTGCTCGTGCCCAGGCCGATCTTCTCGGCGTGCGCGATGCACGCGCGCCAGTCGGTGTCGGGATGCGTGATGCAGAAGGGGTCACGCGCCTGCTCGCCCTCCAGATGCTCGTGGTTATGCTCCATCTTGGCCGCGCTATCGGTGAGCTCGGTGTTGGGCAGCGGCTCGGACGCCATGACGGCATCGGCACAGGCCTGGTCGATGGCGACCGGGTCGAAGCTCGCGAACATGCCGATATCGTTGACGATAGGCGTATCGTTTTCGGGATGGCAATCACAGTTGGGGCTGATATCCATGGCAAGCGAGATGTGGAAGCTCGGGCGGCCGTCGACGACGGCCTTGGTGTACTCGGCGATCTTGCAGTTGAGCACGTCGGCCGCGGCGTCATAGACGGGCTTGATGGCGTCCTGGTTGCACACGCCGATGCAGCGTCCGCAGCCCACGCAGCGATCGTGGTCGATGGCGGCCACGTGCACCGTGCGAGTAGCGCCGCTGGCAAGCTCGCGCTCGCGGGTGTCGTCGAACGAGATAGCGTTGTGCGCGCAGATCTTTTCGCAGGCACGGCAGCCAATGCAGTGCTCGGTCGCGACGTTCGGCTTGCCGGCGGCATGCTGCTCCATCTTGCCCGCACGGCTACCGCCTCCCATGCCCAAGTTCTTCATGGCGCCGCCAAAACCGGCCTGCTCATGGCCCTTAAAGTGGGTGAGGCTAATCACGATATCGGCATCCATGAGCGCCTGGCCGATCTTGGCCTCGCGCACGTACTCGCCGCCCTCGACCGGGACGAGCGCCTCGTCGGTGCCCTTAAGGCCGTCGGCGATGATGATCTGGCAACCCGTGGCATACGGGGTAAAGCCGTTCTGATAGGCGGTATCGATGTGCTCGAGCGCGTTTTTGCGACTACCCACATAGAGCGTGTTGCAGTCGGTGAGGAAGGGCTTGCCACCCAGCTCCTTCACGACATCCGCGACGGCGCGGGCGTAGTTGGGGCGCAAAAAGCTCAGGTTGCCCAGCTCGCCAAAGTGAATCTTGATAGCGACGAACTTGTTCTCAAAGTCGATCTGCTCAATACCGGCGCGGCGGATGAGGCGCTTGAGCTTGTCGAGCTGGCTCTCGCGAGCATGCGTACGCAAGTTGGTGAAGTACACCTTAGCGGGTGCTGCGGGTGAAGTTGCGGTCATATATATCCCCTCGGTCTATATGGCGTTACAGACATAGAGGATGGTACCCGTTAAAGCGGGGTCAATGTCAAGTACGGCGCCTAGTCATTGGGGACAGACTTATTGGGGACAGACTTAAATGACTGAAACCACTCATTGGGGACGGACTTAAATGAGTGCCTCGCCACCTGGCGGCTAGGGACGTTCCTTTCCTGCCGGCAGCTGGGGACAGCCCTTGCCAACCCGACCGGCGAGCCGGCGAATCGGCAAAGACTGTCCCCGATGACTAGTCGTTTAAGTCTGTCCCCAATGACCACTCTTGGTCGTTTAAGTCTGTCCCCAATGAGCACCCAATGACTAGGTAGCTAGGCGTGGGATTTGGCGCGTGCGAGGGCTAGGCCTACGGCGGCGATGGCCGCGGCAAAGAGCACCGTGACGCCCAGATCGCAGGCGATGTCTCCCAGCACGGCGGACGTCAGGTCCGCGGCGAGCGCCTTGCCGATCGCGTCGTTCACCCAATATGTCGGCACAAAGTGCGCTACGGTCTGCACGGCCGGGCCCATCAGCGACAGCGGCATCCAGGCGCCGCCCAAAAACGTCATGAGCATGCCGAGCAGGTTACCCACACCGTTGAGCAGCTCCTCGCGCGCGCCCAAGCCCGACAACGCAAAGCCAACGGCCAGCGGCGTGCACGCCAGGGCAAACGTTGCCGCCAGCGCCAGGCATACACGACCTACGCCGACCTCGGCGACCGCGCCGGCAAAGCCCACGACGCCCATCATGCTCGACACAAACCAGATGCAGACGGCGAGCACGGCGGCGGCCGCAAACACGGCAAGGGAGCGCTGGCGCTCGGAGATTGGGCCGGCCTCCATGCGGCGCACGCGCTCGGGCTTGTTCATGCCCGAGAACACCAGCCCCACCGATACGATGACCGACGAGATAATCGCGTACGTGCCAAAGTTGAAGTACGACTCAAGCGTGGCGGCGGCTGTCGAGTCGACCTTGACCTGCTCAATCTCGACCTCCGCGCGCTTGACGGCGGCATGCTCGGCGGCCTTGGCGACGTCACCGTCGGAGGCAGTAGGATCAAGTGCGGCCGCAGCGCCCGCGAGCGAGATCCAGCGCGAGGCCTCGGCAGACGAGAGCGCCGCCGCCATGGTGCCGGCGCCATAGGTCACATCAAGCTTGGGCAGGGACTCCCCCGCACGGGCGGCTGCAACGAGGTCGTCCTCAAACCCCTCCGGGATAAAGAACACGCAGTCGGCGCTGCCCTTGGCGCTGTTGCTCTTGGAGAGCGCGTCCGCAAGGTCGTAGGTGTCCTCGCCGATACCCGTGACCAGATCAAAGCGCGAGCCCAGGTGCTTGGTAAGCGCACGCGAAAGGTCGCTGTCGTCGCGGTCGACCACGATCACGTTGGTGTCGTAGGGCTCGTACTCGGTGAGCTGCGACGAGTTCCAGCTCACCGATGCCGCGATGAATACGCCCATGAGTGAGATGAACACCGTATAGATGAGCAGGTAGAACGGGTGCGCCAGCGCCATGCGAAGCGCAGTCTTAAAGGTGCTCATAGCGGCTCCTTCCAAAGATCAGCGTGGCGACGGCAACGAACAGCAACGCCATAAGGACCAGCGCGCCAGCGCGAACGGCAAAGGGGCCCAGGTCCTCAAAGAAATACAAGCGGTTGAACATGTCGCAGATAAGCTTGACGGGATTGAGCCAACTCTCGGCCGGGCAGGCGCGGGCGACGTCGTCGGCAAGCGCCATCGCCGGCTCGCCGTAGAGGCCGGCGAACAGGGCGCACGTGGTGGCGAAGCCCGTGAGGATGCCCGACTTGGACGCCTTGCCGCCCTTAACGGGAAGCGTGCCCACAAAAAGGCCCAGACCCGTCGCGGCAAGCGCGGAGGCAGCGCCACCCACCAGGCAGAGCCCCTCGCGCCCGCCAAAGCCGACGCCCACGACCAGGCGCACGTAGCCGATCGCAATCGTCATCGAGGCAAAGGAGACCAACCACGAGCCCACAAAGATGCCGGCCAGCGACGCCGTCTTGGAAAGACCGCCCACGCAGCGACGCGCACCAAGGCCAGACAGATTGGGCTGCAGGTCGACGACGCTCAAGGCGGCAAACTCGGCAGACATCATCGCGACCAGGCCAAAGAGCGCGTAGTAGTAGATGACCGTGCCATCGGGCGTGGCACGCGTCAGGCTCACACGGCGGGTTCCGCCCTCGAGCGACAGGGCGCGCGCAACCGCCTCCGGGTCGGCTAGCGCCGCCGGGTTGTCCTGGGCAATCTGGCGCATGAGCTCGGCATTTTGCGTATACGAGCTTGCCACCGTCTCCAGGATGCTGCGGTCGGTGAGCACCGACGTCGCACGCGAGCTGTCATAGCTCGAAAGCAACGTGAGTTTGGGCGTGCCCGCGGCATCGACCGTATAGATGCCCGCGACCTCGCCGGCCTTAAGAGCACGGTTCGCATCGACTGCGTCGTCGCACTCGTGGATCTCGAGCAGTTGGTCGTCGCCTTCCTTGGCAAGCGACGTCGCCACGTCCTTAAAGGTCGAGGCGCCCCAGGCCTCATTCACTACGACGGCCACCGGCACCGGGTCGACCGTGCCGTCGGAGCTCAGATTCGCAAACATAAACATGAACATCGTGGAAAGCGCGACGGGAAAGATCGCGCCCCAAACCCACGTGCTCGGCCGGCGCAGCAGCGTCTTGACCGTAATGATAATGGTGTTGAACATGGCCGCCCCCTAGTCGCGCAGCTCGCGGCCGGTGATCTCGAGGAATACGTCGTTGAGGGTCGGCGGCTCGCTCCACACGCGGCCGAGCGCAACGTCGGCGGCGCGCAGCGTGTCGAGGATGTCAACCAGATTGTGCGGGCTCGCTTCGCAGGTGCAGACGAGCTCGCCGCCGGAAAGCTCAACCGAAAGCACGTGCTCGAGGGCGCGCAGCCGCTCGACCGTGGCGAGCTCGACGGCGCCGACCTCGACGGTCACGCGCTCACCCATCTGAATCATGCGCTTGAGCTCGTCGTTGGTGCCCTGCGCCAGCACGCGCCCGCCGTCCATGATCATGATGCGGCTGCAGATCTGCTCGACTTCCTCCATGTAATGGCTGGTATACACCACCGTGGCGCCTTCGTCGCGCAGGCGGCAGATGCCCTCCAGGATGGCGTTTCGGCTCTGCGGGTCGACGGCCACCGTGGGTTCGTCGAAGAAGATGAGCTCGGGCTTGTGCGCGATGCCGCAGGCGATGTTGAGGCGACGCGCCAGACCGCCCGAGAGCTTGCCGGGGCGAAACTTGGCAAAGTCGCCCAGCCCGACGAAGTCAATCGCCTCGTCGACCAGCGCGCGACGGCGTTTGCGGTCGTTGACGTAAAGGCTGCAGAAATAGTCGATGTTCTCGCGCACCGTGAGCTCGTCGAACACCGCCACCTGCTGCGGCACCACGCCGATGCGGCGCTTGAGGTCGTAGCGGGCGGGCGTCATGGGCTCGCCGAACAACTCGATGGTGCCTTTGTCGTAGGCGAGCAGCTGCAGAATGCAGTTGATGGACGTGGTCTTGCCCGAGCCGTTGGGGCCCAGCAGACCAAAGATCTCGCCGGGGGCGATGCTCAGGTTAAAGTGGTCGAGCGCGATAAGATCGTCGTAGCGCTTGACGAGGTTTTCGACGCGGACGATGTCTGTCATGAGGTGGCCCTTCTGTTGATTTCGGCCCGGTACGATTGCATCATCGCAGGTGCGGGCGGCGCGCACCAGTGAGCTTTGTCACGAGTGCGGCGGGGGCGGGCGGGAGGAATGTCACGGTTGCGGCACCTGAGCAATCGTCGCGCGCACCATCGCGTACAATACCCGTATGAACAGGCTATTCGACAAATCGATCGTGCTGGCGTGCTGTATCGCGGCCGCTCTGGGCCTTGCTGTGGATGCTTGCTTGGTCGCGGCGTTTTGTCTTGGCGTCGCAGTCGCCTCGCTTACGGAAATTGCGCAAGGCGAACGTGCCCGCCGCGCCGGTGAGGCCGCGAGCTACGCTTACATTATGGTGACCGTCTTTGTGCCGTCGTTTGTGCCGTTTGCGCCCCTCGCCCTCTATGACATCGCGCGATACGTGCGCCGTGAACACGTTTGGGTCGCGCTGGGCGCCGGCGCCATCTTTGTCTGCGCACTCGTCGCATATGCCCACGCCGGCGCGCTTCCCACCCGTGCGCTGCTGTTGACCGCCATCCTTTCAGTCGCCGCCACCTTGCTGTCTCTGCGCACCGCTCAGCTAGAGCGCGAGCAGGAGCGCATGCGTCGCACCCGCGACGAGCTGCAGGAGCGAGCCCTCGCGCTCGAGGCGCGCAACCGCGACCTTGCCGACCGCCAGGACTACGAGGTCGAGCTCGCAACGCTCGCCGAGCGAGCCCGCATCGCACGCGAGATCCACGATAACGTGGGACACCAGCTCACGCGCGCCTCGCTGCAAACCGAGGCCCTACGCGTGGTCCACGCCAACGAGCCCGGCGTCGCCGCCGACTTCGCTGACGTCAAGCGCACCGTGGACGAAGCGCTTCAGCTCGTGCGCTCGAGCGTCCACGCGCTCAACGACAACGCGGCGAATCTCTCCGTACAGCTCGAGCGCATCGTGGAGGGCGCGCGCTCAGATGGCGGGCCGCAGATTGAACTTGAGGTTTTGGCCGAGCATGCGCCCGCAAATGTCGCCAACTGCTTTACGGCGGTCCTGCGCGAGGCGCTTTCCAACGCCATACGCCATGCTTGCGCCCATACTGTCACCGTACGATGCATGGAGCATCCGTCGTTTTACCAGCTCATCGTTACCGACGATGGCGCGGGCGGGGTCCAAGCAAGCAGCCGCGGCACCGCAGAGGGCATGGGGCTCGGCTCCATGCGCGAGCGCGTCGAGGCGCTTGGCGGCACCTTCACCGCCGGCCCGCGCGCCGGCACCGGCGGCTGGCGTGTGTTTGCCACCGTTCCCAAACAGCAAGGAGATGAGGGCCGATGAGGCTCATCGTTGTCGACGACGACCGCTTGGTGGTCGATTCGCTCAAGATAATCCTGGGCGCCCAGCCGCAGATCGAGGTGGTGGGTACCGGCGCCGACGGCAACGACGCAGTGGCTCTTTATGCCGAACACGCACCCGATATTGCGCTGCTCGACATTCAGATGCCGGGGCGCGACGGGCTTTCGGCGGCCCGCGAGATCCTTGAGCGCGACCCTGCGGCGCGCGTGGTATTTCTGACGACATTCTCGGATGACGAGTACATTGTGTCGGCGCTCAAACTGGGTGCCCGCGGCTACCTGATCAAAACCGATGTCGCCGCCATCCCGCCGGCGTTGGCCCAGGTCATGGACGGTAAACGCGTGCTCGAGGGTAAGGCGATCGAAGATATCAACTTTGATGGGGCGGGCGTCGAGGTGGGCACGACCCGCCGGCCCGCGGCCTTCGTCAGCCTGACCGACCGCGAGTTCGAGGTCGCCGAGCTCATTGCCCGCGGCCTCGATAACAAGGAGATTGCGGCCACCGCCTATATGGGCGAAGGCACCGTGCGAAACCACATCAGCTCAATCCTGGCCAAAATGGGCCTGCGCAACCGCACCCAAATCGCCATCGCCTACCTGCGAGGGTAGTTGCCCGAAGACCGACCGCCCCGACATAACAAAATGTCTGCTACCGGTTTAATGCCATTTCAAAACGATGCCAGTTTACTACGATGAATCGCCCACCTTCAACCACAGCAAATTGCGAGCTTGCAAAACCGCAGGTAGAACGCTTGCAATATTTGGAAAAATGCAGTCATGGTCGGGGATGTCGAATTTATCGTAGTAAACCGACATAGTTTTGTTCGGGCGCCCCTGCACGAATGCCTCCGCAAGCCTCGCAGGACCAAAGTGATCCGTTTTCTTCCGCCCGCGGAGATCGGCTGACGGCGCCCGCCACGAAATCGGCCCATCTACTACGTTTAGTCCTGCACCCCCGACCATAACCGCGTTTCATGAAAAACCACAGGAGTTTTACCTGCGGTTTTTATTTCGCATTATTTGCCATGGTTGAGGGCGACGGCTTAAACGTAGTAGATAGGCCCATTTCGTGGCAGACGGGTCACGAGGCAGCCCTCGCAAGGCCAAAATGGTCCGTTTTCCTCCGTCCACGGGAGATCAAAGGCTGTTACGGATATGGTGCCATTTCAAAACCATGCCGGATTACGGAGCTAAAGTCGGGACCCTCATCCATACCTTCATTTTTTGGAAAACGGCAGGCTGTCTACCTGCGGTTTTGTTTTTGCAATTTTCTGTATGGTCGGAGGTTCGCTATCCAGCCCCGTAAACCGGCATAGTTTTGTTAACGGCAGCCTAGCCGCGCGTTTAAGCGCGGGGCCGGTGGGGCATTTTTGCCCCACCGGCCCCTATTCCAGCGCTACTCCGGCTTGGTTTCTACCGTGGGAGTCTTGTTCGCCGCAACTGGAGTACGGGCGGTGTCCATAGTCAGGCAGTGCTTGGGGCAGCTCTCGATGCACTCGCCACACACCACGCAAGCGTACGGGTCGATCGACCAGGTACCACCCTTGCGATCGACCGCAAGCGCGCCCGCCGGGCAGCGACGTGCGCACATACCGCAGCAGATGCACACGTCCATATCGTTGACGATATGCCCGCGCAGGCGCTCGGGCACCGTCAGCTCCTCCTGCGGATAGCACACCGTGACCGGTTGCTTGACCATAGAGCCCAAGGCCGTCTTGGCAAATGTCATCAAACTCATGCCGCGCCTACCTTTCCGTGCAACTAATGCAGGGGTCGATGGTCAGGATAATCATGGGCACGTTGGCAATGAGCACGCCCTGCAGTGCATGCGTCAGGCCCGCCAGGTTTTGCGACGTCGGCGTGCGCACACGGAAACGGTCCAAATTCTTGGTGCCGTTACCGCGCACATAGTAGTACGCCTCGCCGCGCGGCTGCTCAATCACAACCTCGCCGCGTGCGCCGTCGGCCGGCGTAAGCTTGGTGCGCCCGCCGATGCCGTCGTGCGGAATCTTGCCCACAAGCTCCTTAATGATGTCCATGGCCTGCGTGACCTCGGCGCAACGCACCTGGCAGCGGGCATAGCAGTCGCCATCGGTAGCAACGACGGGCTCAAACGCAGCCAGGTCCGCATAGGCACCGTCGCCAAACATGCGCACGTCGTAGTCCACGCCCGAGGCGCGCCCAAACGGACCGACCATCGAAAGCTCCAGCGCGTCTTTCTTGCTGATCACGCCCACGCCATGCAGGCGCTCGCCGCAGCTGTTGTCGTCCAAAAACGTATGCACCAGGGCCTCGTAGTCGGGGCGCATGGCATCGAGCGTCTGGACAATGCCCGCCAGCTCGGAGTCCTCGATATCGTGCTTAAGGCCGCCGATCTCGTTAATCGACAGAATCACGCGACCGCCACACGTGCTCTCAAAGATCTTGAGAATCTGCTCGCGCAGGGTCCACGACCGATAGAACAGCGCCTCGAAGCCAAAGGCATCGGCGAGCAGGCCCAGCCACAGCAGGTGCGAGTGAATGCGCGAAAGCTCGTGCAAAATGGTGCGAATATACCGCACGCGGCCGGGCACCTCGATATCGAGCATGCGCTCGCAGGCGCTGGCATAGCCGCAGCTGTGACCCACGGCGCAAATGCCGCAGATGCGCTCGGCGATGTAGCCAAACTGGTGCATGTCACGCTTTTCGGTGAGCTTCTCGAGTCCGCGGTGCACAAAGCCGTTCTGCGGAATTGCCTCGATAACGCGGTCGTCCTCGAGCACCAGGTCCAGGTGAAGCGGCTCGGGCAGCACCGGGTGCTGCGGGCCAAACGGAATAACGGAGCGATGTGCCATGGACCTTACGCCTCCTTTTTCTGCTTATCGCGGGCGGCTTTGGCGGCAAGCGCCGCGCGAACCTTGGCCGCTTTCTCGGGATCCATGGCGGCGAGCTTTGCCTCCATCTCGGCAGCCTTGAGCGCGGCCTTGGCGGCAGCCTCGTCATGCTGAGCATCGGAGCCGGCAGCCGCAGCGGGCTGAGCGACGGCAGCGCCCGCAGCATCGCCGACGCTCGCAGCGCCCTCCCCTGCAGCAGCCGCGGCGGCCTTCTCGGCCGCAGCCTTGCGCGCCTTGGCCTCGGCAGCGGCACGGACCTTCATGGCCTTCTCGCGCGCAGCCTTAACCTCGGGCGTGATGACGCTCATGGGCTCGGCAGTCGAGACCTGGTAGAAAAAGCCCTTAAAGTCAATCTGCATGTCGGTAATGGCAAGCCCAAACAGGTCGTGCGCCTCATTTTCAAACGGGAACACCGCAGGGTAGTACGAGCTGATGGACGGAATCTCCTGGTACTGGTCGATGCCCTCGACTACCAGGTTCTCAATCGCATAGCTGCCGTCCTGCGCGATCTGCTCCTGGGCAGCACGAACGTTGATGAACGTATAGACCAAGCGATACGTGCCGTCGTCCACATTGCGCTCGGCGTGCATCTGTACAAAGCGGGCACCGGCACCCTTGAGCGCCTGGACATGCGACAGCAGCGCATCGAGCTCGACGGTGGTATAGATTGCCTTTTGCATTACTCGGCCCCCCTTGCAGCGGCGGACGCGGCGGGCGTCCCAGCAGGTGCGTCGCCAGCGGCGGGCGCGTCGCCGGCCTCAGCCGCGGCCACAAATCCGTCCTCGCCCAGCTCAACGCCGCCATCCCAGGTAGCAGCACCGCCCACGGTAAGCGGGTCGCCGCCGGCGCGCATCACGGCCTCCTTCTGGTCCAGAATGCCGCACGCCTCCACGATGGCGTCGATCACCGTCTCGGGACGAATGGCGCATCCTGGCGCGTACACGTCCACGGGAATTGCGCGGTCCACGCCACCGATCACGTTGTACGCATCGCGGAACACGCCGCCCGAGCACGCGCAGATGCCGCACGCCACCACGCACTTGGGCTCGAGCATCTGGTTGTAAATCTGGCGCACGACGGGCAAGTTCTGGGCGTTGACCGACCCCGTCACCAAAAAGATGTCCGCATGTTTGGGGTTGCCGGTGTTGACCACGCCAAAGCGCTCCGCATCGAACAGCGGCGTGAGCGAGGCCAGCACCTCGATATCGCATCCGTTGCAGCTCGAGCCGTCGTAATGAATAACCCACGGCGAGCGCGACATTTTATGATCCATGGATGCCGCCTCCTAAATAAACACGTCGACGAGGATGGGCATAAGGTTGAGCAGGCCAAACACCAGCGCCACGCCCCAGCCGAGCTTAAAGCAGCTGCGCCAGGTGCTGCGCGCGAAGGTATTGTCAATCAGCACCTCGACAAAATACGTCATGACCATAACGACCAGGGCGACCAACCAGCTCACCGGGTTGTCCCAAACAAAGAACATGCCCACCCACATCAAAAACAGCACGGTCTCGCACCAGTGCATAAGGGTCATCTTGGCCAGCGTGCCGCCGCTCATCTCGGTGGCGACGCCCTGGACGATCTCCTGATGCGCGTGATGCGAGTACGAAAGATCGAACGGTGACTTGCGCAGCTTGATGGTAAGCACCGCGAGCAGTGCGAGGAAGATGGGCGCGCTGTACACGATGATGGGGGCCGACTGCCCCGTCACGGCGATGGAATCGAAGCTATCGGTGGCAAGGTACAGGCCCACACTCATCAGCAAAACGGCGGGCTCGTAACTCATGACCTGCAGCAGCTCGCGGTCGGCGCCGACCTGGGCAAACGGGCTTTGCGTCGAGGCGGACGCCAGCACCACAAAGATCGCAGCGAGGGTAACCATAAAGGCGCATAACAGTGTGTTGGAACCCGACACAAAGATGCCGCCGCCCACCACGGTAAAGACGAGCGCGCACGCCATGTAGGTATCGTCCACGGTGTTTACGCTGGCAGGGGCTTTGCGCAGGAGCTTGGCTACATCGTAGAACGGTTGCAGCAGACGCGGTCCCACGCGGCCCTGCATGCGGGCGGACAGCTTGCGGTCGATGCCGTCGATCAGGCCACCAACCAAAGGCGCCAGCAGGGCAAACGCCACGGTGCCTATAAAGATGCCCACGACGCCCGAGCCTTCGAAATACTTTCCGCGCAGCACCGAGGGCTCGCCCATGGCGAGCGTATCGGGACCAATCCATACGCAGCATAGCAGCGCGAACAGGATGATGCTGCAGCACACGATGCTGCCCGCGGGGCCAATGCGATTCTCGCCAAGGGCATCCTCCAGGTACCAATTGCGCTTTTCGGCCTTCACCTCGTGTCCCATCGAGCCGCGGAAATGACGGTAATTGTCGGTTCCCACACCCGAAAGATATACGTTTACGTGCGGTTTGTTGCTCACGCGGAATGAAGTCAGCAGCACCACGGCGATAAAAGCCACGATAACCACCATTAGATACATGGCATCCTTGCCAATAACATACGGAACGCGGCCAAACACCATGGCCAAGTAAGGCGACACCAGACCGCTCGAGATAATCGGGAACGCTACACAGCACAGAATCAGCAGCGCGGCGATAGTGTTGAGCGCTATCCATTCGGTCTTATGGACATTGCCCTCCACGTTTTCGGCCGTAGAATCCACGCCCGAGAGCTTGGCGAGCCACTTGCCCCAGAAGAAGAACGTCGCGGCCGAGCCAAAGGCCAGCACCATGATCATGAGCACATTGCCGGTCTGCGCAAACGCCACCAGGGCGCCCCACTTGGACACGAGCATGCCAAACGGCGCCACGAACATGCCCATGATGCCCAGCATCATCAGACGCGTCAGGTGCGGCATGCGGCTGAACATACCGTCCATGTCCTCGATATCGCGGCTGCCGATATGATGCTCGGCGGTGCCCACGCACAGGAACAGCAGCGACTTTGCCACCGTATGGAACAAGATCAAGAAGATGGCGGCCCACACGGCCTCGGGCGCGCCGACACCCAGGCAGGCACTGATGAGGCCCAGGTTGGAAATGGTGGAGTACGCGAGCACACGCTTGGCATTGCTCTGCGAGATGGCCATGAGGGCGGCGAGCAAAAACGTGATGGCGCCCACGCTCGTGACCATAAAGCCGGTCACGGGATAGGTGGCGTACAGCGGGCTCAGCTTGACCATCAAAAACACGCCGGCCTTGACCATGGTGGACGAGTGCAGCAGGGCGCTCGTGGGCGTGGGGGCGACCATGGCGCCGAGCAGCCAGGTGTGGAACGGCATCTGTGCGGCCTTGGTAAGCGCGGCGATCGACAGCAAGACGACCGGCAGCACCAGCAGCGCGGATTGCGCGGTTCCGGCGCCGGAAAGCTCGATCATGCCCGAGATGGTCAGCGGCACGCCGTTGACGTGCAGGAACATAAGGCCCGCCAAAAACGCGATGCCGCCCAGCATGTTGAGGATGATCTGGGTAAAGGCGTTTTTGATGGCCTCGGGCGTGCGCGTATAGCCAATCATAAGAAACGAGCACACGGTGGTGATTTCCCAGCCGCAGAACAGCCACTCCAGGTCGTCGCTCGTCACGATGACGAACATGGCCGAAAGGAACAGGAACATAAGCGCCAGGAACTGCGGGCGTCGGTCGGGCGCGGTCTGCCCACGCAGCGCGGCCTCGTGCTCATCGTGCGCCTGGAAGTCCTTCATGTAGCCCAGGGCATACACGCAGATCAGGCTGCCGACAATGCCAACGGCGAGCACCATGATCACGCTCATATAGTCCAGGTAGAGCGGCGTGGCGGTGACGACCTCGGCCGTGGGCAGCGTCATGGCAGCGAAGGCAACCGAACCCACCAGCTGCACCACGCCGAGCACACCGGTAAGCGCGTTCCTATATTTGAACGCGTTGTACAGGATGACGGCGCACAGAATTACGTCGACGACGGAGCTGATGATCGAGAGCACATGCGAGGTGCCGGGGGCAACCTCAAAGCCCTGCGGACCCGTGCCAAAAAATAAGACGGCGACTACAACGGTCACCGCCATAATAATGCCGGAGCCTACAAGCCCTACCGCATCGCGGGCTCGGTCACTGCGCGCGAGCAGCATGCCCATCGCCGGTACCAGCGGAAACAGGGTAAGGAAATACAGTAGCGTCATACCATCACTCCCCCATGCAAAAACGCTGCAATTGCTTAACGTTATAGCTCAAATTGGGAGTTCAGGCGGCAGGTTTTCGGTCAACTGGGAAGTTTTAGGCGTATGGGGTAAGGACATGTCCGCTTTGGAGCAGAGAGGCGACGCTCCCCCTCTCGTAGCGGCGGGCGCACGGGCCACTGCGCGCGGTTTATTGACCACTTTGAAGGATGTCCCGATAGACTCGCGGCGATCCAAAAAGTTGGCGCGGCAAGAAAAATGCGCCCCTGCGGACGCACCATCCCGTTCGCTATTCCGCCTTTTTAACGCGCGGTTTACGACCCCGCGGCTTATCGACCAAGGCGGCCTCGCCACCGTCGCGATACTGTCGGCACCAAGCTTTAACCGAAGACTCGCTGGGGATCTTGTGCTTGACCATGACCTCACGCACCGTCAGACCGTGTTCCAAGCGGTCCTTAACCACGGCAAGCTTAACGTCAAACGAATATGTGTGGTGATGAGAGCCCGCATTGAGAACGGCGTCGGCGCCGCCCACGGCATACGCACGGGCCCACTGACGGGCTGTGGCCTGGGGGATGCCAAGCTCTGCGGCGAGCGCGCGATGGCCAACCCCTTCTTGGAGGATCTCGACAGCGCGCTGCCTAATCTCGGGCGCATGCGTGCGAGTCCTTGTTGTTTCTGACATACCTGCCACTTCTACTTCTTAGCCTTAAACGTTAAATTGCTTTCTTACGTGCAAGTTAGATAGTAGCATTTTACTGTTTGCTCAAAGCAGTTAATTAAAATAGACGCGGCGCTATCTGGGAATTTGACACCAATTTACGACATTTCTTTATTGATTATTTACGCTGGTAACTAGCTCGCAGCTAATCGTCATTCGCTTGCCAGCAAAATTGGCATCTCTTTATATCCTTTGGAATAGAGGGTATGATTATTAACCCCTCCTCCAATAATTTTGAGCAGCCTGCAAGGCAGTAGACGCCTCACTCCCCATGATTAGCGCGCATTGCCGTCCACCGGGGCAAAACAAAAAGGGCGGGACCTGCTGCGCTTGCAGGCCCCGCCCCGATTGACACCCGATGGGACGCGGCCGGGCGAGACAGATCCGTGCTACCGCCCCGCCTGGCCGCGATGTTCAACTACAGCTCGTTGGCCGCGTGATATGCCGTGCGAATGGCGTTCGCAATGTCGGCGGTGCGCTCGCCCGAGCAGTCGCCCACACAGGTCACGGGCACCGTAACGCCATCCAAGTCAAACGCGTTGGCCTTGGAACCGACGGCCATCACCACGTAATCGCAGGCGATCTTCACCGGCTCCTCGGCGCCGTCATCGGCAGTGCGAATGGCCTCCACGCCCTCGTCGGTAATGGCGGTCAGACGGGTCTTAACATGCTGCTCCACGTTGTGCTCTGCAAAGACGCTCATAATCAGCGGCAGAATGGTCTCGGACTCGCCCGCGGCAATCTTGTCGAGCATCTCCACAATCGCCACTTCGCAGCCGTGCTGCAGCAGGTACTCGGCAGTCTCGGTGCCCACCAGGCCACCGCCAATGACGGCGACGCGGCCCGTAAGCTCCACCTTGCCGGCCAGCACGTCCCAGCTCGAGACGACCTTCTTAGAATCGGCACCCGGAACAGGAATGACCACGTCGTGCGCGCCCACAGCCACAATCGCGGCGTCGGCGGCGTTGAGGTCCTCAGTGGTAGCGGCATGGTTGAGCTCAACCTTCACGCCCAGGCCGGGCAGAATCTTCTCGTAATACTCGACCGAGCGCATGATCTCGTCCTTGCGCGGAGGCGCGGCCGCCAGCACAATCTGGCCGCCCAGATGATCGCTCGCCTCGTAGACGGTCACGTCGTAGCCGCGCTTGGCCGCCACGCGCGCGGCCTCCAGACCGGCAATACCGCCGCCCACAACGGCGATCTTCTTGTCGCCCTCGCCCGGCTTAATGGCGATGGTAGCCTCGTCGCCGTTCTCGGCATTGAGCACACACGAGATGTACTTGCGGTTTTGAATCGCATCGACGCAGCCCTTGTTGCAGTTGAGGCACTCGCGGATGGGCTCGCCCGTGGCGGCCTTCAGCGCAATGTCGGGGTCGCACATGAGCGAGCGGCCGTAGGCGATGATGTCGGCGGCGCCGTCTTCCAGGATCTTCTCGCCAGCCTCGACCGAGACAACACGGCCCACAGTTGCAACCGGCACGGAGACCAGGGCCTTGACGCGCTCGGCCACGGGCAGCGTCCAGTTGTAGGGCATGGCGCCCATGGACGGAATGGTGTCGCCCATATTGCCGGTGTGGTTGGCTTGTGTAACCTGGATCATATCGATGCCCGCGCCCTCGAGCAGCTTGGCAAACTCGCAGGCCTCATCGGGCTGCAGGCCGCCCTTGCCACGCAGCGTGCCGTCGGGGTTCTCCATGATCACGGGGAGCTTATACTCCACCATCAGCTGCGGCGCGGCTTCCTTGATGGCAGCGACGACCTCCAGCGCGTAGCGAACACGGTTCTCAAACGAGCCACCGTACTCGTCGGTTCGCTTGTTGAGGATCGCGGAGCACAGCGAACCCACCAGGCGGTCGCCGTGGACCTCGATGGCGTCGATGCCGGCCTGCTGCGCGCGAGCGGCCGAGGCAGCGATGGCCTCCTTGATCTGGGTGAGCTGCTCTACGCTCGCCTCGTTCACAAAGTGCTGCATGTCGTGGTGCAGCTTGGCGTATGCTTGCTTGCGGATTTCGTTGGACTCGGCCATCTTGGCGGCAAAGGTCTCCTCGTCGCCGGCGGCCTTGGCCTCCTGCGCGGCTTTGGCTGCAGCCATGGAGCCCATGACCATGCGGCCGACACCGGGCACGTCGTACTCGGGGTGGAACAGCTGCAGCGCGACCTTGGCACCGTGCTTGTGGACGGCGTCGGCCAGCGCCTTAAACGTGGGGATCTGGGCGTCGGTCGCCAGCTTGGGCGTGGGGCTTGCGGTCATGACGGGAGCGACGTCGCCAATGACGATGTAGCCCACGCCGCCACGGGCCAGGCGCTCGTAAAAAGCCAGGCTGCGCTCGCCGATGGAACCGTCGCGCTCCTCATAGCCGGTGGTCAGCGGCGGGAACATAATGCGGTTCTTGAGCTCAAGGGGGCCAACCGTAATGGGCTGGAGCAGCTTGGACGCAGGTGCGGTCATGAACATTCCTCTCTTGTAGACGCGGCGGCGATGGTGCCGCGTAGTTGTTTAGAGGATATGGCATGGGGGTACAGCGGCACAACGAAAATCGGCGAATATCAGGTGGAGGCAGGCGGATGGGGCGGGGCGGCCCGTCGGTTTGTCTCAATCTGTAACAGTTACTCAGCAAAACCGGGTCTTACTGTTACAGATCGAGATATTCCTCTCGACCCATCCTCAACAATCTAAATCTGTAACAGCTAGGCCCACTTTTGACCCCTACCTGTTACAGATCGAGACAATAGAAACCATCCCAACAAAACGTCTCGATCTGTAACATCTATCGACCAAAACCGGCCCTAGGCGTTACAGATCGAGACAAACCAAACCGGGCTTCCGAATAATCTTGATCTGTAACAATTAGACGACAAAAATCGCTCCTCGTGTTACAGATTTAGACAAACGGAGGCTGGCGTGCTGGTTTGTCTCGATTTGTAACGGCCAGACGTCCAAATCGGGTCCATCTGTTACAGATCAAGATATTGTTTGAGAAGCTGCGGACCGTACCGAAAACACGATCCCGGAATAACAAAAAAGCTCGTCGGCTAGGCCGACGAGCTGCAAGTTCTTGGTCGCGGGGCAGGATTTGAACCTACGACCTCCGGGTTACGGATATGGCGGGCCGTCAAACAGCGATTGGACTAAAGCCGGGCCTTCCACAGTGTTTAGTCCTATAAACAGTCCAACATCTTTATTTCTAGTCGTTAGATTGGACTAAAATGACTTTGATTTCGGTATTTAGTCGTATCTTACGACTAAATATCAGCCACGAGACCGTTAGGAGCGATCTTGTACTACAGCGATCACGACGTCCTTGAACTCATCGCCCGTATCGAGAAGCCCTACGAGAGCGAGGTTATCGAGCTCAAGGAAGCGAAAAACGACTTCAGTTTCAAGAACCTCGGGAAGTACTTCTCCGCCCTGAGTAACGAAGCGGTCCTGCGCGGGAAACAAGACGCCTGGCTCATCTTCGGTATGGACAACGACAAGGTCGCATGCGGAACCGCTTACCGAGAAGGAAATCGGCCAACCTTAGATCCCTTAAAAAGGAGATTGCGGACCGCGCGAACAACCACCTCACCCTGAGAGAGATCCATGAACTCAGGATTGACGGCAAACGCGTCCTCGCGTTTCAAATCCCCGCCGCAACGCCGGGCATGCCAACGGCGTTCAACAATGCGGCATGGGCGCGCGAGGGCGAATCACTCGGGCCACTCCCCATCGATAAGTACGAGCAGATACGCCAAATGCGGAGGCCGGACTGGAGTGCCCTCGAAATCGAAGAAGCAACCTTCGAGGACCTCGACCCCGAAGCCGTGAAGAAAGCGGTGGGGCTCTTTCTCTCCAAGCACCGACGGCATTCCGGGGCGTTCGCGGACATGGATGACCGCACGATTCTCGACATGGCAAACCTAACCAGAAACGGCAAGATCACCCCGACGACACTCATCCTGCTCGGAAGGCCGGAATCCACCCGCTTGCTCGATGGGATGAGCCCGCGCATCACCTGGACTCTCTATGCCTCCAATGGATCGGTAACCTCTTACGAGCACTTCAAACCACCCTTCCTTCTCGCGATTGACCAGGTACTCGGGAAAATCCGCAACGAGAAGTACCGGTTCAACGCAAATGGCGCGAGTCTGTTTCCCTTTGAGGCTGACCAGTACGAACCCGAGATCATCAGAGAGCTCCTGAACAACTGTATCGCCCATCAAGACTATTCCATGCAGGGGCGAATCAACGTCGAGGAATTCGAGGATCACCTCGTTTTCCTAAACGAAGGGTCCTTCATTCCGGAGACAATCGAAAATGCGATGCGGCCGGGTTTTAAGCCAAGCTACTACCGCAACCCCTTCCTTTCCGAGGCGATGGTGCAGATGGACATGATCGACACCATCGCCATGGGAATCCCCAAAGTATTCCAGATGCAGAGAAAGCGATACTTCCCCCTACCCACCTGCGACCTTTCGGATCCAACCCGCGTGCGCGTAAGTGTCTACGGTAAGACCATCAATGAGAGCTACAGCAGGCTACTCTATGCTAAGCCGGACCTTCCGATGGACGTCGTCTACCTTTTGGACAAGGTTCAAAAAGGCGAGGAAATCACGAACGAGGAGGCCTCAGAGCTGCATCGACTCAAGCTTATCGAAGGCAGGTACCCCCATATCTCCATCACGAACGCCCTTGCCTCGAAGACGGGACAGGAGGTGTCTTACACGCGCAGCAAAGGCCTCAATGAAGAGGCCTGCAAGGCGCTTGTCATTCAGATGCTCTCAGAAACGGGGCCCGCACCACGTGCGAAAATCACCGCCCTCATTAACGATCTTCTCCCCTCGGGCCTTACCGACGCGCAAAAGGCCAAGAAGGTATCGAACCTTCTAGCGAAAATGAAGAAGGTGGACAAGACCATCGATAGCGACGGAACGGGAAAGACCGCAAGATGGCATGCCCTGTAACATCGTGATAGATCTTACCGTCAGATGCACGGCCCCCAACAGACCGACCGCGATGCGTCCGGGCACCTTACCGGGCGCATCGTCTAGCATCGGAATCCTTGCTCGCGATATCTATCCCCACCAGAATCTGGATACCGCAAGCGTTGTTTTCGATGACATCCCCGCATTTTGTAGTCAGAAAACAGTCGGCTTATAGGACAAAAAGTGTGTCCAATAAGCCCAGTAATTGCCGAAGCGCTTTTAAAGTCCGATCTCCGCGATTATTTTTTTCATCTCGAGGGCCCATCCGAGCTGTTCCTCGATGTACCCCGGCCATGCGTCCTGGTGGCCCTTGATGGGGTGGCCCGCCTTGTAGAAGCGCAGTCCCGAGGCCTTTTTCGCATCGAAGGGTGCCGCCGTCAGCCCGAGGCACTCCTCGAAGATTCCGCTGTTGGCGATGGCGCGGTGCCCGATCTCCTTGTCGTCGTCCACGTACAGCTCGATACCCGTGCGGCCCTTGTGCGTATCGATGAGCAGGGCGAGATGGTATGCCGAGACCCCCAGGCGAAGCGTCGACCAATGGTCCTTGCTGGGCTTCTGCGGGCTGAACTCCTTGAGGAACTCCGGATGGCCGCCCGCCACCTCGCGGTAGGCCGTCCAGTACGCCAGCTTGACCTTTTCGGTTTCGCTGAGCCCTTCGGAGAGCTTCACGGCCTTGGTCCACTCGTTCGGCTGCTCGACCACGCCGAAGCGCGGGGCGGGCAGGGAGTCCCCGATCTTCCAGAGCTCGACCTCGACCAGGAAGAACCCGAAGTCGCTGTCGGTGTGCTGGTTGAGCCACTCGATGGCCTGGCGGTGCTCGTCGCGGGCGCGCGCCACGACCCAGATGACGACCTCTGCGCCCTTGCCGGCGGCGTACGTGATCACCTTGCCGAGGTGGTCGTGGTTGGTGTCCTCGAGCTGGTTCTCGATGATCACCTTGCGGCCCGTACCGGACTCCTGCGCGTAGATGTCCACGTTGAACGATCCGACCGAGGACTCAGTCTCTATGAGCTCGAGCTCGATTCCGACCGCCATCCCGAGGGTTGCGAGGTTCTGCTCCTCGGCCAGCCACTTGGTGAAGTCGTGGGCCTCATGCGGCCACACCTCGCGCAGGGGAACCTTCTGGATGGTGTCCAGGTTATAAGTCTTCATCCGTCACCCTCTCGCCCGATGCGTGCCTTTCGCAGTCTTCAAGTTAATTGCCATATCTGGCTCCTCTTTCTGTTCTAGTTTACCGAATCGGCTTATAGCCCAACGGGGCCCGACCGTTCCGCAGTTGCGGGGCCTGCCGCCTGTGGCAACAACCTGAGCTCCCCTGCAAGTCTCCTGGACCCGCCTTTGAGGCTAACGAACGTGAGGCCGCCCGAGATGAAGCCGCCGACGACCGGAACGACTTTGCTCACCGCGTCGCCGAAACTGCTTTTGGTGATCTTGACGCCGATTCCGGCAAGAACCTTTTTGATGATCGGGTAGTAGCTCGTCTGCGTAAGCGCCTTGCTGGCGACCTTCTTGGCGATATTCGACTGAACCGTTTTGGAAAACGCCGTCAACGCGGAGTTGGCCCCGCCCACTCCGACCATCACAGCCAGGAGAAGGGCAAAAGCCGCCAAGGTCTCATCGTCCATCTCGTCGCAATCGTCGATGAAGGACCGCCAGCCGTAAAGATACGCCAGTTTCTGCATGATTCGAAAGGCGTGGACATAGTACTGCGTCACGTCCGCCGGGATCGTTCCGAGCATCGCGAGTCCTCCGGGCAATCCCGCGGAAAACGAAAGGACGCTCGATTTCTTCGTCTCGAAATCAATGACGTCCATGGCGATGGAGTCGACAAGGCCGGAATCCATCCCGGCGGCTGCCGGGCTCGTTGAAATAGCGAGCTCCACTCGCTCGTCCGAGACGCCTCGTTTCCGGAGCTCAGAACGGAGGAAATGGTCGCGCTCGATCGCCACGCCCTTCAGTCTCATCACCTTCTGGAGGAAGGCGACGGCATATCTCTGGGCTTCTTCCTCCTCCCGATCAGCCTCGGCCTTTAGGCCCCCAATACCTTCTTTCACAGAATCGGACTCGGATAGCTCCGCCCCCTCTTTTGGCTTTACGGCACTCCCCTTCACGCTACTCACCGACCTTTTCGGCATAGAGATTAAATAGATGGGAGACGATCTTGTTCTCGTCTCCATTGAAATCGACACCGTAGGCCGATTCGATTGCCTCGTCGAGCTTGCCGTGGGCTTCGAACAGCTCTGGATACAGGAACTCGTCCGCCGGTTTATAGAGGTCGGCCAGGGACGCGCCGTGATACAGCCCCCTTGCAGAAAGCACCGCCTGACCGGCATCGATGATGGCCCGCCGTCCCTCATCGGTTAATTTCGGCAGGGGGAAATTGTTCCACACGATGGTGTTCGAGAAACGGCAGTCGCTCTTGAGCTCGCCTCCGACCGCCTTCTGCCACGCCATGAAGACCCCTGATGAGATGATTCCGAACAGGAGACCATCGGGGTCGTCGGCGAAGAAACAGGCGTCCGTAGCGATTTCCCCGGATTCACACCGTTTGACCGTGAAGTACTTTCGCCCACCGGAAAAATGACGCGGGACGCAGAGGAACGGCCCGTCGGCCTTCCTCACCTCAGCATAGCGCCAGGGCTCATCAGCAAGCCGCCTCGTCGATGCTTTCTTCGAAGCCAAACGGAAATCTCGGACTCCCTGGACCCTCTCCCTCAAGATCGGGGATTTCGCGATATCCGATCTAGGCGCGTCCGCAAGCCACAAAGACCATCTTTCCTTGTTGTTAATCAACTCCTGGGCTCCCACACACGGGACTACATATTTTGCGGCGACGCTGTCGGAAATAACGTCCTCGTATTCTTCTCTTGTCTTAATCTGGAAGTATCCCCCATCCGCCGGTTTACCTCCGATGACCATAGGAGATACATCCTCAAACAGTGGTCTCATTTTCTTCTCAACAAAGACGTTCGGAGCGTCAAGCAAGTAACCGTTCAAATTGTTCGGATGCTCAATCGTCCTTTTGCCCCGATGATACGAGAAGGCAACAGGCTCCACGGGACCCTGGGAGAATCCAACGATGACTACGTGCACATGGGCCTCGTCGTCAGCCGCCGAATCCCATACGAAAGAACGGTGTGCGAAACTGACCCTCCATCCCGCGTCGAATAGGGGCCTGAAAAGGGATGGAACCGGCTGGCCCTGGCAAATCGAGTTCGTCGAGACAAACGAAAACTCCGCGTCAGTATTAACCAAATAATCGGCCGCTTTCCTATACCAGCATGTCGCATAGTCGAGATAGCCGTCGTAGCCCCGGCCCCAAACATACTTGAGGTCGTCCACCTGCTCATCGGTCCTTTGGGACTGCCCGATAAACGGCGGATTGCCGAGAACGTAGTTGACCTCATCACTTGGGACCACGTCGTTCCAGTCGATGCGAAGCGCGTTTGCGTTGACGATGCCCTCGTAGTCCGTGAGCGGCAGTTCCTGATAGACGCGCTGCGTCACCTTTGCCGTATCGGCATCCGCCTGCTTCTCGGCAATCCAGAGCGCAGTGCGGGCAACGCAGCAGGCGAAATCCTCAAGCTCGATGCCATGGAAATTCTTCAGACTGACAAGGACGTCGGCGGCCTCGACCTCCTCAAAGCGGAAAGACGTTTGTTCTCCTTGGAGTTCAAAAAGAATACGGTTTTCTAACTGTCGCAGGCAGAGATAGCTCTCCGTAAGGAAATTACCCGAACCTGCCGCCGGATCGAGGATAGAGATGCTACCGATCTTCTCATGGAGCTCCTTGAGAGCACGGGTCCTCGCGCCGCCCGCGACGGGCTTTGCACAGGCCTCATCAAACTCCACCTTGAGATCGTCGAGAAAAAGCGGGTCAATCACTTTATGGATGTTCTCGGGGCTCGTGAAGTGTTGGCCGTTCGCACGCCGATGGTCATGCGACAGCGCCCCCTCAAAGATGGAACCGAAGACCGTGGGGCTCACGCCAGTCCAATCGAATTCCTGACAGCCCTCGACAATGAGCGTATGTCGGAAACTCTCGGACAATGGCGGGATTTCCGTCCTCTCACGAAAGAGGCCGCCGTTCATGTAGGGCAGCTTCTTCAGCCAGGACTCGGCATACTTGTCGCGGTCCTCATCTTTGGTATCGAGCCAGACGAACAGGTCCTTGAGGCCTCGCCTGAGATCACCCGCCTGGAAGTGTGCGACGTAGTCTCGGAAGGCATTTGGCTCCATGAGACCAGCGTCCTCGCAGAACATAAGGAACATGAGGCGCGTCATGAGCACGGAGAGCGCATGGTGGTTCTCGGGCGCGTCGGGGTCGTCGAACGCCTCGGCAACCTGGTCATGAAGTTTCGACATGATCTTGCCGGCCTCTACGGAGACGGCACGGGAGATCGTGGCCGGGGCCTCCGCCCCGCCCTTGAGGAACTGAATGGCCGCGAGATTCTTGGGGAGCTCGGCGAGTGGCAACTTGAAAAGAGGCTCCCGGCATAGCGAGTCCCGTTCGCGGTCGAAGACCCAAAACTCGGCAAAATTGCAAGCGATAATGTAGCGCGGCTGTTGGGAGAGGGGCATGCCCTGAGCATAGGCGTTACCCTGCTTCGCTGGTGTCACCTTGCGTCCCTGGTGCGTCTCCTCCTTGGCGAGATCGATTCCAAGCGACTTCTGCTCGACGAGGGTTTTTGCCGACGGGATGAAGACGTCGATGTACCCTTCATGTGTGCTCGCATCGGTGGAAACGGGCTTTTCGAACTCAAGCCGTGACACCGCGTCCTCTACGCCGAGGACGTTCTGGTAAAAGTCAATCCAGAACCGCTGGGTGTCCTGGTTCTCATTTCCCTTTTTCGCCCACCTGCTTGCAAAAGCTTCTGCATCGGCTTTCTTTCCTGGCATACGGACCCTCACTTGATAGCCTTTTCCACTGAGAAAGATTCTACGGGTTCTTCACTTCTATTTAGCTGGTTTTAGTTTTATTGGCATCCGTTTTGCCTTGGCGGTCGTTGCAATCTGCTCATATTCCGCTCAGGAGTCCTCGCTGCATTGTCAAGATAAAAGAAAACAGCCCAGAGGAACAATGCCTCTGAGCTGTTAAAAATCTTGGTCGCGGGGGCAGGATTTGAACCTACGACCTCCGGGTTATGAGCCCGGCGAGCTACCAGACTGCTCCACCCCGCAATGTCTGGGCGCCTCATGTGCGCAAGAAAGGATACTACTCGGGAGTTCGGTGGACGGCAAGGAAATTCTCGTAGAGCATAATTCCTTCATATTTAAAACCCCTCAGCCCATATCACCGTAAACGAATCGCAGCCGAGCGCCGTCGACAGCACGTATACAATGGTGCGCGTCCTTTTATGCCGAAACCGGGAGTAGACATGCTGCTCGCTATCGATATGGGAAACACGCAGACGGCCATGGGCCTGTTTGACGGAGACGAGCTGGTGCAGTCGTGGCGCATGCCCACCGACCGCTCCTATACCGCAGATGAGATCCATGTGCGCCTGATGGGTTTTTTTAAGATGTACGGCCTTTCGCTCGACGCGGTCGACGCTATCGCCTTTGCGGGCGTGGTGCCGCAGCTCTCGCGCGAATGGCATGCCGTGGCCGACCGCATTGCCGCAGACGTCATCGTCATTGGGCCGCAGACGGCCGCCGTAACCAAGCTGCGCGCGGCGCGTCCCCGGGCCGTAGGTGCCGATCGCGTCGCCAACGCCGTTGCGGCTGAGACTTTCTACGGCGCGCCGGCAATCGTGGTGGACTTTGGCACCGCAACCAATATCGACGTCATCGATGAGGACGGCTATTACATTGGCGGAGCGATCGCGCCGGGCATCCGCATCTCCATGGATGCACTTGCCGCCCGCGCCGCCAAGCTCGCCAGCGTGCCGCTCGAGGCGCCCGAGCACGCCATCGGCCGCGATACCGAGGAGTGCATCAAGGTCGGCGCCGTGGTGGGCACCGCCGCTATGGCCGAAGGCCTGGTCGCGCGCATGAAGCGCGAGCTGGGCCGCGAGGATGCCAACGTTATCGCCACGGGAGGCCTCGCCGGCATCGTCGCCGATTCGACCGATGCCTTCGACGTGGTCGATGGACAGCTCACCATTAAGGGTATCTGCGAAATCTACCGCCGCATGCAGGAGCTGGGGCAAGACAGGGACCGGAGCCAAGCGTGAGCACTGTCTTAACCCCTCGGTTTCTCTGACGCACGGACTAGGTGACTCTAGTTCTCCAACCCCTCCGTGAGCCAGATCAAGCGACTACGTTTCATCAAAACAGAATAGTCAGCTGGAAAGAGTACGTTGGCAACCCTTGGCATAGCAGCCCCCCTCGCAAACCTCAACCTCACCTTTCTTGCACGTCCACCGACGGCAGCGCGACGCTTGCCACAAAGAGCGGTACGCCGGTGCGAGACACGAGCGCTGCATAGAAAGGCCTGTCAAGCGTTATCTTGCGCGGCTCTGGCGGGTTCTCCGGCGGAAGGCCCGCGACAGCGACCATCACCGTGTACGCGCCGGCCTCTACGCCGTTCTCATCGACAGCGAACTTCGCGCCATGGACAATCTGCGTTGGAGTCCCCTCTACCCCCACCATAGGTGTAAGCTCCATCGCAGTTGCCGTAGAGACGCCGGCGGCCTTTAGCAGCGAGCAGACGTCCGAGAGCGTCGACTCGCATTCAAAGCGAGGAATCCCCAGGTCGACGGGCTCCCATTCTCCCTCGCCTTGGGACAGACGCTCGAATAGCCCAAGCGCGTCATCAATATGATCATCCTCGCCGCTCGGAAGAACAAAACACACGCCGGCATCGGAGCTGAGCGGCAACAAGAAGGCAACCCTGCCGTTCTCGACGATCACCGCACAATCGCGCTCGCCACGCATAAACGCTGCTTGAACATCGCCGTTCTTTGCATGGAAGGTCTCAACTTTGGTCGATTCGCCGTCAAACGGATCCGCCCATGCATCCTTCATGTAAAGCGCGCTCACAAGACAGGCAAGAGCCACTGGTGATAACTCGATGCTTGGCGACAGCAGGCCGTGAGTTTGTTCGGCTATCCAATCGGTCACCCGTTGGCTAACGCGCGGATCGGCCAAGTCATCGATTGACACATGCACGCTGCATTTGTCGCACTCGTGCAGAAACGCCTCCGATGGGCTCGCGGACCTGGAAAGCCAAGCTGCCGTTGCCGAGCTCGCATCATAACCGTCATAGCCCCAGTTCCGCTCCAGCTCGATGCCGAAGGGATCACGCTCGCTAAACATGTCGCCATCGCCCAGGAGCATGTCGAGCTCCCGACATGTGGCGCCCGAGGCACCCTTTCGTACAATCGTCAACAAGCTCGCGACGCACGCAGGCGACCAAACCCCGTTCTTGCCTTGAGCGAGTATTTTCTCGGATAGGGATTTTGCAACCCTCCATGCCTGTGGACACGCCGAATTTGCTTTGTCAGCCATAGTCTGCTCCCATCGTTAGGACATAAACTATTATTTCGCACGGCGCGGACACAAATCTCGCACCGGAAAGGCAGCCCAATGGCTTTCTAAGAGGCTCAAAGCCTTTCTATTCCTCAAAAACAAAAATTTTTCAGTTTTGAGGAATAGGCTCGATGCACGCTACGCCTCACCGCACAGCCACCTCGCCAGGTCCACGATCTGCACTCCGTCGCGGTCCGTGGCCTCGTGATGCGTGCGGGCGAGAATCATTTTGGGGTACGCGTCGCCAATGCTCAGCAGTGGTGAAATCTCGCGTTCAAATGTCTTATCCGAGCTGATGTCGTCGCTCACCTGAATGTAGAGCTTCTCGCTTCGCTTGATTGCTACAAAGTCAATTTCCTTTTTATAGAGTACGCCGACGTATACCTCATATCCGCGGCGCAGCAGCTCGATGGCCACCATGTTCTCGTACACGCGACCCCAGTCCATATCGCGCGTACCGAGCAGCGCGTATTTGAACGCGTGGTCTGCCAGGTAATACTTCTCGCCGCTCTTAAGGTATTTCTTGCCGCGAATGTCATATCGACGAACTTTATAGAAGGCAAACGCATCGCACAGGTACCCCATGTACGCACCGACCGTCTTGTTCGTAATCTTTAGCCCTTCCGCATTTAATGCATCGGTAATGTTGCGTGCCGACGTAATGTTGGAAACGTTGTCCATCATGTAATCGGCAATGCGCAGCAGCGCCGATTCGTTTCTCACGTTATGCCGTTGCACGATATCTCTCACAATGAGCGTCTTAAAGACGTTGGAGAGATATTGATAGCGCTGCTCCTGCAGTGGATAAGGGTAAGAGCCAGACATACCGCCGGTTCTCGCGTACTCATCGAAGTCACGGTCGACCTCGCCCTCGTCGCCATAGAGACGATACTCCTCAAACGAGAATGGGAAAACCTCGATCTCGAACGTGCGCCCCGTAAAGAGCGTCGACAGATCGCTCGACAGCAAAAAGGCATTCGATCCGGTAATGAAGATGTCATACTGCTCGGATGCGTGAAGGCTGTTGATCGCACGCTCAAAACCGTCGCACATCTGAACCTCATCGATAAGCAGGAAGTTTTGCTTGCCGGGCACCCGGTGATCTTTTACATAAGCGAGCAACGCGTGATACTCGAGAAGGTTCTCGAACTCATCGAGGTTGTAGTTGATATGGATGACATTCGAATTAGGCAGATTTGCCTCCACGTAATCGCGGAGGGCCTCGAGCAATTTTGATTTACCGCTGCGGCGGATGCCCGTGATGACCTTGATATCCGGCACGCCAATAAGACTCGTCAACGTGTCCATATATGACGCTCTATTGATGAGTTTCATCGGGGCCTCCTCGCGGTCTTTTATCTCTATTCCTCAAAAACGAAAATTTTTCAGTTTTGAGGAATAGGCTCTATAGCGAATATACCTCGCAAAAGGCCGAGCTGCCTTAATCCTATTCCTCAAAAACGAAAATTTTTCAGTTTTGAGGAATAGGGCCGCGATGCCACCCTGTAGTCGCGCAAAGACCCTCCCCGGCTGAACCGCCTCCCATTTCTCGTGTCCAAGAAATGGGAGGCGGTTCAGAGGCCGGGGAGGGTCTTGTTGTCATCGTTGTCTTTGAGCGCGGGCATCTCGTGTTACAGCCCGCGAATCCGTACGGCCTCGGGCGGAAACTCCTGCTCGCCGGCATCGGTCTTGATGGTCGCGCGACCCCAGATGTCCAGGCCCGCAAACACACCGACCGCAAGCGGCAAGCCGTTGGGCGACACCGCCGCAACCTGGCGGCCCAGCAGCGGCACCATGTCGAAGTACTCGCCCAGCACGGGAGCCAGCGGGCCGGCGGCGCCCTGCGGTGTGTTGGCGACAACCGCCCAGGCGTACACGCGGGCCAGCACGGCGGTAGTCAGCGCTTCGACCAGCGCTTCATCGGCCACATCCACGCCAAGTTCGCCCAGCGCAGCGCGCTCAATATCCACCGTCACGGCACCGAACATGCCCGCGGCACCGGCACCGCCGTTGACGGTGACGCGTGCAAACGACGTCTCAAACGCGGGCGCGCCGTACACGATATCGCTCGGCCACTGAATGCCCACCTTACCGGCAAGACCCAGCCCCGGCGTCGATACCGTTCCCGCGAGCGCGTCCATCATGCCCATCGCCGCCACAAACGGCAGGCCATGGAAGGCGTGCATATTCACATCCGGGCGCACGACCAGCGAAAACGTCAACGACGCCTCGCCCACGCTCCAAGCGCACCAGCCCGCGGGCACACCCTCGCGACCCGCGTCACGTGCCGCGTCGAGCTCGGTACCGGCGGCAACAGCATTCATCTCAATCATCTACATACGCCCCAATTCGCCCACGATATGGCCCACGCGATCCTCGGGCTCCTTGACCTCTACACCGTTGTAGCGGAAGAACCGCGCCGGGTCGTGCATCAGGTCCTCGAGCGGCACCAGCACAAAGTCGCGTTCGCCAATGAGCGGATGCGGCAGGCGCAGCTTTTTGCCGCCATGGGTCTCGCCATCCATCCACAGCAGGTCCAGGTCGATGGTGCGCGGGCCGTTGACCTTGGCCTTCTTGGATCGGTCGCGCCCCAGCTCGGCCTCGATCTTCATAAGCTCGTCGAGCAGCACCAGCGGCGCCAGCTCGGTCTTGATCTCGATGACAGCGTTGGCAAACGCGTCCTGGCGCGTCTCGTAGGCCGGCTCGCTCTCGTAGATGCGCGAGCAGTTGGACACACAGGTGAGCGGAATCTCGGCGATCATGTCGCGCGCGGCGCGGATGTTGTCGCAACGATGCCCCAGGTTGGAGCCCACGGCCACAAACGCGCGACGCGGCTGCGGCTTGGCAACAGCCCAGTAGCCGTTCAGGAACTGCGCAAAGCCGGTGACATCGTGCACGCGCACGATGTTGGCACCGGCCTGGATAGCGCCCAGGCACACGCCAAATGTGGCGGCATCGCGCTCGGCGGCCTCGGTCACGCCCGAGACGGCGCCCACAAAGCGCTTGCGCGACACGGCGCACATGAGCGGATAGCCCAGCGACGCCATCTTGGCGGTCTCGCGCTGGATGACGATGTCTTCGTTGGCCGTCTTGCCAAAACCCGGACCCGGATCGATGCAGATACGGTCGCGTGACACGCCGGCGTGGATGAGCGCGCGGGCCTGATCGGACAGAAAGCCCATGACGCGGCGCATGATGGGCGCCGAATCGGGCAGGGTAAAGCGGCGAAGCTGCGAGGTGGGCACATAAGCCTCCTCGCGGCGGGCGCTGCGGCGCATCATGGCGGCCAAGTGATCGCTGGGCTCCGGCGCGGGCTCAGGGGTCGCGGCGGCCTCGGCGGCAGGGGCAGCCTGCTCGGCGGCCGGCGTCTCCTGCTTCTGCTCGCCCGTTGGCTCGGGCGCTGGCTCCGGATCGCCAAACGGCAGCGAGGGCTGCACCACGCCACCCGGCAGTTTGGCCTCCGTCTTGGGCTCGCCCAGCAGCTTGCCACGACGACGGCGGGCGGGCTTCTCGGCCTCGCGCGCGGCCTCGGCAGCCGCCTCGCGCGCCTTCTCGGCAACAAACGCCGCGGCAGAGGTATCGAGCTGCACCGTTGCATGCGTGCGAGCAGGCGCGGCGACCTCGCCGGCGTGCATCACGATGACGCCGCAGGTGCTCGTCGCGACAAACTCGACCATCTTGGGGTCGGTGAAGCCCGTCACGTCGTTGACGATCGAGGCGCCGCAGCGCACGGCCGCCTTGGCAACCGCCACGTGACGTGTGTCGATCGAGACGATGGCGCCCTCTTTGGCCAACGCACGCACAACAGGCAGCACGCGGCGAGCCTCCTCGTCGGGGTTGACCGGGGTAAAACCGGGGCGCGTGGACTCGCCGCCCACGTCGATGATGTCGGCACCGGCATCGAGCATCGCCAGGCCGTACTCGATGGCGGCATCCGGGTCGAAATGCTCCCCGCCGTCGCTAAACGAATCGGGCGTCACGTTGAGGACGCCCATGATGCGCGGACGGTCAAAGCTGAGCTCGTACTTTCCGCACCGCCATGTCTTGCTGTCGTTCGCCATGAACATCCTCCTAAAATGCCCGCGCCGCCACGCTCGGGCGCAGGCGGCGGGGTCGCTTTGCAATCAGTCTTTCTATTGTATCCGCGCACGCGGGCTAGAACGCAAACGCGGCAGCGATGTCGCAAGAAATCAGCAGGTCGGCATTTGCATCCTGATCGGTGGGAGCAAGATTGCATATGGCCAGCGTATCGCCGGTAAAGTATCGCGTAAGACCCGCCGCCGGATACACCACGAGCGAGGTCCCGCCCACAATGAGGGCATCGGCCGCGGCAATGGCGGCAACGGCGTCGGTCAGCACATGCTCGTCGAGCGGCTCCTCGTAGAGCACCACATCGGGCTTAATGCGCCCGCCGCACGCGGGGCACACGGGCACACCCGCGGCGTCCTCTTGCCCGCGGGCGCAAATCCACTCGGCGCTATAGACCGCGCCGCACGACTGGCAAATGTTGCGATGGACCGATCCGTGCAGCTCGAACACGCGCTGCGAGCCCGCCATCTGATGCAGGCCGTCGATGTTTTGCGTCACCACGGCATTTAGTTTGCCGGCACGCTCCAGCTCGGCCAGTTTGGTGTGGCAGCGGTTGGGCTTGGCGCCAAGTGAGATCATCTTGGTGCGGTAGAAGTCGAAGAACTCGGCCGGATGCGCCTCGTAAAAGCTATGCGAGAGCATGGTCTCGGGAGGGTAGGCAAACTGTTGGTGATATAGGCCGTCCACGCTGCGGAAATCGGGGATGCCACTCGCCGTGGAAACACCGGCGCCGCCAAAGAAGACCACACGCTTGTGGGTACCAAACAGCTCCGCCAGTGCGGCGGAGGCCCGCTTGGGATCCGATATCGCCTGCGTCATATGAGTCCTCCGTCCTTGTTGGTCGGGCAGCGTCGGGCGACATCCCAGCATGCGGCCTTTGAGTCAGCACGCGCGGAGCCCACCACCGCCCCTTTTGCGCTAATCTTAAGCCTGCAAACCCCGTCGAAAGGACACCATGCCTCAGACTTACACTTTCGCCTCGTGGAACGTCAACGGTCTGCGCGCCGTGCTCAAAAAGGACCCGAGCTTTATCCAGATCGCACAGGAGCTCAATGTCGATATCCTGGCGCTGCAAGAGACCAAGCTGCAGGAGGGCCAGGCCGATATCGACCTGCCCGGTTATCACCAAACCTGGAGCTACGCCGAGCGTAAAGGCTATTCGGGCACTGCGGTCTTTAGCCGCCAGGAACCGCTGCGCGTGCTGCGCGCCGATGCGCTGCTGCCTTACGCCGGCGAGGGCGCGGCAGCCGAGCTCGTGGCGCAGGCCGCGACCGAGGGCCGCGTCTGCGCGCTCGAGTTCGACAAGTTTTGGTTTGTGGACGTCTATACGCCCAACGCCCAAAATGAGCTCGCGCGCATCGATGTGCGCATGGCCTGGGACGATGCCTATCGCGGCTTTTTGGCGGGACTCGAGCGCGAGACCGGCAAGCCCGTGGTGACCTGCGGCGACTTTAACGTCGCGCACGAGGAGATCGACCTTAAGAACCCCAAGTCCAACCGCGGCAACGCAGGCTTTTCGGACGAGGAGCGCGGTAAGTTTACCGAGCTGCTCGACGCCGGGTTTACCGATACCTGGCGCGCGGCAAATCCCGACGTCGAGGGCGTCTACAGCTGGTGGAGCTACCGCTTTAATGCCCGCAAGAACAACGCGGGCTGGCGCATCGATTACTTCCTGGTGAGCGACGCCATCGCCGGCAACGTGCGCGACACCGGCATCCGCGGCGACATCTTTGGCAGCGACCACTGCCCCGTCACCCTCGCCCTAGAGCTCTAGCCCCAGCCGACCCCTCGGGGACGAAGCAAAACGGATCATTTTCACCTCGCGAGGGAATCCACGCGGCACACCCGCCACGAAACTGCCCCATCTACTACGTTTAAGCCACTACCCTCAACCACGGCGAACAACGCAAAAAGAAAACCGCAGGTAGAAAGCCTGCGGTTTTCATAAAACGCGGTCATGGTCGAGGGTATCAAGCTAAACGTAGTAGATGGGCTAGTTTCGTGGCAAGCGCCGTCAACTGATTCCCTGGGGACGTCTGGGGGCGGAAGAAAACGGATCGATTTGGCTCTCTGAGGGCCACGACGCCCGTCATATCAGCCGGCCATTCCAAAACCATGCCGGTTGACGGGGCTGAATCGCAAATCCCCAACCAAACGCAATTCAAGCAAAATAAAACCGCAGGTAGACGGATCGTCTATTTTCGGAAAAAGCCGGTATGGTCTACCTGTGCCAATCTAGCCCCGTAAACCGGCATAGTTTTAAAATGGCACTTCGACAGTATTGATTCTCGCCCCGGTGCAACCGCCACTACAGCCCGTATTTCACGACGACACGGTTAATGCGACGACACCAAGGTTTGTAGAGAGCGGCCAAGAACACGCAGGTCGCAAGGCCGTGTGTGATATCGAACGGTACCGCCGTGGCAAGACGCGCCACGGCGCCCGCCCACGTGAGCGGTTGCACAAAACCGATGATGTCGTAGGCGTTAATCACGGCGCCATAGAGCAGGCCCGACGCAAAGCCGTACGCCATCAGCGCCGGCATGCGCACGGTTCCATCGGCACGGTCGAACGCCCCCGCATGCGCCAGCGCGCCGCCAACATAGCCGACCAGACCCCAGGCATACATCTGCCACGGTGTCCACATGCCCTGCCCAAAAAAGAAATTGCTGGTCAGCGCCGCCAGCGCACCGACCATAAAGCCGTTACGACGACCGAGCGTCGCCCCGGCGATAATGGCGATGGCGCTCACGGGTTTAAAGTCGGGAATGGGGCCAAACAAGATACGCCCCGCCGCGGCCAACGCCGCCAAAACCAGCGCGGGCATAATCTGGCGTAGGCCCGGTCGCGACGCCTCGTAACCCGCAAAGAACAGCGCGAGCACCAGCGCCACCACGACAAGCATGGCAAGCGCCGCCTGCTCAACGCCTGCCAGCAACGCCGCGGCCATTACCGCTGGCACCGCCAGCAGCAGTGGGATCTCCAGTTTTGCGAGTATGCGCAGGACGCGATAATCCGCCATCCCATCACGCCCTATAAAACACATTGTCGGCAAAAAAGTCGGCCGGCGGCTCCATGCAGGCAATCTCACCGTCGAACATCATGGCAATGTCATCGGCAACCTGCTCGGCAAAACCCAGATCGTGCGTTGCCATGATGACGGTACCGCCGGCCTCCGCATGGTCGCGCAGGGCGCGGGCGATGATGCGACGGCTGGCCAGGTCCAGACCCTTGGTGGGCTCATCGAGCAATAGCAGCTCGGGGCCGATCAACAGCAGCTTTGCCAACGCAAGCAGCTGGCGCTGCCCGCCCGAAAGATCGTACGGATGGCGCCCATCCAAGCCGGACAATCCCAGACTCGTCGCGCGCTCTCGCGCCATAGCCTCGTCATATCCGCAGGTCGAAGCCCATTCCATCAGCTCCTCGCGCACCGTCTCGGCAACCAGCAGCGCCTTGGGATTCTGAGGCAGCAGTGCCGCCGAGGCCGCCCCGCGCTCCATATGCCCACGCTGCAACTTGACCGTCTTGGCCAGCACCGAAAGCATTGTCGACTTACCGCAGCCGTTACCGCCCACAACAGCATGCACCGCGCCTGCCGAAAACGACGCATCGAGCCCGCGCAGCACCCAGCCGGACGCTCGATCGTAGCGAAACCAGCCCCCTGCCAGGGTGGTAGCCGACCCAGCGTGCATTTTTGGGAGTATTCGGCATCCACCGGCGCACGACGGCGCCCCCGAGTCGTCTTGCAACAGGATTTGCGCCTCAAATTCAGCCGATTTGTCCGATTTCGGTCTTTTTTTTGCGCCCGGAGCGCCCACGCGCGGGTCCAAATAGCCCGGCCGGCCACTGGCGCTGCTGAAAACTCCGTTTTTTGCACGCCACGAGCCACCCCACCCTGGCACCTCGCCATAAAACAGCTCTTCGCGATGCCCCAAGGAGGCGATGTCAGCGACCTCGCATACGCGCCCGCCCTCAATCCGATACGCGCACGTCGCGTATTCAAGCATCGGGCGCGGCTGGTGCGTTGCCACAACAACCGTGCAGCCCAGCTCGCGATTCACGCGAAACAGCGCATGCAGAAAATTTTTCTCGGCAACGGGATCCAGTTGGGACGTGGGCTCGTCGAGCAGCAGCACGCGAGGGCGCAACGCCAGCACGGCTGCCAGCGACAGCAGCTGCTTGCGTCCGCCCGAAAGCGTATCGGTATCGCGGTGGAGCCAATCCTCCACCCCAAAGAAATAACTGGTCTCGGCCACGCGACGGCGCATCTCGTCGCGCGACATGCCTAAGTTTTCCAGGCCAAACGCCATCTCGTGCCACACGGTTTCGCACACAATCTGGTTCTCGGGGTCCTGAAACACATAGCCCACGCGCTCCGCGGACGCGCGAACGTCCATGTCGGCAACGCTTTCGCCCAGCATGCGCAGCTCGCCGGAGCATTCGCCCGCCGGCGAAATCTCGGGCTTGAGCAACGAGAGTAATGTCGACTTGCCCGACCCGGTACCACCGACAAGCAACGCAAACGTCCCTTGGGGAACACGCCAATCGAGCCCCTCGAACACCGGCACTTCGGCCCCGGGGTAGGCAAAGCGCAGGCCCCGCACTTCAATCGCCGGCATATCCGAGCCGCACACCGCGTCCGCCATGATGCTCCCGTCCAACCGAGCCATCAGCCAAACCTCTTCTCGTCAATCGCATGCACCACGCAGGGCAGCGCCATCCAGGTCGCGTATACAACATAGCCAGGCCACGGCGCTGGCACCGAAAGCTGCGGGTAAAACGAATACTGCATCGTCGCGGTCCACGCCACTGCCGCCGTGGCCACGCCAAACAGCGCAAGCCCAACCAGCGCGGCAACGTCGCCGCGCGCCAGCCGATACCGCGCGTACGTCGTGCGACGCGCCGCGGCGCCCCACCCACGGGAGCGCATGGCGTCCGCACGCTCCAGCGAATCTTCCATGCCCCAGCCCATCAACACGCTCGATGCCCGTAGGCGCGAACGCACGGGGTCGGCCGGCGCGCGGCCCGGCACATCAATCGCATCCTGCACCGCCAGCACCGTGCGACCGCGACGCAAAAACTGCGGGATAAGCCGCATACACATCGAGATCATGAGCGCGATCACCGGCGCGGTGTTACCCAAAAGCGCAAGCACCCTGTCGTAGCTAAGCATGGACGCCGCGGCCTCAAACCACAGCACGCTCGCCACAAACAGCCCGCCCATGCACAGGCCGTATACCATGCTCTCCAGATACACCGCACGCATGCCAATACGGAACAGTTCCGTCGAGCCCGAAGCGCTAAATAACGGGTTGAGCACCGCGATAATCAAAATCACCGGCAGCTGCCAGCGAAGCGCCCCCAACGTGCGCGCGACGCCGCGCGTCGCAAACCCATACGCCAGCCCGCCCGCAAGCGACAGCGCAAGCAGTACCGGCTGCATCGAGAACATGGTGAGCCCCAACGTCAGCACCATGTAGAGCGCCGGCACCGCCGGATGCGACATCGAAAATGCCGCGACGGGTTCGTTGCCCGATTCCTCTCGCATGATATCCACGGACACCCCCATCCCCTCGCTCAAACGCCAACGCCGCAGTGCCGCCGCCATGCACAACCAGCGCAAACGTCACGCCGGCGGCACCGACATCAGCCGCCATGCGCCAATCGTTACGCGCTCATCATATGCCTGCGGTATCATATTGCGCCGTGTATCGTTTCCAAACTCACGTGTCTATAACGTAACAGGAGATCACATGGACGCAACCGCAATTATCCTCGCCGCCGGCGAGGGTACCCGCATGAAGTCGAACCACTGCAAGGTTTCGCACAAGATCCTGGGCAAGCCCATGGTCCAGTGGATCGTCGACGCCACCATCAAGGCCGGCTGCAGCCGCGTCGTGGTCGTCATCGGCAGCCACGCCGACGAGATGCGCGCCCTTATCGACGGCGCCTACGCCAACAGCGCCACCAAGGTCGAGTGCGTCGAACAGACCGAGCGCCTGGGCACCGGCCACGCCGTAAAGGTCGCCCTCGAGGCATGCGGCATCATGCAAGGCCCCGTCGTCGTGCTCAACGGCGACCTGCCGCTCATCACCGCCGACACCGTCGCCAAGTTCGCGAAGACCGTCGCTACCGGCGAGCTCGCCTGCACCGTCATGACCATGACCCCGCCCGATCCCTTTGGCTACGGCCGCATCAAGCTGGGCGCCGACGGCCAGATCGAGCGCATCATCGAGCAGAAGGACTGCACGCCCGAGCAGGCCGCCACGCTGCTCGAGTGCAACGCCGGCTGCTACGCCTTCGACGGCGCGCAGCTCGCAGCCCACATCAGCGAGATCGGCAACGACAACGCGCAGTCCGAGTACTACCTGCCCGACATGCTCGAGATTCTCAAGGGCCACGGCCAGGCAGTCTCCATCTTCCACTGCGACGACTACCGCGACGGCCTGGGCGTCAACAGCCGCATCCAGCTCGCGCAACTCACCGCTATCGCGCGCGACCGCATCAACGAGCACTGGATGGCCGAGGGCGTTACCTTCATCGACCCCACGCAGGCCTGGATCGGCCCCGACGCCGTCATCGGCCGCGACACCGTCGTGTGGCCGCAGACGCACCTGATCGGCCACGTCACCGTGGGCGAGGAGTGCCAGCTCGGCCCCAACAGCCGCCTCACCGACACCACCGTTGGCAGCGGCTGCACCATCGATGAGACCATCGCCATCGAGGCTGTCATCGAGAACGGCGTCGACTGCGGCCCGCGCGCCTACCTGCGCCCGGGCACCCACATGCTCGATGGCTCCAAGGCCGGCACACACGTGGAAATCAAGAAGTCCACGATCGGCGAGGGCTCCAAGGTGCCGCACCTGTCCTACATCGGCGACACCACCATGGGTTCCGGCGTCAACGTGGGCGCGGGCTCCATCACCTGCAACTACGACGGCGTGCACAAGCACAAGACCGTCATCGGCAAGGATGCCTTCATCGGTTCCGATACCATGATGGTCGCGCCCGCCCAGATCGGCGACGGCGCGCTCGTGGCCGCCGGCTCCGTCATCACCGAGCCGGTCCCGGCTGACGCACTCGGCCTGGGCCGCGCCCGTCAGGTAAATATTGAGGACTGGGCCGCCGATTATCGCCGCCGTCTGCACGAGGACGACGAGGTATAACGTTTTACCAAGCATCCAAGGAGCTGTTCCCATGGGGATGGCTCCTTTTTCTATGCTGACCTGCGCGACCGGATGAGTGGTCGGTTCGTGTCCGTTGACGGTAAAGACGTTATCAAGACCCGATAAACCCCGCCGCGCGGTTACAATGCAACAAGGCATCTATATGGCATTCGATATATAAAGGAGAAGGGTAATGCCGATTAATGATCCCGAGAAGTCGGAGAATATGCGCAAGTCCATCCGCGTGTATTCCGGTTCCTCCAACCGTCCCCTCGCTCAGAAGATCGCTGAGTACCTTGGGGTCGAGCTTTCGGGCCTTACGCTAAAGCAGTTCGCCAATGGTGAGATTTACGCCCGCTACGACGAGACCGTCCGCGGCGCCGACGTCTTCCTGATTCAGTCCGTGGCCGGCGGCAACGTCAACGACATGCTCATGGAGCTGCTCATCGCCACCGACGCTGCCAAGCGCGCATCCGCCCGCTCCATCACCGCCGTCATCACCCACTACGGCTATGCCCGCCAGGACCGCAAGGCCGGCCCGCGCGAGCCCATCACCGCCCGCCTCGTCGCCAACCTGCTCGAGCGCGCTGGCGTCAACCGCATCATCACCCTCGACCTGCATCAGGGCCAGATTCAGGGTTTCTTCGATATCCCGGTTAACCACCTGTCTGCACTGCCGCTGTTTGGCCAGTACTACAACGACATGCACTTCGACACCGACAACCTGGTTGTCGTCTCCCCCGACGTGGGTCGCGCCAAAGCTGCCAAGAAACTCTCCGACATGCTCGGCTGCAGCCTCGCCATCGCCCACAAGGGCCGTCCGCGCCACAACGCCGCCGAGGTCATGGGCATCATCGGTGACATCAAGGGCAAGACCTGCATCATCAATGACGACATGATCGACACCGCTGGCACCCTGTGCGCCAACGTCAAGGAGCTCAAGGCTATGGGTGCCGGCGACATCTACGTGTGCGCCACCCACGGCATCTTCTCGGGCCCGGCCATCGAGCGCCTGAACGACGCCCCCATCGTCGAGTGCCTCGTCACCGATGCCATCCCCGTCGAGGTTGGCGGCAAGATCAAGACCATCTCGGTCGCCGAGGAGTTCGCCGAGGCCATCTCTGCCGTTTACCACGAGGAGCCCGTCTCCACGCTCGTCGGCGGCGACTTCGCGCTGTAATCCAGCGCGCATCGCATCATCTTTGGTGTTTTTGAAGGGTCGGAGGCTCGCTTCCGACCCTTTTTTCTGCCCCTCGACAACCCGCCTTGGACAGTTAGTTCAGATTTGTATTAATTTGGGCATTCGTTTGGGCCATTTAATGTATCGAAAGCTCTCTTGCCGGCATAATTCCGCTCGATTCCTCCTCCCATGGATCTCTTCACCATGCCATTGGCCCCATTTTGCCCACCGAGTCCCTCAACAGCGGCAATACACCCAGGTCGCCTTGTACAAATCTGAACTAACTGTCCAGCATCCATCTCAGTAGATGCCTCCAAGGCCAACCCATCACTCCATTCTCCACTTTTCCAAGGCATTCCGTATGATGTCGTTACCGCCCGCGGCGCGCGACGCCCCTTTGAGCGAAAAGAACGCCACGGCCATATCATTTCGCCAACGGCTTAGTACCTTATAGCTATGACAACCGTAATTTCACACCTCTCCGCCCTCCGCGCAATTCGCCGCGCTCGACGGGCGTACTCCGCCCTTCCCTGGGACGCCATCGATGACGGGCAACAGACACAAGCCCTCGTAGGTTGCGTTCCCAACAAGGACGCCATAGACTTTGCGGCCCTTGCAATACTTGACGCCTGGAGCGAAGACGACTCCGAGCGTCTAGACCTCTTTGTTGCGAGCGGCAGCAACAGACGACCCGACGGACGGCTCCTCCAGCACACCATCACCGCCCCTCTCCCCCAGGGCGCGATCATGCACATCGAAGCCGACATCTACGCAACGTCTCCCGCCATGACGGCCATGCTTTGTTCCAAAAATGAATCGGTTGCCAAAACCTTGATGCTTCTCATGGAACTGCTCGGGACCTACTCACTTCCGCCCGAAGCAACTTACCCCATCGCCTACGACGACACGTGGCCCGAGGCCAACAGCTTCGAAACGATGGACGATCTCGATTGCCAGGGCGACCAACCGACACCCGAAAAGCAAGCCGAAACCCGCTACGAACAGGCGCACTACAAATGCGAGCCCGCCACAACCATCGAAGAGCTCGAGGCGGTCGCACGGTTTGCCAAAAGTAGTTCCTACGCCTCGTTTCGCACAGCTATCAAACTCGCCCGGGCCGGATCCGCATCCCCAGCGGAATCATTGATGTTCGCCGTCCTGGGCGCACCCATGCGCTTTGGCGGATTCGGGTGTTGCAGCCTGCCCATGGGAGGCCTGCTGCTCAACTATCGAGTCGATTTCGACACCCTTGCGGTCAACATGTCCTCGGGCATCCCCTACGCCATCTGCGACTTATATTGTCCAGCCGCCGGAGTCGACAACGAATACAACGGAATTGGACATGAGCTTCAAAACGCTCGCATCCACGATGGCAATCGCAACAATGGCCTTAAGGCCATGGGTATCCACGTCCTGGTTATCAACCGTGACCAAATGAAGGACCTTGTTGCACTCGAAGCCTTCGCCCAGACGATGCATCGACTTGCGGGAGTTCGATTCCGCTACCGCATCAAGGGTTATCGCAAGCGTCAGGCCGCCTGGCTCAACACCCTGCGGGCCGGAATCGGCCTCGCGCCGGTCTAAAAGACTTTTACCCAGTGTTACCGAGCATGGCTGGACAGTTAGTTCATATTTGTACAAACAGACGGCTCATTTCGAGGTGGTTTGCCGCCATCCCGGCGCCAATCACCTCATTTGAAGACTCAAAAGATCTGAAATAGCACAAATTGTGCTCCCCAAAGCGCCGTGACAGTTCCGTGGCCCCGATTTTGGCAGTCAAAGATCTCTTGGTTTATACAAATCTGAACTAACTGTCCATCCCGGCTTCTGACGACTGTCCAAACGCCCTCATGCGGCCTCAATCACCCTCCATTTGACAGCAGCAACGGGGTCGCTCACCATAGCAGGCGACAAATCGATGAAAGGAAGCACATGGCAGCTGCACAGCCGCTTAAGATTCGCATGGTTGCCGGACTTGGCAACCCTGGCGATGAGTATGCCGAGACCCGCCACAACGCAGGCTTTAAGGCAATCGACGAGCTGGCGCGTCAGGCCGGCGTCACGTACTGGAAAAACCAGGCCGGCGCCGAGGTCGCGCTCATCAACATCAACGATCCAGAGGAAGAGGGCGGCAAGCGCCAGATTGTGCTGGTCAAGCCGCAGTCGTACATGAACACCTCGGGCGGCCCCATCTCCAAGCTTTGCCGCGAGTACAAAATCAAGGCCGAGGAGCTGCTCGTAATCCACGATGAGCTCGACATTCCCGCCGGCGACGTGCGCGTCAAGGTGGGCGGCGGCCACGCCGGCCACAACGGCCTGCGTTCCATCATCGACAAGATGGGCAGCCGCGACTTTAGCCGCATCCGCACCGGCATCGGCAACCCTCCCGGCAAGATGGCTGTCGCCGACTACGTGCTCAAGCAGCTGCGCGCCCGCGAGGCCGAGGACTTCCAGGACACCTGCGCCCGCGCCGCCGACGCCGCCGGCCTGGCGATTGTGCACGGCGTAATCTATGCCCGCGACCACGTCAACGGCTCCGCCTCTGCCAACGGCAAGCACTAAAACCTACCAAAAAGGGATGTTTATTTTGGCAGATTTTATATGCGAAAACGCCGCAGCGGCCGCATCGCAATAAACCCTGTGCCGCCATACATACCCAACACCCCAAAAGGGGCCGGCCTCACCGATGTGCAAGGCCGGCCCCTTTTGTCGTTTTATCTGATAAAACCCGCCAAAATAAACCTGTCTCTTTGTGCTAAATCACTTTTCCCGCCTGCCAAAGATACACGTAAGCAACATGTCCATGAGGGTATAATCTACACCGTATGTCTGCACAACGCCTGTGCGCGTACGGTTTTATTCGGGCTGCCGTCCATTTCCGTGGAGGCACGGTTCGGTTGCCCTAACAAGAGAGGGGTTCTATGTATAAGATCCTGGAGAAGACGCAGTTCTCGGAGAAGGTGTTCAAGTTCCGCATCGAGGCGCCTGCAATCGCCAAGCATGCGCACGCTGGACAGTTCCTCATGGTTCGCGCCAACGAGACGGGCGAGCGTGTCCCGTTTACCCTGGCCGGCTGGAACGGTGACGAGGGCTGGGTCGAGTTCATCTTCATGGTGATCGGCAAGACCACCGAGATGCTTTCCACCTACGAGGCCGGCGAGTCGCTGCGCGACGTCGTAGGCCCGCTGGGCGTTCCCACCGAGATGGCCGAGGGCCCCTGCGCCGTCATTGGCGGCGGCGTCGGCCTGGCAATTGCCTTCCCGGTCGCCAAGCACCTGGTCGAGACCGGCCACGAGGTGCACGCCATCATGGGCGCTCGCACCAAGGACCTCCTGCTCATGGAGGACCAGTTCCGCGAGCTCCTCGACGAGGACCACATCCACATCACCACCGACGACGGTTCCTACGGCGAGCAGGGCGTTGTCACCGCTCCGCTGGAGCGCCTGCTGCAGGACAAGGCCGTGAGCCAGGTCTTCTGCGTCGGCCCCGTTCCGATGATGAAGTTCTCGACCCTCACCGCCCAGAAGTACGACACCCCCATCACCGCGTCGCTCAACCCCATCATGGTTGACGGCACCGGTATGTGCGGCTGCTGCCGCGTCGAGGTGGGCGGCGTGACCAAGTTTGCTTGCGTCGACGGCCCCGACTTCGATGCCACCCTGGTCGACTGGGATGACCTTCGTGCCCGCCAGGCCGCTTACCGTTCCGAAGAGGGCGAGTCCCTCAAGGCCTATGAGGAAAAGAGCTGCGCATGCCACTAGTTAACGGTCGTTTCGTTACCGATATGAAGTCGCCCCGCACCCCCGATAACGAGGAGCCGGCTGCCGAGCGCGCCTGCGACTTCCGCCCCGTCGACAAGGGCTTCACCGAGGAGATGGCGCTGGCCGAGGCCGAGCGCTGCCTCAACTGCAAGAAGCCGCTCTGCGTCGAGGGCTGCCCCGTCAACATCAACATTCCCCGCTTTATCGAGCAAATCCGCGAGAAGGACTTTGGCGGCGCCCTCGATACCATCCGCGAGGACTCCATGCTTCCCGCCATCTGCGGTCGCGTCTGCCCGCAGGAGAACCAGTGCGAGGGCAAGTGCATCCGTGGTAAGAAGTCCGAGCCCGTGGCCATCGGCCAGCTCGAGCGCTTCCTGGGTGACCGCCCCGAGCTCGCCTCCACGCCCAAGATGGCTCCCAAGAACGGCAAGAAGGTCGCCGTCGTCGGCTCCGGCCCGTCCGGCATCACCTGCGCCGGCGAGCTCGCCCGCAACGGCTTTGACGTTACCGTCTTTGAGGCCTTCTTCACCGGCGGCGGCGTGCTGGTCTACGGCATCCCCGAGTTCCGTCTGCCCAAGGCGGTCGTCAAGCGCGAGATTGACGGCCTTGAGGACATGGGCGTCAAGTTTGAGTACAACTCCGTCGTGGGCAACATGGCCACGGCCGAGGAGCTGTTCGAGCAGGGCTTCGACGCCATCTACGTGGCGACCGGCGCTGGCCTGCCCAAGTTCCTCAACGTCCCCGGCGAGAACCTGCCCAACGTCTTCTTCGCAAACGAGTACCTCACCCGCGTGAACCTGATGAAGGCCAACAAGTTCCCCGAGTACGACACCCCCACCAAGCACGGCAAGAACGTCGTCGTCTTTGGCGGCGGCAACGTGGCTATGGACGCTGTCCGTACCGCCAAGCGCCTGGGCGCCGAGCACGCCATCATCGCCTACCGTCGTACCGAGGACGAGATGCCCTGCCGTCGCGCCGAACTGCACCATGCCAAGGCCGAGGGCGTCGAGGTTCTGCCGCTCGTCTCCCCGCTCGAGTTTGTCGCTGGCGAGGACGGCTCCGTGTGCGCCGTCAAGGTCCAGAAGATGGAGCTCGGCGAGCCCGACGAGTCCGGCCGTCGTCGCCCGGTGCCCATCGAGGGCGCCATCGAGGAGATCCCCTGCGACGTCGCGATCTCGGCTATCGGTACCAACGCCAACCCCTTCGCTGCCAAGATCGGCGGCAAGATGGAGCTCAACAAGTGGGGCTACATCGTTGCCGACGAGGAGACCGGCCAGACCACCGATCCCCGCATCTGGGCCGGCGGCGACATCGTCACCGGTGCCGCTACGGTCATTCTGGCGATGGGCGCCGGCAAGAAGGCCGCCGCTTCCATCACCAAGAGCCTGCTGGGCGAGTAATCACCTACAGCGCTAGCCACCAAACGGCAAAGTCCCCGTCGGGCACACGCCCGGCGGGGACTTTTTTCTATGCCAGCCGCTCGATCATCACAAAGGTGCCTGTCCCCTTTGTGATGGCTTTTGGTCGGCTAGCCTTCGAGCTGAGCCACTTTGTAGCGGTAGGCAGCGGCTATGACGTCTTTGCAGCCCTCGCGACCCAGCTTGGCGCGGTTGACGACGATATCCTTGCCGCTCGTCATCTTCCACTTTCCGGCGCTGTAGCGCTTATAGAACGCCTCGCGTGCCTTCTGCTGCTGCTTGACCAGCTTGGCGCCCTTCTTTTTGTTGAGCCCACGCTTCTTGCGCACGATCTCGACGCGGTCCTCAAAGGGTGCGGTCACCAACACGGCAATGTGATTAGGGTTGTTACGCAGCAGGTAATCGGACAGGCGACCCTCGATAATGCAGCTCTCGGTCTCGCCCAGGTCCAAAATCACCTGGCTCATCTTTTGGAACAACTTGTCCGAGTACGAACGCGCATCGTAGCGGTCGGGCAGAAACGCCATGTTCTCCACGGCCAGACGCTCGTCATAGGCGGCCATCTTATCGAGCGACTCACCCGCGCGCATCGACGCACGCACCAGCAGCTCGTTGTCGTACAGCGGAATTCCCAACTCGTTGGCAAGCATGCGGCCAATCTCGTGGCCCTCGGCGCCAAAGTCGCGCGCGATGGTAATGACCACAGGATTCTTCTTGTTCTCCAGATCGCTCATCGCGATTCCTTTCTCTATGTGACAAAGGGACAGTCCCTTTGTCACATTCATTTTGCCCCCACCTTCGTCCTGGTTTCCCAAGTGCGGCAGATTGCCCCGAAAGAGGAGCGCCGCGTACTAAATGTACGCAAGCGATGATTGAGGGGCAAGGTGCCGTGCTTGGGGAAGCAGGACTATGCGGCCACAATGCGACGCTGATATGCCCTCACCAGCAGCGAGATACCAAAGTTGAGCACAAAGTACATCGCAAACACCAGGCCGTAGAGCATAAGCACCTGCGACAGGTCGATCGCGTGGGCCATCACGACGTTTGCCGTGTACATGAGCTCGGCCACGTTAATGCCCGAAAGATACGAGCTGTCCTTGATGACGGTCGTGCACTGGCTAAACAGCGCCGGAATGATTGTCTTAAACGTCTGCGGCAGAATGATATAGCGCATGGTGGCAAAGAAGCCAAAGCCCTGGCTCTGCGCCGCCTCAAACTGGCCGCGCGGAATCGAGTTGAGGCCGCCACGCACAATCTCGGCCATAACAGCGCTGGTAAACAGCGTAAAGGCGATGGTCGAAATCACAATGTCCAAACCCTGCACCGTAAAGTAGATGAACAGGATCCACAGCAAGTTTGGCGTGCAACGGAACAGCTCGATATAGGCGCTCACCAAAATACGGAACGGACGGGGCGCGTAGCTTTTAACGAGCGCCAGCACCGTGCCAAAGATGAGCGAGAAAAAGATCGACAGCGCCGAGATCTCGATTGTCTTAACAAAGCCGCCCCAAATGTAGAGCAGGTTGGTCGCGTTGAAGATTTCCATGCGCTAGGCCTCCTCTACGTTGTCGAGCCCCAGCTCGGCCAGGCTCATGCCGCGCGGGCGCTCCTTGGAGCGGCGCTCGAGCCACTGCACCAGCATGGCGAGCGGAAAGCAGATGATGAAGTACATAAGGCAGCAGACGATGTATCCCTGCAGGTAACCGTACAGACTCACAAAGTTGTCGGAACGGTACATAAGGTCGCCGCCGGCCACAAGCGCCAGCACCGACGTGTTTTTGACCAGGTTGAGTGCCTGGTTACACAGCGGCGGCAGAATGATCTTGAACGTCTGGGGCAGCACGATGTAGCAGTATGCCTGCGCACGGGTGAAGCCCTGGCTCTGGGCCGCCTCCATCTGGCCACGCGGAACGGCCTCGATACCGGTACGGATGACCTCCGAAATGTAGGCAGCGTGATACAGGCCCACGCCCAAGAAGCCCAGCACAAACGGCGCGATACGCACCGGCTGGTCGGCACCGGTTATGGCCTGCAAAAACTGCGGACCGGCCATGTACATAAAGAGCACCTGCACGGGCAGCGGGGTGTTCTGGTAAAACTCCACGTACACGCGGCTTATGGCGCGCAGAACGCGAGAACGAGTGGTAGAGAACACGCCAAGCAGCGTGCCCAACACCAGCGACAGCAGCAGGCCGGCAACGACCACCTGCATCGTCACGCCAAAGCCCTCCCAGAAGGGCCCCATGTTTTGGAATGTCGTCGACCAGCGGTCGGCGTCAAACAATCCTTCGAGCATTTGATTCCTTCCTTGGACGATGCGCCTATACAAGACCCCAGGTCTTGACCTCTTGGTCGAGCCAGCCGTCGGCCAGGCGATCGCATATCACCTGATCGACCACGGCCGAAAGATCGCAGCCCTTCTTGGTCGCCACGCCGTAGCCCTGCTCGCCAAACTTGACCTCGGGTTGCAGCAGCTCGACGGTCTCGTTCATGTAACCGGCCAGCGTGGAGCGGTCCATGGCAAAGACGTCGATATTGCCGGCATCGAGCGAACTCTTAATGATGGGGTAGCCGCTAAAGGCCCTAAACTCGGGCTTGCAGCTAAAGCCGTTGTCCTTGATCATCTGCTCGATCAGGCCCTGCGTGGTGGCACCCTGGCTCACGCCAATGACCTTGCCGTCCAGGTCCTCAATCGAGGTAAAGCCCGAACGCTTCTTGACCATGAGTCCCACGTAGTCGGTACGGTACGGCGTCGAGAAATCCCAGCTCTTCTTGCGCTCGTCGGTGATGGTGTAGGTCGCCGCGACCACGTCGAGCTGGCCGTTATCGATCAGCGGGCCGCGCGTCTTGGGCGTTACGTCAGTAAACTCGACAAGCTCCTGGGCACGGGCCTCCTTGTAGCTCACGCCAAAGACGGCAGCGGCGATCTGGTAGCACAAATCGACCTCCATGCCCTCAAACCGGCCCTTGGCGGTGTCGTAATAGCCGTAGCCAGGAACGTCCTTCTTAACGCCGGCATTCAGATGGCCACGCGACTTGATGGCCGCAAGCTTAGACCCCTTGTCGGAGTCCTCGCCGCCGGTGGAGTTGCCGCAGCCGGTAAGCGCGGTCCCCGTCAGCGCGAGCATACCGGCGCCCGCCAGCTGCAAAAAGTGGCGGCGCGACACGGCCGCCCTCGTCATATCCGTCATGTCCATCACCGCGCCTAGTGCAGAATCTTGGACAGAAACTCGCGGCAGCGCGGGTTCTCGGGGTTATCGAAGAAGTGCTCGGGTGTGCCCTCCTCCAGGATGCGGCCGTCCTCCATAAAGATGACGCGGTCGGCCACCTGGCGCGCAAAGCCCATCTCGTGCGTCACGCAGATCATGGTGATATCCTCCTGCGCGAGCTCAATCATAACGTCCAGGACTTCCTGGACCATCTCGGGGTCGAGCGCCGAGGTCGGCTCGTCAAACAAGATGATGGGCTGCTTGGTGCACAGGGCACGGGCAATGGCGATGCGCTGCTGCTGACCGCCCGAGAGGTTCTGCGGATACTCGCCGGCCTTATGCGCCATGCCGACGCGCTTGAGCGCGGCGATGGCGATCTCGGTCGCCTCCTCCTTACTCTTCTTTTGCAGCTTGATGGGCGCGAGCGTCAGGTTGCCCAGCACCGTCATGTTGGGATATAGGTTGAACTGCTGAAACACCATGGAGCTGTACTTGCGAGCCATCTCCAGGTGATTCTTTTTGGTGAGCGGCGTACCGTCGATGACGACCTCGCCCGACGTGGGCTCCTCCAGATAATCGACGCAACGGATGAGCGTGGACTTGCCCGAGCCGGAAGGCCCGATCATTACGAGCTTCTCGCCGCGCTTGACGGTGAGGTTGATATCTTTGAGCACATGCAGGTCGCCAAAGTACTTGTTGAGATGCTTGATCTCGATCATGTCTGCCATGAATATCCCTTCCCTGCGCTTACACGAATTGCTCTATTTTACGGAAAGAACCACGTTTCCGCAGCCCACACTACATTCCCGTAAAGAACCCGCAACCTTTAACCCACTCATTGGGGACAGGCTTAAATGAGTACCCAGCCCACCAAAAAGGGGCGCGACCATGACGGCCACACCCCTCAAGACCCGAAAATAATACAACCGCCCTTGTTGAGCATAAGTCAGCGAAAACCCGTACACGCGAGCAAGGTGACGTGAAATGAAAGGGCGCAGACCTCATGGTCGCGCCCTTGAAATTGAACGTCAGATTGCCGCGTGTACGGGTTTGCAGCGTCGAGCCGTTACGCGGTTTGGTAAAACCGCGTAACAAATTACGCGAGTTTGCCGCCGACAATCTTGGCAGCTGCAGGCTTATCGAAGTTGCCGCCGGTGGCCTTGCCGAGCGCCCCCATAACCTGGCCCATCTGCTTCTTGGACGTGGCGCCCAGCTCGGCGATGACCTGCTCGATCAGCGCCTCGAGCTCCTCGCCCGAAACCTGCGCGGGCAGTAGGCTCTCCAGAATCTTGACCTGCTCGGTCAGGTTGTCGGTACGATCTTGATCGGTACCGGCCTTGATGGACATCTCCAACGTCTCGCTTGTCTGCTTAATCAGACGCTTGATCATGCTGTTGACGTCTTCCTCGGTCACGTCGCGGCGCTCGTTGACCTCGATGTTCTTAACCTCGGCCTTGACCTGGCGAATGATAGACAGGCGAACCTTGTCCTTGGCCTTCATGGCGGCAATCATTTCCTGCTGCAGCTCTTCGTTGGTCATCTGCAAATCCTCCTCAATAACATGGGCGGCACTCGCACGAGCACCGCCCCTTGATTACTCAGTCGTCGACGAATCGTCGGTCGAGCTCTTGGTGACGCCCTTCAGGCTCACGTTATAGGGCACGTCCTTGGGCATGGGGTTGACGGTAATGTCGGCATCCTTCGTGTACTTCTCCAGCCACTCGTTGTATGCCGTGCCCGATGCCTGGGTCTTCACCACATTGGAAACGTACTTCTTAATAGCCTTGGGCACCTGATTGATGTCATCGACCTGGCCATCGACATGGAAGTAGTCGGTGCACTTGATGATGTGGTAGCCATACGTCGACTCGACCACGTCGCTCACATCGCCCTTGTTAAGGCCCTCGAGCGCCGTCTGGTAGCTGTCGACAAAGGTGGTGAGCTTATCCCAGCCCACGTCACCCTTCTTCTCCTTGGAACCGGTGTCGTCGGAATACTGCTTCACGGCATCCTCAAAGCTCAGCTCGCCGGAGTTGATCTTATCCAGGCACTCCTGCGCCTTGGCCTTGGCGGCGGCCTTGTCCTCGTCCGAAGCGTCGGAATCAACCTTGATCAGGATGTTCGACGAGCGGCGGGCATCGTTGTAGTTAGACAGGTTCTCGTTAATGTAATCGACAATCTCGCTGTCCTTGGGCTTGCTGGTGGGAGCAACGGCATCCTTAAGCTTCTGCTGCGCCAGGCTCTCCTTGAGCGAGTCCTTGTAGGTGTCCTCGGTATAGCCGTAGGTCTTAAGGGTCTCCTTAAAGGTCTTGGCGCCGCCCGCGCTCTTGCAGGCGTCCTTCCAAGCCTTCTCTACTTCCTCGTCCGAAACCGTCACGCCGTTCTCCTTCTGCGCCTGCTGGAGCAGAATCTGCTGCGTATAGGAATCGATGAGCTGTTTGCGGTACTTCTTGGGCGTCAGGTCATTGTCAACCAGATACTGCGCCCAATCCTCATCCTTGGTGTAGCCGTAGGACGTGCGCATGCTCATGATCTGCTTGGTTACGGTGTCCTCGGTGAGATTGGTTCCGTTGACGGTAGCAGCCACACCGCCGGTCAGTTTGTAACCCGAGTTATTGTTCTCGGTCTGCGACATCAAACCGGAGCACGCCATGGCCGAGACGGAAAGCAGCATTGCCAGCACGCCGATAACCACCAGGACGATCTTGACGGTCTTAGACACGTACGTCTTGCGCTGCTTCTTGCGAGAGCTGGAGGCAGCGCGGGACCGTTGCTCGGGCGTCGGTGCGGCCTCGGAGTTCTTTTTCTTGTTTGCCATAGTTGGCCTTTCGCATCACGAATCGAACAAACGTCATTGTGTCACAACGCAGCCCCGCGGCACACCTGGTGCATGGGAGACAGGTTAATCTGCACCATTTTGGTGCAAAGGGGACAGCTCCGACAGCTAGGGACGTTCCTTTTCTGCCGGCAGTTAGGGACAGTCCCCAAATGCCGGCCCTAGAAGTGGCGGCGGATGGCGTCGACCATGCCCTGGGACGAAGTCTGGCCGAGCACGTCGGCTGCGGCGTCAGCATCCATAAAGATATTCATAAGCGCTTGCAGAGCCTCGACCTGGCCGCCCGGCTCGGCAATACCCAGATTGATGATGATCTGCGCCGGCACGGGGGCACCCATACCCGCCATAGCATTGAACGTCACGGGCGCGGAGGGCTTCATCACCGCGATATAGGGCTTAGCCACAAACCCCGGATCGGTATGCGGAATGGCAATATTGGCCGCCGGCATAGCGAGGCCCGTGGGATAGATGTCCTCGCGCGTACGGACGGCATCGAGCCAACCGGACGCAATGTAGCCGCGCGGAGCGAGCTCGCCCTCGAGCCGCGCAAACACCTCATCCGGCGTCGCGCACTCCCAATCAAAAAACACCAGCTCAGGCGCGAATAGCATCTCGGCGTTATCCGCCATACCGTCCTCCAAAGTTGCATGAGGTTCACAATGCCCCATATGATAGCGAAACCAGACAGGCAAGGTTAGCCGAGGATCCCAATCATCTCGAGTGCGCGGGCAGGCGTCAAGCACACCTCGGGCATCGCCTCCAGCATGCGCCGGTCGCTCGTGACCACGTAGTCAACATCTGCCGTCTCGCCCGAAGCGATGATGAGGTTGTCTTCGAGATCCGGCATGCGCTTGCCAAGCATGCGCGCCATCTCGCACTCTGCCAACGAAAGCGGAGAGGCAGTTGCCACCTGCATCATGTGCTCGATGCAGGCCCATGACGCCGAGGCAAACGACACGTTAATCCCATTCGCATTCCGCCGGGCCAGACGCCGAGGCAGGATATAGAACACATCCTTTGCCGTCGTGGGCGTGTACAGAAGGTCAATCTTTCCCGCTTCGGCCAGTTCAACTAATCTCTTCGCTTCGTCGAACGCCCCCTCTTGCAGGTAATAATCGAGCCAAACGTTCGTATCTACCAAGAGATGCTTTGCCTCGATCATCGACAATTCGCCTCAATATCGGCACTCATCGTGTCATACATATCATCTCGTACGGCGTCCCAGTCTTCCGCAGATGATCCAACTGGCGCAAAATCCGAAGCATTTAGCCCCAGCGATGAAAAAGCTAGGCCACACCCCTGCTCAGCCAGGCTCTCCTCACGGAGTGCCTCACGCTTATCCGCCACCATAAATCCCGGCAACGTTTGATGCTCGACGAGATAGGCCCAAAGCGCACGAACGGCATCGCTCGGCCCCAATCCATTGCGAGCCAGGACCGCATCGCCACCAGCTTTGAGCATAGGATCGATTCGCGTATTGAGCTGCACCGTCGCTGTACCCATAGCGGCTCCTCTCTACTTGCTAGCAGTATAGCAAACATAAAAGGCCACGCAAAAGGGCCCCGCCCACACACGGACGAGGCCCTATCGGATTTCTTGGAATGGGAATGGTGCCCGTCACGTTATCCAAAGCCCAAAATCAAAGAGGTATTAAGCTGATTGGGGCACATGTGATTCCATATGCCCCAATCAGCTTTTTGATAGTTTACGTCGCAAGGAAAACCAGGCGAATCCTTTTACGCACGATGGCGCGCCGGATCAATTGCCACCTTACCGCTCTCCAGCACGTGGACGCGGCCGTCAGCGAGCATCTGCACGACCTCGGGATACAGCACGTGCTCGATCGCATGGATGTGCTCCTCGAGCGTGTCGACGTCCCAGCCTTCCTCAACGGCCAGCGCGCGCTGGGCAATGATGGGGCCGTTGTCGTAGATCTCGTTGGCAAAATGCACAGTCACACCGGTCACCTTGACGCCGCGCGTAAAGGCATCGTCGATCGCATGCGCACCGGTAAAGCTCGGCAGCAGCGCCGGATGCAGATTGACAACGCGGTTGGGGAACGCCGCCAGCAGCGGCGTATGCACCATGCGCATGTAGCCAGCCATGACCACATACTCGCAGCCGCGCTCGAGAAGCTCGTGCGCAATAATCTCGTCGGCGGCGATAGGGTCGGCGTAGACATCCTTGGAGAGCGTCAGCGTCTGGATACCCGCACGCTCTGCACGCTGCAGGCCCTTGGCCGAAGGACGGCTCGACACCACGAGCTCGATCGAAGCATTGAGCTTGCCGGCGGCGATCAGGTCGACGAGCGCCTGTAGGTTGGTGCCCGAACCGCTGATGAGCACGCCGATCTTGAGCGGCTCGGTGGTATCGGTGCCGGTCGGACGGGTATAGGGCGCAAAACCCAGGCCCTCGGCGGCAGCCGTCTGCTCGTTAGCGCTCATCGGAGTACACGACCTTACCGGAGCCCTCGACGCATTCGCCCACGCGGAACGGCTTCTCGCCCAGCGCGACCAGGGCATCGGTTACCGCGGCCTCATCTTCGGGAGCGACAATCAGGCACAGGCCGACGCCCATGTTGAAGGTCTTGCATGCCTCGTTGGGCGTAAGCTCGGCCTGGTGCGAAACATAGGCGATGACGGGCGGAATGTCCCAGCCCATCTCGGCGCCATTGCGGGTGACCACGGCGTCGACGTCGTCGGCCAACGCACGGTTAAGGTTCTCGGTGATGCCACCGCCGGTGATATGGGCGATGGCGTGCACCGGAGCGCCGCCGCGGAGCAGCTCAAGAATCGGCTTGACGTAGATGCGCGTGGGGGCCAGCAGAGCGTCTGCCAGTGATGCGCCGCCGAGCTCCTCGAGCGGACGGCTCAGCTCCTCGGCCTTAGCGGCGGCCTCGGGCGTACCAGGCTTGATGCCGTCAACGCCGATGACCTTACGCACGAGCGAGTAGCCGTTGGAGTGCACGCCGGTGGAGGGAAGGCCCAGAATCACGTCGCCGGGGCGGACGTTGGCGGGGTCGAGCATCTTGGGACGGTCGACGACACCCACGGTAAAGCCGGCGAGGTCGTAGTCGGCGGGAGCCATGACGCCCGGGTGCTCGGCCATCTCGCCGCCCACGAGCGCGCAGCCCGCGAGCTTGCAGCCGTCTGCCACGCCCTTGATGATCTTTGCCATGTGCTCGGCCTCGATGTGACCGATGGCAACATAGTCCAAAAAGAAGAGCGGCTCGGCGCCCGAAGCCAAAATGTCGTTGACGCACATGGCGACCAGGTCCTGGCCCACCGTCTCGTGACGGTCCATGATCTGGGCGAGGACGAGCTTGGTGCCCACGCCGTCGGTACCGCTGATCAGGATCGGGTCTTCCATATCCTTAAGCGCGGCGGCCGAGAACAGGCCGCCAAAGCCACCGATGCCACCGATAACCTCGGGACGGTTGGTATCCTTAACCATTTGCTTAATAGCGTCGACGGCGCGGCCGCCCTCGGCGGTATCGACGCCGGCATCCTCATACGTCACATGCTTGCTGTCGCTCATCTGAGCCTTCCTCTCCCACTACCGTTTGACACACAGACGCCAAACAGTGCTCATAGTTGCGTTCATATCGGCGCACACCGCAGCGGTGCGCGCCGTCATATCAACAAAACAGCAGATAAAACCTGCCAAAATAAACCTGTCCCTAAATGGCAGGTTTTAGGCCTCGCCGTGCTTCTCTTCCCAGCTGCGGTCATCGTATTTCTCGACCACGGCGTCGTCGCCAAAGTGCAGCGGCTTATCCAGGTTGCGGGGCTTAAAGCCCTCCATAAACTTGTCGCGGCCAAAGCTCTCGGGAATCGCCACGGGATAACGACCGGTAAAGCACGCATCGCAGTAGCCGCCCTTGGGCATGACCTTCAGCAGGCCCTCGACCGAAAGGAAGGCCAGCGAATCGGCGCCAATGTACTCGCAGATCTCATCGACCGTCTTGTTAGCGCTGATGAGCTGCGACTGCACGTCGGTATCGATGCCGTAGAAGCACGGCCAGATGACCTCGGGCGAGTTGATGCGGATGTGAATCTCCTTGGCGCCGGCGTTGCGCAGCATCTTGACGAGCTGCACCATGGTGGTGCCGCGAACGATGGAGTCGTCGATGACGACCAGGCGCTTGCCCTCGATATTGTCGCGCAGTGGATTGAGCTTCATGCGCACGCCCATGGCACGCAGCTCCTGCGTGGGCTCGATAAACGTACGGCCCACATAGCGATTCTTGATGAGGCCCTCGCCAAAGGGAATGCCGCTCTCGCGCGAATAACCCTCCGCAGGCGGCAGGCCGGAGTCGGGCACGCCGATGACCAGGTCGGCATCGACGGGCTCCTCGTGTGCCAGCTGACGACCCATGTCGTAACGGCAGGCGTAGACGCTCTTGCCATTCATGATGGAGTCGGGGCGGGCAAAGTAGACCTGCTCAAAGATGCAGTTAGCGGGCTCTTTGGCAGCGGGCACACCCTGCTCGGATACCAGGCCCTCGGCACTGATGCGCAAGATCTCGCCGGGACGGACATCACGGACATACTCGGCGCCCACGATATCGAGTGCACATGTCTCGGAGGCAACGACCCAGCCGCCAGCGCGCGTGACATGAGCGGCAGCGTCGACCCTCGCGGCGTCGTCTTGCGACGGTAGCTGCGAAACGGATGCGGCGTCGGCCTGGTCCAGGCCCTCGTCCACGAGCTTGCCCAGCACCAGCGGACGAATGCCATGCGGGTCACGGAAAGCGTAGAGTGCCTGCTCGTTGATGAGCGTCATGGCGTAGCCGCCGCGCACGAGCTCCATGGTCTTGCGAATGCCCTCGCGCAGGTGGCCCGTACGCTGGGTAAAGTAGCCAATGAGCTTGGTCGCGACCTCGGAATCCGAATTGGAGAGGAACGGCACGCCGAGCTCGATCAGCTGGCGGCGCAGCTCGTCAGTGTTAACCAGGGTGCCGTTGTGCGCGAGCGCGATGATGACGCTGTTGATGGTGGAAAGATGCGGCTGCGAGGCTTCCCAGCTCTTGGCGCCGGCGGTGCCATAGCGCACGTGGCCCACAGCCAACTGGCCGGAGAGCGTCGACAGGTCGGCGTTGGAGAACACGCGATCGAGCAGTCCCAGGTCTTTGCGAACCATAACCGTGCCGCCATCGCCCACGGCGATTCCCGCCGATTCCTGGCCGCGATGCTGCAGCGCACGCAGACCAAAGTACGTCAGTCGAGCCACGTCGCGATCGGGTGCCCACACACCAAAGATGCCGCATTCCTCATGCAGCTGGTCGGAGTCCGGATCATACGTCGACATGGTCGTCACCCGTCCCGTAGCACGCTCGGCCGCGCGGATGGTTTCTTGAGACATGGCATCCCCTCAGAGCCTCGTTATTTGTCGTTACCTGCCTTATTATACGCACGGCAAGACAAGCACTCCCGCGCATGAACAGCGGTTTTTAAAAGCCCACCGAGCTTATAATCCGTTTTGCGGCCAAACATTTTATTGGGCAACCCGCCCTCGGGGCCAACAGTCCCGTATGTTTCCGTCGCGACGCGTCTCGCCCACCGTTAGGGCTTACATTGCTGCAATTGGGCCATTCGTCCTGTCTTTTAGCAGGTCGGCGGCGTATCCTTGTAACCTACAACAAAACGAGAAAGGTTCCGTATGGATCGAAACGAACTCGACCCCAGCGTCCCCAGCGCCACGGAGGTCAAGAAGATTCCCCTCATCATTAAGGTGTACGCCGTCCTGTGCATCCTGTCCGGCGTAGGCACGCTCCCTTCGGTCGGCGCCTTTATGTGGCAGGTCATCACCGCGCTCATCAACGGCAACGCCGCCGCCAAGCTCGGCGACAACACGCTCGTCGCGGTCGGCCTTATCGTCGCCGGCATCATGCTCTCGGCGGCGAGCGCGGTCATCTTGATCATCTTTGGCCTGGACCTCATCAAGAACCAGCGCCGCAACGCCGCGCGCCTGTCCTATATCCTTATCGCACTTACCGTCGTTGAGCTTTTGGTCGACGTGATGCTCCAGGGTATCGGGCCGTTCTTGCTGCGCCCCGCCATCCAGCTCGGCATCCTCGTCGCGCTTTCGGCCACTGTTGACCCAACGCTTCGTCAGGAGCGCGAACTGCAGCGCCGCCTGCAGGAGATGCTCGATCGCGACGCCGCCGCCGAGGGCATGCTCGGCCGCGATGAGACCGGCGAGGGCTACATCAAGCTCAACTACTTCAACCTGTTCTGGGTATTCTTTGTCTGCTGCGTGCTCGGCCTGATCATGGAGGACATCTGGCACATGACGGTCGACGATCCAGGCGTCTACCAGAACCGCGCCGGCATGCTATTTGGCCCCTTCAGCCCCATCTACGGATTTGGCGCCGTACTCATGACCATGGTGCTCAACCGCTTCTACAAAAAGAACCCCATCATTATCTTTTTGGTGAGCGCCCTGCTTGGCGCAAGCTTTGAGGTCTTTGTGGGCTGGTTTATGCAGACCTCGTTCGGTGTGGTCTCGTGGAGCTACTCGCATATGAAGCTCTTTGGCATGCCCGATCCGCTCGCCGTGCTTACGGGCGGTCGCACTTGCACGGGCTTCGCCTGCCTGTGGGGTCTGGGCGGACTCATCTGGATCAAGCTGCTGCTGCCCAGATTGCTCAAGCTCATTAACATGATTCCCTGGAAGAGTCGCTACTCAGCCACCGTCATCTTTACCATCATCATGCTGGTCGACGGCGTCATGACGCTGCAATCGCTCGACTACTGGTACCAGCGTGTCAACGGCACGGCCAGCGATATTCCCGTTGCGCAGTTCTACGGAAAGTACTTCGATAACGAGTATATGGAAAATCGCTTCCAAAGCATGACCATGAGCCCCAAGGACGCCACACGCGTGTAGCGAGCGCCGGCACAAAACAGCCCCAACACACCAAAGCCCGCTGGCAGATCTACATGAACTGCCAGCGGACTTTTGCTATAGACGTACACGGGTTGCCGGCTAGGCGTTACGCTTCGCGCTCGACCTCGCTCACGCACTCGTTCTTGATAGTGCCGACGAGCGCCTGCAGGGCATCGACCACATGCGGGCGAATGTCTCCGCCAATGAGCACGAGCATGATATCGTCGCCCACGGCAAGCTCGCCGCTCGCCAGCCATACGCGCACATAGCCGATACCCGGCATCGCGCGCGTTGACTCGATAGCGGCCTGCACCTTTTCGGCATCGAAGCCAAACACCATGCCGCCCACCTTGTGGCCCGGCGCCACGCCATCGGTCTCGACACCGCGCGCCTCGGACTTGGGTGTCGCACGCACCACGCCATTGTGCGTCAGGTACATGCCACACGCCGGCGCCGAAGCGTCGGCCTTGGCTTCGCGCAGCCACGCATCGACCGAAGGCATCAATTTGCCGCTTTCAAGCATCGCTTCCCCTTTTTTCCGTCGTCGAGTAGCTAATTTGGGACGGGGCTCTTTTAGCTACCGCGGGCATGCAGAATGATTTTGCTGGGTTAGGTGACTGGGGTAGCTAAAAGAGCCCCGTCCCAAATTAGCTACTCTCGAACCACTTATTCCTCGACCGGTGTGAGCACCATGACGGCGCGCGTATTGCTAAATGACAGTGAGCGGCAGGTCACAAGCGTTACAACCTTAGTTGCCGAGGCAGCACGGTCGGTCGCATCGTTTGCCACGGCCGAGGCGCCATCGAGCATCTCGGACAGATAATTCGTCAGCCCGTCGTCGCCCTCAAAGTTGGTCGCGCGCGCCTTGGCATACGTATCCTCAACCACCTTGGTCGCCAGCGGTCTCAGCTTATACGTACCGTCGCGCGTAATGTAGTACACATACTCGATGCTATCGAACTTTGCCTGGTCGGTTGTGTCCGAAATAATGTTGAACATCGAGCCGTCGTTCATATGATGGCCATAGATCGTGGTCTGCTGGTCCACCATACCGGGGGCCGTATCGTCGCAGTCCAGGAAAATTGCACCGGAAGCGTTGGATGTACCGTCAAACAACGTGTTGAGGTACTTGGAGTTATTGTTGGCCTGAACCACCGGATAATTGATAGTAGTATCCGGAACGTAAATCCAGCCGACAATCTCGGGGTTCGTCTGCGCAAGGGCATCAAAATCAACGACGGGGATGCCGCTGCCATCCTTATCGCTCACATATTGTTTCTCGATCTTTGCATACGAGTCGCTTGCCTGTTTGTAGCCAATTTGCGCATTGATGTAGATAGCCGCTGCGGCAACAATCAATCCGATTCCGACAATGATGAGCAAGATAGGGAAAATCGACCGACGTTTTTTGCGCGGCTGTTGGACATGTCCCGCCGAGTCCTTATGGGCCGGTGGCGTAGTACGCTGCGGCGATTTCGCCGTGCTATACGCCGAAGGACGGTATGCGGCAGGCGTATTCTGGTGCTGGCGGCGCTGCCCTGTCGGCACCACGGGGCGTGGGGCACGGGCATGCTGGGGAGAGGATGCCCGACCCTGCTGAGGCGCACGGCTGTCAGCGGGCTTTGAAGGGTCGGGGATTTGAGAGGACCTAAAACGTTTTCCCTGATAGTCGGACATAACTCTCCTTATGGCACAAAAGGAATGGTGGCGATCTTACGCGTCAGCCATCTCCTGTTTCATTTTCTCAATGACCGTACGATACTCGGGGTCGCAAGCGCCCAGAATCTGTGTGGCGTAGATAGCGGCGTTCTTGGCGCCGTTGATGGCAACACAGGCTACGGGCACGCCCGAAGGCATTTGCACCATCGACAACAGCGAATCCATGCCGCCCAGGTCACTCGTCTTCATAGGAACACCGATAACCGGCAGCGGCGTAAAGGCAGCCACGACACCGCCCAAGTGAGCGGCCTTGCCGGCGGCGGCGATAATCACCTTGATACCGCGATCGGCAGCAGTCGAAGCCCACTCGTGAACCTTCGCCGGCGTGCGGTGCGCGCTTGCGATCACGAGCTCATAGGGCACGCCCAGCGCCTCGAGCTCGGCGGTGCAGCCTTCCATAACGCCCAGATCGGACTTGGAGCCCATGATGATCCCGACAACCGGCTTCTGATCTGCCATAAATAAAGACCTCCTGTTGAGAGCGGTGACGCGGCGAATCCGCGACCCTTAACTACTGAGAGTAGTATAGCCGCTCCCGTCCCTGCGGTCTGTGGGTGCTCTGCAGCGGCCCGGTGTTTTCATCTTCACTCCGGTTGCTACGCAAAGTCGTTCAGATGAAAACACCGGGCCGCCGCAGAGCACCTTCGACCTACCGGGAATTGCCATGACGTACGTTGGCTGAAATAATGAGCTTCCCTTGCTTCGCAAAGTCGCTCAGCTAAATAACCCAGCCCGCCGCGGGGCACCCGGGGACCTACCGGATATTGCCATGACGTACGTTGGCTGATTTGGTTTGGAATGGGAGGTTGACGAGGCTGAAAGTCCCTCCTACATAACGTGGGCGCCGTCGTTCGAATGAACGACGGCGCCCACACTCAATTTTATTCAGCCCCAGTCATCGCGCAAAGCCCCTTCTGCAGCACACGGTGCAGCAAAGTCACCGCAGGCCGGGGCGGGAGGGGCCGAGTTTCCTCCTGAGCGACTCTGCTTGCAGCCGGAGCGAAAGGGGGAAATCTCAGCCCCTCCCGCCCCGGCCGACCAGGTCACATTACACCGTGTACTGCGGCAGGTCCTGCAGGGCGATGACGTCCATGCCCATGTCGTTGGCGCTGCCGTGGCCCTGCTGGTCCTCGCGCACAGCCTCGATGGCGCTCACATACGTGTTGGCGGCAGACATCGCCGTCACGCAGGTCACGCCACGACGGACGGCCTCGGTGCGCAGCAGATAGCCGTCGCCGCGCGAACCCGGACCGTACGGCGTGTTGATGATCACCGCGATCTTGCCGTCGGCAATCAGGTCGCCGATGTTGGGACGCTCGCCGTCGTGCGGGCCGCTGATCTTCTCCACAATCTCGCACGTCACGTTGCCGCCGCGCAGCACGCGCGCCGTACCCTCGGTAGAGCAGATGTCAAAGCCCAGATAGCGCAGGATACGGGCGACCGAAAGGATATGGCGCTTATCGCGATCGCACACGCTAATGAACACCTTGCCGGCGCTCGGATCGGGCAGTTTGTAGTCAATCGCCAGCTGTGTCTTGGCGTATGCCTCGGGATAGCTCTTGGCGACACCCATGACCTCGCCCGTCGACTTCATCTCGGGCCCCAGGATAACGTCGGCTCCCGGGAAACGACCCCAGGGCATAACGGCTTCCTTCATGCAGAAGCAGTCCAGCTGGCGCTCGTCGCTCGGCAGGCCCAGGCTCGCGATGGAATCGCCCGCCATGATGCGCGCCGCGCACTTGGCCAGCGGCACGCCGGTGGCCTTGGAGATAAACGGCACGGTACGGCTGGCACGCGGGTTGGCCTCGATCACGTAGACGGTCTCGCCCTTGATGGCATACTGCACATTGACCAGGCCGCGGACTCCCAGCGCCATCGCGATGCGGCGCGTGGTCTCGCGGAGCTTCGCCTGCAGACTCTCGCTAAAGCTAAACGGCGGAATGCAAGTCGCGGAGTCACCGGAGTGGATACCGGCCTCCTCGATATGCTCCAGAATACCGCCGATGTAGACCTCCTCGCCGTCGCACAGGGCATCGACATCGGACTCGATCGCGCCCTCCAGGAAGCGGTCGAGGTACACCGGGTAGTCGGGGCTAATGCGAGCAGCCTCGGCCATGTAATCGTGCAGATGCTCGGCATCGTAGGCGATCATCATGCCGCGGCCGCCCAACACATAGCTCGGACGAACCAGCAGCGGGTAGCCGATATGCGCGGCCACAGCCTCGGCCTCCTCAAACGAGGTGGCCTGACCCGCCGGCGGGTACATAATGCCCAGCTTGTCGAGCAGGGCGGCAAAGCGCTCGCGGTCCTCGGCAAAATCGATGGCATCGGGCTTAGTACCCATGATGTTCACGCCGCTCTCCTCGAGCATGCGCGCCAGCTTAAGCGGGGTCTGGCCGCCGAGCGTCACCACGACGCCGTCGGGGCGCTCAACATCGATAACGTCCATGACGTCCTCGTAGGTGAGCGGCTCAAAGTACAGACGATCGGACGTGTCGTAGTCGGTCGAGACGGTCTCGGGGTTGCAGTTGACCATGATGGTCTCGAAGCCACGGGCCGCCAGCGCGTAGCTCGCGTGCACGCAGCAGTAGTCAAACTCGATACCCTGGCCGATACGGTTGGGGCCGGCACCCAGAATCATCGCCTTGGGTTTGCTTGCCGGCGTGGTCTCGTCGGGGGCGACGCACTTCTTGGCGACCGGGCTCGTGCGGTAGATGTTTTCGTAGGTCTTGTAGTGATACTCCGTGGCACTCGAGAACTCAGCAGCGCAGGTGTCGACCGTCTTCATGCTGGGAACCACGCCCAGACCCTTACGGTAAGCGCGAACAAAGCGCTCGTCCGAGCCGGTCAGCGCGGCAATCTCGGCATCGCTCGTGCCATACTGCTTGAGCAGGCGCATCGCGTCGGCGTCGATGTCCTCCACGCGCAGGCCGCGAATGCTCTCCTGGACCTGCACCATATCGTTGATACGGTTGAGATACCAAGGATCGATACCGCAAATGGCATGGATGCGCGCGACATCCCAGCCACGACGCAGGGCCTCGACCACAAAGAAGATGCGGTGCTCAGTCGGGGTGCCCACGGCCTGAGCGAGCTCGTCGTCGCTCAGCTTATCGGCACCTTCCTTGCCACCAGCGCAAATGCCCTGATGCCCGTCCTCCAGCGAGCGCATGGCCTTACCAAAGGCCTCCTCAAAGGTGCGGCCGATCGCCATGATCTCGCCCACGGCTTTCATGCGCGTTGTGAGCGTGGGGTCGGTACCCTTGAACTTCTCAAAGGCAAAGCGCGGCACCTTGACCACACAGTAGTCGATCGTGGGCTCAAAGCAGGCAGGCGTGGCTTTGGTGATGTCGTTGACGATCTCGTCGAGCGTGTAGCCCACGGCCAGGCGAGCGGCGGCCTTGGCGATGGGGAAGCCCGTGGCCTTGGAGGCCAGTGCGGACGAACGGCTCACGCGCGGGTTCATCTCGATGACGATCAGGCGACCGGTCTGCGGGTTCACGGCAAACTGCACGTTGGAGCCACCGGTCTCGACGCCGATCTTCTCCAGAATGGCGAGCGAGGCGACACGCATGCGCTGATACTCAAGGTCGGAGAGGGTCTGCGCCGGCGCCACGGTGATGGAGTCGCCGGTATGCACGCCCATGGGGTCGAGGTTCTCGATGGAGCACACGATGATGCCGTTGCCGGCGTGGTCGCGCATGACCTCCATCTCGTACTCTTTCCAACCCTCGATGGACTCCTCGACCAGCACCTCGTGGGCGGGCGAGAGCTCAAGGCCCTGGCTCACGATGGAGACGAGCTCCTCGTGGGTGTGCGCGATGCCGCCGCCGGCGCCGCCCAGGGTAAAGCTCGGGCGCAGCACGCAGGGATATCCCACGCGCTCGGCGATGGCCTCGGCGTCGGCCACGCTGTAGGCATAGCCCGAGCGCGCGACCTCCAGGCCGATCTCGGCCATGGCCTCGTTAAAGAGCTTGCGGTCCTCGCCGCGCTCGATGGCGGCAAGGTCGCAGCCGATCATCTCGACGCCGTACTGGTCGAGCGTGCCGTCCTTTGCCAGCTCGACGGCGGCGTTCAGACCGGTCTGGCCGCCCAGCGTGGGCAGCAGCGCGTCCGGGCGCTCCTTCTTGATCACGCGCTCGATAAATTCGGCGGTGATGGGCTCGACATAGGTGCGGTCGGCCAGGCCCGGGTCGGTCATGATGGTCGCCGGGTTGGAGTTGACCAGGATGACCTCAAAGCCATCCTCCTTGAGCACCTTGCAGGCCTGGGCGCCGGAGTAATCGAACTCGCAGGCCTGGCCAATGACGATGGGGCCCGAGCCAATGACGAGGATACGCTTGATGTCAGTACGCTTAGGCATGTTAGTTCTCCTCGGTCTCGGTCGTGGCGGAACCATTGTCGGCAAAGTTCCAGCCCTGCAGGCGGTCCTTCGCGGTGTCGATGTCCAGGTAGTTCTCCTCGCCGTCCATGAGTCGCGTAAAGGCGGTAAAGAGATAGTGGGCGTCGGTGGGGCCGGGCGAGGCCTCGGGGTGGTACTGGACCGAGAAGCACGGGGCGTCGAGCAGCTGAATGCCCTCGGCGGTGCCGTCGTTGAGGTTCACGTGCGTCAGGCGAATGCGGCCAAAGCGCTCGTTCATCACGACGGGCGCGATACCACGGCGCACCCAGACGCGCAGATCGCCGTCGGCCGCATGCTCGGTCTCGCCGCCCGAAAGTTCGGGGACAAGCTTGCCCAAGCTGGGGAACAGCAGGCCAAAGCCATGGTTTTGCGCGGTAATTTCCACGCGGCGGCTGACCAGGTTCATAACCGGCTGGTTACCGCCACGGTGACCGAATTTGAGTTTTTCCATCTGGGCGCCGCATGCCAAGCTGATCATCTGGTGACCCAGGCAAATGCCAAAGACGGGCACCTTGCCGATCAGCTGCTGCGCCTGCTCGTAGGTCTCTACCACGGCATCGGGGTCGCCGGGACCGTTGGACAAAAAGACGCCATCGGGATTCATATCGAGTACCTGACGCGCGGGTGTATCCCACGGCACGACGGTGAGGTCGCAGCCAGCACGGACCAGACCCTCCAGGATGCCACGCTTGACACCGCAGTCGTACGCGACCACGTTGTGGCGGGCGGGAGCGGGGGCCGCAAGCGCAAAGCCATGCTCGGCGGGCAGATCGCTTCCGGCGAACGGATGGGGCGCAGGGCAGCTCACGGTCTTGACCAGGTTCTCCCCCACCAGCGTGGGAGCAGAGGCCAAGCGCTCGGCAAGCTCGTCGATGTCGAGGACCTCGGTCGAGATAATGCCCATCTTGGAGCCATTGTCGCGCAGGTGGCGCACCAGGGCTCGGGTGTCGACGCCCTCGATAGCGACGATGCCGTGTGCGCGCAGGTACTCCGGCACGCTGACGGCCGAGCGCCAGTTAGAAGGCGTGGCACACATGTCGCGCACGATCATGCCGCGCATGGCGGGAGCACTCGCAGGGCGTACGTCATCGCCGGGGAAGGCGGACTGGACATCGGTCTCGTCGATGCCATAGTTGCCAATCTGCGAATAGGTCATGGTAACGATCTGGCCAGCATAGCTCGGGTCGGTCATAACCTCAAAGTAACCCTCGAGTGAAGTATTGAAGCAGACTTCGCCGGTCGCGGTGCCCTCGGCACCACATGCACGGCCATAAAAAATGGTCCCATCCTCAAGGTACAGGATGCAGGGACCGCAAGCACCCTTGCTGGTTTTGGCCAGCATGCGCTGGCACAGTTCGCTGGGCGCGATGGTGCGGGCGGCAGCGCCCGCAATATGGTTGTTCGCCATAGTTCTCCTTCCCGGTCTCTCGGGACCGGCTTAAAGGTGTGTAGTTAGGCCTCGCGGTATTCTAACCGTAAGTATGCCTTATGGCGTTAATTACATAGAATTGTTTACAAAATGATAATTATGACTTCTTATGCATAATGATTTTTCTGGGACGGGATTAAAAAATCATTCTGAAAGCAGAGCTTTGTCGCTGAGTAGTCAATTTGGGACGGGGCTATTTTAGCTACCCCGTCCGTCAATCAACCTAACCGTCGTGCCACCAGCCGGGGTAGCTAAAATAGCCCCGTCCCAAATTGACTACTCGCCAACCGCATACATGACAGAATAATTTTTTAATCCCCGTCCCAGAAAAATCGTCCCGCGTGGGCTTGCGGCTCACGCGGGATGTCATCATTCTATGTGGCTGCGGACTACTTTTGCTTGTCCTGCTCAAGTAATTCGGACGGGGTGCGGCCAAGCTTGCCGCCACGGAAAATCTCGCGGCCGTGCAGGCGGTGCTCCAGATCACGTTCGGCCTTTTCCTCGTCAATCTTAGTCTGGCTCACCGCCGGGTCCTCGATGAGCGACGATACCGAGTTCACCTGTTTCTGAATACGCTCGGCAATGGTGTCATCCATGCTCACGATACGCATCTTCCAGTCGATATTGGTGGCGTTGGAAGAGCTCTTGGTCCAGACGAACGTCATGATGGCACTCTGGTGGCCCTGGGCGGGAAACATGCCAAAGAAGGAATCATGCTGAATCCTGCTGTCCTCGTCGATATAGGCGTGGACGTTATACACCACACGGTCAATCTTGTCGTTGAGCAGGGCATTGGTTGCGAGCGCCGCCGCCTGAATCTGACCGTTGGACAGCAACTCGAGTTCATTGGCAGAAGACGTGTCCAGCACCGTCACCTCAACCGTGCCCGTACCCTCGTCGGCCTCGTCGACGGTAAAATCGAGCGGGAACTGCGTAAAGCCGTTGCCCCATTCAAGTCCACCTTTGAGCGCGGTCGAAACGGTATCCACCGAAACGCTCTCGGAGAGGTTCGCGGTGTTCAGGCGTCGCATCACGCCGTAGCCGATCTGCATGCCCACAATCAGCACCAGGATGCCGATAACCACGGCCATGGCAGTTTTCGTAATGGTATGGCTCACCTGCGAACCCGAAGGATCGTCCTCGGACAGCGGGTCGATATGTTTTGCCTGGCTCGCGCGATCCTCGCTGCGCAGCCGCGCCAGTGTCGCCTTGTCACCGCGTTTGACGGCAGACTCTTTCTCGCGCATGCGCTCGGTACGCTTTTTGGCGAGTGTAGGATCCAAGACGCCGGATGCATCGATTTCGGAGAATAACTCCGTCACTTCTTCCGGAGTCAGATGGTTCTTATCAGCCATAACCTTCCTGTCATATCAATCAGTCGAGCTCGTGCGCACGCGCACCTTCGAACTGCATTCGATAGTAACGGGCATAAGTGCCGCCACGGGCGAGAAGCTCCTCGTGCGTGCCACGTTCCACAACGCGACCATGCTCAACGGTCGCAATCTCGTCGGCATGCTTGATGGTCGAGAGACGGTGAGCGATGATGATCGTGGTGCGGCCGCGCGCCAAGCGCTCGAGCGACTCCTGCACCGCCTCCTCGCTCTCGTTATCCAGAGCACTGGTCGCCTCATCCAAAATAAGGATCTTGGGATTTTTGAGAAACACGCGCGCGATGGCGACGCGCTGCTTTTGACCACCAGAAAGACGGCTGCCGCGCTCGCCCACCACGGTGTCGTAGCCCTGCGGAAGCGACTCGATAAAAGCATCGATGTTGGCGCGATGGGCCGCCTCGGCGATTTCTTCTGCCGTGGCGCCCGGCTTGCCATAGGCGATGTTCTCGCCAATCGTTCCGTCGAACAGATAGACATCTTGCTGCACCAGGCCGATGGATTGGCGCAGGCTACGCTGCGTCACGTCGCGCACATCCTGGCCGTCAATGCTAATGGAGCCGGCGGCGACGTCGTAAAAGCGCGGCAACAGCGAACAAGTCGTTGATTTGCCGCCGCCCGAGGGACCAACCAAAGCGATGGTTTGACCGGGCTTAATGGACAGATCCATATGGTCGATAACGGGACGCGTCCCGTCGCCCGCGCCCAGCTCGACATCCTCGTAGCTAAAGCACACGTCGCGATACTCAACAGCGCCGGCCGTCACCTGCAGATCCGCAGCACCCGGCTTATCCTGAATATCGGGGACAGTCGAGAGCACCTCGTCCATGCGCCTAAAGCCGGCGATGGCTTTCTGGTACGTCTCGGCCGAATTGACGAGCGTCTCAAGCGGCGTGCAGAACAGCGAAATGTAGAGCGCGAAGGTTGCCATATCGACCGCCTGCAGCTGACCTTGGGCAACGAGCCAACCGCCCAGCAGCACCACGATCACATAGAGCACGCCCGAGAGCAGACCATACGTCGCGGTGTAGACGCCCATGGCGTGATACATGTTTTCCTTGGACGAAAGGTAGCGATCGTTAGAGGCACGGAACTTAGAGCGTTCGGTCTGCTCATTGGCAAAGCTTTTGACCACACGCATGCCCGCCAGCGAATCCTGCAGCTGCGCATTGATGCCGCTGATCTTTTTGCGGTTATCGCTAAAGACCTCGCGCATGCGCATATTCTGCCAAAACATAATGACCGCGAACACCGCCGTCACCACGGCCATGGCGAGCGCGAGCACCGGCGCAATGGTAAACAGAATCACAAACGAGCCAATGATCTCGATACCGCAAATAATGATCCATTCGGGCACGTGGTGCGCCGCCTCGCAGATATCGAACAGGTCGTTGACCACGCGGCTCATCATGTCACCCGAGCTGTTGCGATCAAAGTACGCAAAGCTAAAACGCTCGTACTGATCGAACAAGTCCTCGCGCATCTTGGACTCCATGCGCGCGCCCATCACGTGGCCCCAATAGCTCACAAAGTAGCGGCAGGCGCAGCGGGTGGCATACATCAGCACCAGTCCCACCGCGACCATACCGAGCGCCTGCATAATGGCAGTCTGGCCCTGGGTAAACAGCCCGCCGCACAGATTGCGCAGGATAATGGGAAACGCCAGGTCAATGGCGGCGAGCACCAGGGCGCAAATGGTATCGGCAACAAAAAGCCCCATCTGGGGCTTGTAGTAAGACAGAAAACGCTTCAGCATGTGATCCTCAAAGAAATATCAGCAACATAAGACCCTGGGACAAAGCAATCAGTAGTACTTGTCCCAGGGCTATCCCCACTCGTTACAGCTCAGAACCACCAAGGCGGTGCGCGATGCTGTCGCAGGCAAGTGCGCCCACGACGGTCTTGGCATCCTCGATCTTGCCGTCGAGCACGGCATCGATCAGCTCGTGCAGCGGCACCAGGTCAACGTTGACAAACTCGTCATCGTCGGGGTTGGGCGCATCGAACTCGAGTTTGGTGGCCAGGTAGATGTGAATAATCTCGTCGCAAAAACCGCAGGTCGTGACAATCGACGTTAAAAAGCGAATGCGCCCGGCCTTAAAGCCCGTCTCCTCATGCAGCTCGCGCCTGGCACAATCGAGCGGGTCCTCGCCTGGGTCGAGCTTGCCGGCGGGAATCTCAACCGTCACGCGGTCGATGGCGGTGCGGTACTGACGCACCAGTACGATCTTGCCGCTCTCGGTCAGCGCCACAACGGCCGCCGCACCCGGATGGCGAACGATATCGCGGGCGCTGCGGTGACCGTTGGGCAGCTCAACCTCAAGACGGTGGACGTCGAGGATCTTGCCCTTCCAGGCGCACTCCTCCGAAAGAATCTTCTCGTGCAGCTCGGCATCGTGCGGGTCGTCGTCGCCCAGCACCAGCGCCGGCTCGTCAGCGACCTCGCCACCAGGCTCGCCCTCGGCGTGCCCATACATGTGGCTGTCCTCTTCGACGATTTGCGCGTCCACGAGCTCTTCGTTCTTCTCGTCCATCCGTCTCATTCCTCTCGGATTTTAAGCATCCCAGGCGTCGCGGCCGCGCAGCGCGCGCAGGCCAATGTCGTGACGCAGGGTCTTGCCCTCAAAATCGATCTTCTCGCAAGCCTCGTAGGCAAGGTTGCGAGCGTTCTCGAACGTGTCGCCCAGCGCGGTCACGGCGAGCACGCGGCCGCCGTTGGTCACGAGCTGGCCGTCCACCACGGCGGTGCCGGCGTGATACACGGTCACGTTCTCCATGGCCTCGGCATCCTCGATGCCGGTGATTACCTTGCCCTTCTCGTAGCTGCCGGGATAACCCGCGCTCGTCAGGACAACGGCCACCGCCCACTCGTCACGCCAATCGAGCTCAATCTGGTCGAGCTCGCAGTTAGCGCAGGCAAGCATGACCTCGACCAGGTCGTTCTTAAGGCGCGGCAGTACGACCTGCGTCTCGGGGTCGCCAAAGCGGGCGTTAAACTCCAGCACCTTGGGGCCGGCGGGGGTAAGCATAAAGCCGCCGTACAGGCAGCCACGGTAATCGATGCCCTCGGCGGCGAGCTCGGCCACGGTCTGCTCCATGACCTTCACCATGGTGGCGTGCTCCTCGTCGGTCACGATGGGCACCGGGCTGTAGACGCCCATGCCGCCCGTGTTGGGACCAAGGTCGCCCTCAAGCGCGCGCTTGTGGTCCTGCGAGGTGGCCATGGGGCGCACGGTCTTGCCGTCGGTAAAGGCCAGCAGCGAGCACTCGGGGCCAACGAGCATCTCCTCGATAACCACGGTGTTGCCGGCATCGCCAAAGGTGCCGCCAAAGCACTCGCGCACGGCCTCTTCGGCCTGCGAAAGCTCGGTTGCCACAATAACGCCCTTGCCCGCGGCAAGACCGTCGGCCTTCACGACCAGCGGAGCGCCCTGCTCGCGCACATAGGCGAGAGCCGAAGCCTCGTCGGTAAACGAGCCGTAGGCGGCCGTCGGAATGCCCGCGCGCTCCATGAGCTGCTTGGAGAACAGTTTAGAGCCCTCCATCTGGGCGCCCTCGGCACCCGGGCCAAAGCAGGGAATACCCGCCGCGCGCACGGCGTCGGCCACGCCCGCCACGAGCGGAGCCTCGGGGCCAATCACCACGAGTCCGCATCCGTGGCTCTGTGCAAACGCCGCCACGGCAGCAGGATCGCAATCGTCGAGAACCACGTTCTCGCCGCAGCTCGCGGTGCCGCCGTTGCCCGGGGCGATGTAGAGCTTGCCGGCGCGCGGTGATGCCGCGAGCTTGGCTGCCAAAGCATGCTCGCGGCCGCCGCTGCCCAACAACAGGATGTCGATGGTTTGAGTGTCCGCCTTCAAGGGTGCCTCCTCTATGGATTAACGGCCCGTCAACCATGCGGGCCCATTACAAGCAAATATACCCCTCGGCCGCCCGTCCGGGCTGCGAAGGGGTATATCGCAATAACCAAATAACGCCGATTACTTCCAGAATCGGTTGATGATCTGCTCGCGGCCGGCGCCAACACCGACAAACGTCACGCGCGTGTGCGCCAGATCCTCGACAAATGCCACGTAGTCCTGAGCCTCCTGCGGCAGCTCCTCAAAGCTGCGGCAGCCGGTGATATCGCACTTCCAGCCAGGAAGCTCCTCGTAGATGGGCTTGGCATGCTCAAAGCGCACCTGGTGCTCGGGCACGCTGGTGTAGCGCTCGCCGTCGACGTCATAGGCCACGCACACCTTAATGGTGTCGAAGACCGAAAGCACGTCGAGCTTGGTCAGGGCGATGTCGGTAAGACCGTTGACGCGCGAGGCGTAGTTGGCGATGGGACCGTCAAACCAGCCGCAGCGACGACGGCGACCGGTAGTCACGCCGTACTCATAGCCCTCCTCGGTCAGCGTATGGCCGGCCTCGGACTCGTAGGAAAGCTCAGTGGGCATGGGGCCTGCACCGACGCGGGTGATGTAGGCCTTCATGACGCCCAGCACGCGGTCGACGTTTTTCATGCCAACACCAGAACCGGTGATCGCTCCGCCGGCGGTGCAGTTGGAAGACGTGACAAACGGATAGGTGCCGTGGTCGATATCGAGCAATGTTGCCTGGGCGCCCTCAAAGAGCAGGGTCTTGCCCTCATCGATCATGTTGTTGAGCAGCAGGCTCGTCTCGGTGATGTACGGGCGCAGGCGCTCGGCCATGGGCAGGTACTCTTCACAGATCTGGTCCACGGTGTAGGTGGGCAGGCCGTAAAGCAGCTCGAGCTCGGGATTCACGCGGGCAAGAGCGGTTTCCAGCTTGTCGCGGAAGAGCTCCTCGTCCAGCATGTCCTGCATACGAAGGCCAATACGAGCCATCTTGTCCTGATAGCACGGGCCAATGCCGCGCTTGGTGGTACCGATGCTCTTCTTGCCGAGCTTCTGCTCAAAGGCGCCGTCCAGGTCGACGTGATACGGCATGATCACGTGTGCGTTGCCGCTGATCTTGAGGTTCTTGGTGGTGATGCCATCGGCCTCGAACATGTCGATCTCCTCAAGGACAACCTTGGGGTTGACGACGCAGCCGTTGCCAATCACCGACACGTGGTCGGCGTACATGATGCCGGAGGGCACCTGGTGCAGGCCGTACTTCTTGCCGTTGACAACGATGGTGTGGCCGGCGTTGTTGCCGCCCGAATAGCGCACGACGGCATCGAAGTCGCCGGCGATCAGGTCGCAGATCTTACCCTTGCCCTCATCGCCCCACTGGGCACCGACCAAAACGGTTGACGGCATGTTTACTCCTTACATACATGGACTGTCTGCGCGCCACACGGCGGGCAGAAGCACAAAACATTCCCAGTATACCCGTGCAACGGGCGCCTGTCCTACTCCTCGGTATGCACCCCATCAAGCTCATAGAACTTGGTAGACGCCGGCAGAAACATCAGGTCGACGTCACCGATCGGGCCCGAACGGTTCTTGGCCACGACAATACGCGTGACGCCCTCGTCAGGTCGGTCGTCGCGCGAGGCCTCAGCCTCGTCGGCGGAACGGTCCAAGAACATGACGATATCGGCGTCCTGCTCGATGGAGCCCGATTCGCGCAGGTCGGAAAGCTGCGGGCGCTTGCCGGTACGGGATTCGACCTGACGCGACAGCTGAGACAGCGCGATCAGCGGAATCTTGAGTTCCTTGGCCATAATCTTTAAGCCACGCGACATCTCGGAGACCTCGACGGTGCGGCTCTCGGAACGGCGTCCCGGCGGAGGACTCACCAGCTGCAGGTAGTCCAAGATAATGATGGCCTTCTCCTTGTTGTGGAGCATGCGGCGGCTCTTGGCGCGAATCTCGGTCACCGTGGTGCCGGGCGTATCGTCAATCAGAATATCGAGCTTGGACAAGGTCTGCGTGGCCTCGTTGATATTGGCCCACTGCTCGGGGCTAATGCGACCCATGCGAAAATCACTGATCGAAATCATGGCATAGGCGCAAATCAGGCGCTGGGCAATTTCCTTGCCCGACATCTCCAGCGAGAAAAAGCCGACGGTGTAGCCCGCAGCGGCGGCATTGAGCGCCAGGTTTAGAGCGAACGAGGTCTTACCCACGGCGGGGCGGGCGCCGATAATGATGAGCTGGCCCTCGCGGAAGCCCATAAGCATGCGGTCGAGTGACGGGAAGCCCGTGGGAACGCCCGCTGCCTGGCCACCGGCCTGGCACACTTCCTCGGCCTCGTTATAGGCCTCGACCATAAACTCGGTCAGTGTCTTGTAGCTCGACTTAACCTCGCGCGCCGTAACCTTGAGCAGCTTGCTCTCGGCCAGCTCCACGACCTCTTTGGTATCGGTGGGGGCGTTATAGGCCAGCGCGTTAATCTCGTTGGTGGCGCCAATCAGCTCACGCAGCATCGAGTCGCGACGAACGATGGCGGCATGGTGCTGCCAGTTGACGAGCGACAGGGTCTGACCCATCAGCTCCAAAATGTACGCCTCGCCGCCCACGGCATCGAGCTTGTTGATGCTTCGCAGGTAATCGATCAGCGAGATGGAGTCGATGGGAATGCGACTGTTGTACATATCGACCATCGCGGTATAGATGGTCTTATGAATGGGCCGGTAGAAATCATCGGGCTGCAGCTCGACCTGGGCTTCTTCGACCACTTCGGGCGATAGCAGCATGGCGGCCAGTACGTTGGCCTCTGCATCTTGGTTTTGGGGGAGACCCAACTTGGAGCCGCGGTCCTCGACCGTCAGCCATGTCTCCCTATCGTCATATGCCATGAGCATCCTCATTCATATCGCTTGCGAGCATCCATAGTATCAGCCACAGCTTTAAATCGAGGCGCGCCTTAACAATCATCACCGAACCAAACGGATGAACGGTCCCTTATGTGCGTTGTGTTAGACCACTTTGGATACTGGGACTTTTCCTATAATCTTTCTTGCTTAAATAGCAGGCGAAAGCGAAGGAGCTCCTATGGTCACCAAGGATGATGCGTGTTGGATAATCGGCCTTTCCGCAGGTGCGGGCATTGGCGTATATCTTGATGGCGGCTGGGGCGTCGATGCGCTTGTCGGGCGTGAGACCAGGGCTCATAACGACATCGACCTGTTCGTTCAGCGCGGGGATTACCAAAGGTTCGTGGATCTAATTGCTGATGAGGGGTTTTCCGAGGTGGCTGCATCTTTCACCACCGAAGATCACACGGTGTGGCAAGACGAGGCGGGGCGCATCGTCGACCTGCATTGCTTCGATTTCGCCGAGAATGGCGATATTCTGTATCAGGGAGATCGTTTTCCCGGGGAGGTCTTTTCGGGGAGGGGGCGCATCGGCGAGGTGGAGGTGTCGTGCATCGACCCCGAAAGCCAGCTGTTGTTTCACTTGGGCTATCAGCATGACGAGCACGACGCCCACGATGTCATGCTCCTATGCCGTGAGTACGGTTTCGACGTTCCCGAAGAATATCGCTAGCTGTTGCTATTTGCATCGGGGCACGACTTCAGCGCTTGCCGCAGATGCGCTGCGCCAGACCGCCCTGGACATCACGCCACGCCGTATATGGCCCTCCGCGCACGCGAGTCCCATTTCGCCTGCTTGATCCAGTACTCGTAGAACGGATAGGGGGTCACCTTGTACTGGCGCCAGGTCTTCTCGTACGTGCCGCGGGCTGCCTGCCTCACTATGAGCTCGGCGAGCTCGTCCGCGCTCCTGCGGACCTTGAAGCACCATGTCCACTTGAACCAGGCGAGGTAGTTCTCGAGGCGTCTCGTGGAGACACCCCGGAACCTGCCGATGAAGTGCCTCATCTGGGAGTGGAGGCTGTTCACCCTGTTGATGGCGTGCTCCTCCCTCTTGCTGGCGATGTGCGCGCCGACGCCGAGGGCGGGCAGGACGCGGCGGTACACGTGCGCACGGTCCGTCGAGATTATCGCGCCGACCGCGAGCTTGTCGGCGAGCAGCTCCCTGGCTGCCGCCTCATCGAGGCCGCCCCTCCCCGCGATCTCGTAGAAGATGTCGCCGGCGTCGTTGATGCCGGTGAGCACGCATATCTTCTCGTGCCCGTCGGTTCCCTGCGACCTTGTGCGGGGCTTCCTGGGCATGCCGGACTCCGACCTGGAGCGGTTTCCCTTGAAGCTCTCCCTGAAGAAGCACTCGTCGAGCTCGGCCCCGCCGCCGGCCTCCACGCGGAAGGCGGGCATGCGCTTGGCCATGGCCTCGAGCAGCCTGTGGCGCATGAAGAACGCCGTCTTGAGGCACACGCCGCACTTTTCCGCCGACTCGCGCAGCGGGAGCATGTCCACGTGGCACTCCGCGAACCTCATCCAGGCCGACCTGTCGAGCTTGGTGGTGGAGAAGATGCGCATGGTGGCGTCGGTGAAGGTCCTGGCGCACCCTCGGCAGAGGAACCGCTGACGGCCGCGCCCGTCTCGCCCCCTCTTCACGTAATGCGGGGAGCCGCACCAGGGGCAGGCTCTGTCGGGATCGTCTTCCGCCCCCTCGCTTGCCGCGAGTTCGAAAAGCTCCGCGTCTATCAGCGCCTTGAGCGATCTCAGGACCCTGCTCTTCTCGGCAGCCGTCATCTGCGGGAGGAACTGCCTCGTCAGCTGGGTGAGCACGTCTTCCATTGCAACCTCCATCTTTCCTGATGATGGAATTGTCGCAATTGGGGGTCCTGCTGCGTGTACTGTGCATAGGACACTTATCCAAAGCGGTCTAACACAACGCTTATGTGGAACTGCATCTCAATGTATGACGTGACGCCCACTCAGCGCAAAAAAATAAAAGGGCGCCCCGGTCTCCCAGAGCGCCCTTCTTAGAACAAGATTGTTGCGTTGCAGCAAATGCTACTCAGCAGCAGCCTCGGTCTCGACCTCGGCGGTCTCGGCCTCGGCGACCTCAGCGGCCTCCTCGACCTCAGCCTCGGCAGCGAGCTCCTCGGCGGTAACGCCGACGAGAACGACAACCTCGGCCTTGATCTCGCGGTACAGCGAGATGGCAACGGTGTGGGCACCGGCAACCTTGATGGGCTTACCGAGCTCGACGCGCTTGCGGTCGATGTCCATACCGAGCTGATCCTTAATGGCGTCAGCGATCATAGCGGCGGTGACGGAGCCAAAGAGGATGCCCTCGTCGCCGACCTTGACGTCAACGGTGACCTGCTTGCCCTCGAGGGCAGCCTTGGTCTCGTTGGCGGTAGCCAGACGGACGGCCTCGCGCTTGGCGATGTTGTTGCGACGCTCGTCAAGCTGCTTGAGGTTGCCCTTGGTGGCGGCAACAGCGAGCTTCTTGGGGAACAGGAAGTTCTCAGCGTAACCCTGAGCGACCTCTACGACGTCACCCTCGCCGCCCTTGCCCTTGATCTCATCGAGAAGAATAACCTTCATGATGCGTCTCCCTTCTTAGCCGCGGTCGCGGTTGCCACGAGAGGAAACCACGGGGACGGTGTACGGCAGGAGAGCCATCTCGCGGGCACGCTTGATGGCGTTGGCGATGTCATGCTGATGCTGCGTGCAAGCGCCAGTGACGCGACGGGGCTTGATCTTGCCACGGTCGGTCATGTACTTACGGAGAAGCTGAGTGTCCTTATAGTCGATGAACTCAGTGTTCTCCTTGCAGAACTGGCAGTACTTACGACGCGGCTGACGTGCAGAAAAATCATTAGCCATGTCAAAATACCTTTCATTTGGCAACTTCGGCGAACCGAAGCCGCCTCTCACTCAAAAATAGGTGAACAACCCTTAAAACGGGATGTCCTCATCGTAGACGTCGACCGCGGGCGGCGTAGCCACCGGTGCGGCAGGACGTGCTGCGGGCGCGGGAGCTGCGGGGGCGTAACCGCCCTGATCGTAGCCACCCTGGCCACCACGGGAGCTCATAAACTCGATCTCATCGACGATGACCTCAAGCTTGCTCCTGCGCTGACCGTCGCGCTCCCAAGAGCTGTAGCGCAGCTTGCCCTCGATCGCGACCTTGTTTCCCTTTGCCAGGAAACGGCTCACGGCCTCGGCGCGGGTGCCGAACATAGTGCAGTCGACAAAGTTGGGATAGTCCTCCCACTCGCCAGTCTGCGCATTGCGGCGGCGATCGTTCACGGCGACGCCAAAGGACAGAACCTGGGTTCCGCCGGCAGTGGCGCGCAGCTCGGGATCGCGGGTGAGGTTACCGGTGATGTTCACTCGATTGATGCTCATTACTCACTACTTCCTCTTGGGGCACAAGCCCAGTCCAAAACGACAGTCTTACTCCTGGTCGTCGCGACGGACGATCATGTGGCGGACCACAGCGTCGGTGATGCGCAGGACGCGATCAAGCTCGGCGATCTGGGTAGGATCTGCGTGGAAGTTGATGAGGGTGTAGTCACCATCGGTGAGGTCGTTGATCTCGTAGGCGAGCTTGCGCTTGCCCCACTCGTCAACGGAGTCGACCTTGCCAGCGCCCTCAGCGATCGTGGTATCGATACGCTTCATAACAGCGAGACGAGTCTCGGGGTCGAGCGACGGGTCAACAAAGAACAGCAGTTCATAAGCCTTCATATTGTCACCTCCTCTGGACAAATGTGGCTTCAGGTCGTGAAGGTGCGCCTGAAGCAGGAAAAGACTTGGTAATAGTATCTTTCAACCTCCCAGGCTGCAAGAATATGCAGCTACAACCTCATGACCTCCACATATGCCCATACTCGCACGGCCTTTCTTGCATATTCCAACCAAATGCTGTCCAAGAGCTTGACGGATTTGAGGACAAGGGCGGGTACATACCGACTTTCTGCCAGATAACCGCAAGTCGCTCGCAGTATGGCTGCGGTCGCAAAATGCATACCAGCGGTACAACGCGACATTTTGAATGATTAAACTTGATTCCCGACCGTCCGTAACTACCTCATTTGAACAGTTCGTCTGGTCCGATTACGCAGGTCATCGATTGGTTTCGGCACGGTTGGGCAAACGACGGAGCGATGCAATTTAAAAAATGCCAAGTTTTTGGTTTGCACTTTGCGATTCCTCGTGTATACTGACTTTCGCATTTAACGGAGAGTTGTCCGAGTGGCCGAAGGAGCACGATTGGAAATCGTGTAGGCGTCAAAAGCGTCTCCAGGGTTCAAATCCCTGACTCTCCGCCAGTTAATTCCAAAGCAGGCCTTTGTGCCTGCTTTGTTTTTACCCCACGCGGAGGGGTGGCAGAGTGGTTGAATGCGGCGGTCTCGAAAACCGTTTGGCCTGTATAAGGTCACGAGGGTTCGAATCCCTCCTCCTCCGCCATTTTGGTTGAGAAAGCTCCCAACAAAGGGAGCTTTTTTGTTTTGAGTCCCTTACAGACAAATACGGCGGCGGAGGAGGGGTTCGAACCCGACAGGGCGTTCAACACCAACCCAGATCTCCAAACATGTACATCACCCTCCAAAGATGTCAAAAAATGTCGTTTTTGGAGGCTGATGTACATGTTTGGAACCTGTGACCGCGCCCAGTTCCGACCGTTTACCGAGCAATGGGGTCACGACCTCCCACAACCATGTACTATGTACGGGCATTTTCCAATCCAGCTACCCAAAGGAACCCACCTTGCCCGTCATCGCCACTGTAATCGTTACCGCACACGCCTCGGATGCCATGGTTGCCATCCCGTTTTGGCTCGAGATGTTCGCTGTCGTCGCGGCGTCGATTTCGGGTGTACTGGTTGCGCGCGAGCACAAACTCGATCTGGTGGGCGCCGTCGCGCTCGCCGTGGTCTGCGGTCTGGGCGGCGGTCTTTTGCGCGATATGACGCTCCAGGTGGGCAACGTCTACATCCTTAACCAGCCCATGGCGCTTCCGCTGTCCATCGCCACGGCGGCCATCATCTACATCTTCCCTGCCATCGTCGACAAGCCCGACAAGCTCATCCCCCTGCTCGACATCATCTCGGTGGGTATTTATGCGGCAACCGGCGCAGATAAGGCGCTCGTGTACGGATTTGCACCGGTCGTGTGCATCATGATGGGCTTTTTTACCGCGGTAGGCGGCGGCATGCTGCGCGATGGTTTTATGGGCGTGGTGCCGGGTATTTTCCAGCGCACCAACTTCTATGCCATCGCGGCTATCGCTGGATCGGCAAGCTATGTTTGCCTTGTCATGAGCGGCCTGGTCAGCAATGTCGTCGCGCTGGTCGTTTGCGTCGCAGTGACCATGGGCCTGCGCTGGCTCTCGCTGCGCTTTGACATCAAAAGTCCCACCGAGGACGATATCGCGCGTTTCCTACATCGTAAAAAATAGATAGCACGGCCCGGCCCATCGCAAGGTGACAGCCTGTCTACAACCGGTCGCAGACCCGATATCCCGCGACACCTTACGTAGGCAATTGCCCATGCAGAATACTGCAACCGCGAGTTTCTTTTAGAGCGAAGGCGCAATGGGTACCATATTGGGCGTATGCAAATCACCAAGCAAAGGATTCACCATGCCTCACAACCAACCCGCGGCGGCGCAACATCACAGCATGCGCGGACACCTCATTATGGCCTTCGCGCTTATCGCGCTGGCGTTTACCGCGCTGCCTTCCATGGCATTCGCCGGCACCGACACCGCGGGCAATGTTTTCGTGTCCGACGGGGATTCCAGTCCATCCGGCGTCGGGGGCGATCTGTACTGGGCCGGTCAAAGCCTTAGCCTGGACGACGCGTCCATCGACCGCGATATCATCGCCGCCGGCGAAAGCCTGTCGATTCGCGACTGCACCGTAGGCGGCGCCGTTCGCCTGGCGGCGCGCACCATCGATATCGCCAAGACCACCATTGATGGAAGCGTGACAGTTGCCGCTCAGCACGTCGTACTTAACTCCGGCAGTACCGCCAATTGCTTCTATGCCGCAGGTGAGACGGTTGCCCTGCGCGGCTCCGCCAAGTCGGCAGCGCTCGCGGGCAGTACGGTAACCATCGACGGCACTGTCGATGGCGATGTTGAGGTCTGGGCCGACAAGCTGGTGCTCGGCAAAAACGCCAACATCACCGGTACCGTAAACGCTCATGTCTCACAGGACCCCGAACGCGCCGACGGCGCCAAAGTGGGAGCCCTCAAGATCGACCGCACCGAGAACGAAGATACCTCCACCGTCAACGACGTCATCGGCGGCATCGTTGCCGCAGCTCTTTCCACCTGCTTTGTCGCGATTCTCCTTGAGCTCGTCTTTCCGCGTGCAACAGCCAGCGCGGCCGGCATGCTTCACCAGCACCCCGCCCCGCTGTGGGTGAGCGGTCTTTTGGGCACGGTAGCCGCCGTTCCCGCCATCTTGCTGCTCATCATCTCTATTGCCGGCCTGTCGCTCGCCGGAGCCCTGATGTGCGGCGTCATCGGCATCGCCCTGGTCTCGGCGGCCTTTGCGGGCACCGCGATCGCACGCATGGTCGGGCACAGCCAGAACCGCTACGCCATGGCCGCCGTGGGCGGCGCCATCGCCGGCGCCCTTACAGCACTTCCCCTTATGGGCAACTTTATCAGCGGCGTAGCCTTCGTCTTTATGCTGGGCTATCTCATTCAGATCATCTGGCGCAACGCCCACGTCAAGCCGCAAAAGGCCCCCAACACCCCGGGCCTTCCCTCCGCCTAACCGCCAACCACCGCAAAGGTGTCCTTCCTCTTTGTGGTGGTACAAAAAGGGCGCCGACCGCGATGGTCGACGCCCTTTCTTGTGAATGCTACAGAGCTCAGCGCTTATTTGTTGACCTGACCGGCGCGAACGGCAGCCTTCTTGCGATCGGTGGCGTTGAGCAGACGCTTGCGCAGACGGATGTTCTTGGGGGTGATCTCCACCAGTTCGTCATCGGCGATGTACTCCAGCGCCTCCTCCAGCGAGAAGGTGCGAGGCGGCACCAGCTGCACGGAGATATCGGAGGTCGAGGAACGCTGGTTGCCCAGGTTCTTGGTACGAGCGATGTTGACGACCATGTCGCCGGCCTTGCTGCGCTCGCCCACGATCATGCCCTCGTAGCACTCGACACCCGGCTCAACAAACAGCTGGCCGCGCTCCTGCAGCGTGCCCAGAGCGTAGGCAACGGCCTTCTCGGTGGTCATGGAGATCATGGCGCCGTTCTGACGGTTGCCGATCTCGCCGGCGTAAGGACCGTACTCCAGGAAGGTGTGATAGAACACGCCCTCGCCGTGAGTGACGTTCATGATGCGGTTCTTAAGGCCCATGATGCCGCGGGTCGGGATCTTAAACTCAAGGTGCGTCACGATGCCCGAGGTGTCCATGCTGGTCATAATGCCGCCAGAGGTGCCAAAGACCTCGACGACCTTGCCCGAGTACTCGTCCGGGCACTCGACGACAGCCTGCTCGACGGGCTCCATCTTGTTGCCGTTCTCATCCTTCTTAAACAGAACGCGGGGACGGCCGACCTGGAACTCAAAGCCCTCGCGACGCATGGACTCCATCAGGACGGACAGGTGCAGAATGCCGCGGCCCGAGACCTCGACGCCGCTCTTGTCCTCGAGCTCCTCGATCTTCATGGTCACATTGTTCTCGGCCTCATTGAACAGGCGCTCCTTGAGCTGACGAGCGCCCACAATGTCACCATCGCGGCCGACGAGCGGAGAGGTCGAGGCCTCGAAGACGATGGACAGGGTCGGCGGATCGATCTCGATAGGCTCGAGCTCGACGGGGTTCTCGGGATCGGTGTAGACATCGCCGATGTCGGTGCGCTCGATACCCACGACGGCGGCAATGTCGCCGGCGCCGACTTCCTGGCACTCGGTGCGGCCCAGGTAGTCGAAGGTAAAGAGCTGCTTGACGGTAGCGGTGGCGCTGGAACCGTCGTTCTTGACGACCAGGATCTGATCGCCCTGGCGAATGGTGCCGGAGTACACGCGGCCAATGCCGATGCGGCCGACAAAGTTGGAGTGGTCGATGGTCACGCACTGCATAGCGAGCGGCGCGGTCTCGTCAACCTCGGGCGCGGGCATGTCGTCGATGATCATGTCGAGCAGCGGGTACATGTCCATGTTGCCGTCGTTGGGGTCAAGGCGGGCAAAGCCATTCATGGCGCTGGCATAGACCACGTGCTCCATGGCAAACTCGAGCTGGTCGTCGGTGGCGCCCAGGTCGGCCATAAGGTCCAGACAGTCGTTGTAGGCCTTCTCGGGGTTGGCGCCCGGACGGTCGATCTTGTTGATGACGATCATGATCTTAAGGCCGGTGTCGATGGCGTGACGTAGGACAAAGCGGGTCTGGGGCATGGGGCCCTCAAAGGCGTCGACCAGCAGCAGAGCGCCGTCGGCCATGCGCAGCACGCGCTCGACCTCACCGCCAAAGTCGGCGTGGCCCGGGGTGTCGATGACGTTGATCTTAACGTCCTTGTACTCGATAGAGATGTTCTTGGCGAGAATCGTGATGCCGCGCTCGCGCTCCTGGTCGTTGGAGTCCAGGACGCGATCCTCGACCTGCTGGTTGGCACGGAAGGCGTCCGTGGCACGCAGGAGCTTATCGACCATCGTCGTCTTACCGTGGTCGACGTGGGCGATAATGGCGATGTTCCTCAGATTGTCTACGCGCATGTAGTTCCCCTATCTTCTATCTATATACAAACGGCACGCGTATGTGACCCGTCCAGCAACACAACGCTCGGCGGGAATATTGAGCCTTTTACCGAAAAACTCGTTTATTTTAGCGATTCTAGATGAGAGGGGTTTCCTCACCTGCAGGTTCAGGGTCGCTCCACATAAAACCATCGCCGGCGCCCATGCCCTCGTACAGCACATATGCCGAAAAACCGCTCTCGAGCGTGGTCTCGAAGAAGCTAACGAGCAAAGCGTCGTGATATCCGCCCTCGATCTCCACACAGCCGGTATAGCCGATGGCATAGCGGGCGATGCGGCCCAGGCCTTCGTCCTTGAGACCCATCTTGTGCTCGGAGATAAAGTTGGTGGCAGCCTCCAGGCATGCCTCCTCACCGTCCTCGTCGAGAGCCGCAAGATAGCGGTTGGAGGCGGCATCCTCGATTGCCACGACAACGCCCGGGTTTTCACCGGCGGCAAGGTCATCCAAAAACGCACCGATCAGATCGCACACCATGGCGTCGAGCTCGGCGGAGACGTTACCGGCGTCCTTCATATCCTGTGCCATCTTTTGACCTTCCCATCGCATTCGGCGTCGTTATAACTCCTGTGCCTCGGCCGCGATTCTGGCGGCAGCGTCACGGGCGCGAACCATATCCGCAGCGCGCTTGTCGAGCACCTTGATCTGGTTGGTCAGCATTACCGCATCGACCACGCCCCAGATCACCAGGCCCGTCGAAATCGAAAACCCAAGCGCACCAACTGTACCACGAAGCCGCGACAAGATTACCGCGGCAAGCGCGGAGACAACAACCATCTTGATATAGGAGTCACGGCGCTCGCGAAGGGTGCGAGCCTGCGTCACATACGCAATGCGCGCGACCTCAAATGCCTCGGCGCGCATATGGGCCTCACGCGCGATAGCGGCTGCTTCGGTCGACACACTGGTACCCATCAGCGCTCGCCGTGCATCGTGCTCAACCGACATTTAGAAATCATCGGGCGAGAGCGTGTGGACAAACTCGTCAAACTTCTCGAATTCACTCTCGTCGTCAACCTCGTCGGCAAGCGGAGAGACGGTGCCCAAGCGATTCATGATGTCGTCCTCCACAAACATGGGGGCATTGCTGCGCACGGCAAGGGCGATAGCGTCGCTCGGTCGTGCGTCAAGCATACGCTCGCCCCTATCGGTGTGCACGACGACCGTCGCGTAGAACACCGGCGGCTCGGCGCGCACGATCTCGATACGCTCGATCTTCGCTCCCACCACTTCGATGGTATCGAGCAAAAGATCGTGGGTGATGGGGCGATCGGTGCGGCCGGTATCGATACCGCGGCTGATGGCCGCTGCCTCGTAGGAACCGGTCTGGATGGAAAGAGAGCGCAGCGGCGCGGACGAATCCGACTTACGGCAACGCTCGCGCAAGACGATCAGCGATGGCACGGGACCGGCGGCCATGACGATGGTCTCTATGTCGACACGAACCATGGAACACCTCCGGTACGTTGTGATTGGCATGCGCGGCAGCTCCGCCGCATTGAATAGCTATACTACCCAAACTTTCGCACCGCACACAAAAACTTATTGGATAGGTAAGAAAAGAGCCCCGAGGCAATAGCTCGGGGCTCTTTACGTTTTAGATGGTGGACCTGACAAGATTCGAACTTGTGACCTCCCGGTTATCAGCCGGACGCTCTAACCAACTGAGCTACAGGTCCATCATGGTGGAGGTTAGGGGGATCGAACCCCTGACCTCAGGCTTGCAAAGCCCGCGCTCTCCCAGCTGAGCTAAACCCCCACGGAGACAGTAATAAACACCCCAGCGGCGACTCGGCTCTCGCTGGGGTGTTTATTGCGAAAGAAAGTGGTGGACCTGACAAGATTCGAACTTGTGACCTCCCGGTTATCAGCCGGACGCTCTAACCAACTGAGCTACAGGTCCATCGCGCAAGGGATATATTAGACGAGTCGTTACGCGCGCGTCAACAACTTTTTTGAAAATCTTTGGGAGGGGTGGTCGCTGGGCTGGCGAGATAGTGTTGGTTTGCTGCTCGGGCAGTCCTGCGCAAGACGAAGGCCACATTAAGTGGCCTTCTTTGCGTGCGGAACTCGCGACAAACCAACACTATCTCGCCAGCCCAGCGACCATGGGGTCCCAAGGTTTTCAAAAAAGCGGTCGGCGCGCAGGTGCGCCGACCGCCGATATATGGGGTCTGATGATTTTTACCAGCTAGGTCCTCTTACTCGTCTAGGAGATCCTCTGGCATGTCGTTGCCGTCGCCCAGGTCGACTGGGGCCTCTTCGGTGACGTCTGCGGTCTCGGCACTTTCGCCCTCGGGCTTCTCTTCGGCGGCCGTCATGCGGGCAACGGCGCACACGCGGTCGTCATCGCTTACGGTCATCATCTTGACACCCTGCGTGGTTCGACCGGTCTGGCTGATCTCGTCGGTCTTGACGCGAATGACCGTCGCGCCCTCCGTCACGATAAACAGCTCATGCTGCGGGCCGACCGCCTTCATGGCCGCAAGGTTGCCCTTGCGCTCGGTCATTTGGATGGTGTAGACACCCTGGCCGCCGCGGTTTTGCTCCGGATAATCCGAGACCGGCGTGCGCTTGCCGTAGCCGCACTCGGTAATGACAAACAGGTCGCCCTCGCCGTTGGTGACCTCCATGCCCAAGACACTCACGCCGTCCTTCATGCCAATGCCGCGGACACCGCTGGTGTCGCGACCGGTAGCGCGAACCTGGTCCTCGGGGAACATGATCGCCTTGCCCGCAGTGGTGGCCATGATGACCTTGTCGCCCTCGCGCACGCGGCGCACGGCGAGCAGCGCGTCGTCGTCCCTCAGGTTGATGGCGATTAGGCCATCGCGGCGGCTGCGATCATAGGCGCTCATCACGGTCTTCTTGACCATGCCGTTCTTGGTGGCAAACATCAGGTACTCATCGGCGGGGAACTCACGACAGCTAATGACGCTCGCGATCTTCTCGCCTTCCTCAAAGGGAAGCAGGTTGACGATTGCGGTGCCGCGCGCCTGGCGCGTACCAACCGGCAGCTCGTGCACCTTCAGACGGTAGACCTTGCCCTTGCTCGAGAAGAACAGCACATACTCGTGGGTGGACGCGATAAACATCTCGTCGATAACGTCGTCCTCTTTAAGGTTGACGCCCGACACGCCCTTGCCGCCGCGCTTCTGGGCGCGGTAAGCGGCCACCGGGATACGCTTCACATAGCCGGTGTGGGTGATGGTCACGACCATGTCCTCGTCGGCGATGAGGTCCTCGACGTCCAGATCCTTCTCGACCTGGCTGATCTCGGTACGGCGCTTGTCGCCAAACTTCTTGGAGATTTCGCGCATCTCTTCCTTGATGACGCCCAGAATCTTCTCCTCGTGCGTCAGCAGGTCCTCGTAGTAGGCGATAGCACGGCGCAGGCCGTCCAGCTCTTCCTGGATCTTGTCGCGCTCCAGGCCGGTCAGGCGACGCAGCTTCATCTCGAGGATGGCCGTGGTCTGCTCGGGCGTAAAGCCAAAACGCTCAATCAGGCGGCTGCTGGCCTCGGAATCGGTCTGCGAGGAGCGGATGATGCTAATGACCTCGTCGATATGGTCGAGGGCCATAAGGTAGCCCTCAAGGATATGTGCACGGGCCTGGGCCTTTTTAAGGTCAAAGTGGGTGCGGCGGGTGACTACGTCGACCTGGTGGTCGATGTAGTGCTGCAGCATCTCGCGCAGGCTCAGGCATTTAGGAACGCCATTGACGAGCGCCAGATTGTTGGCACCAAAGGTGGTCTGCAGCGAGGTGTACTTATACAGGTTGTTAAGTACGACCTGCGGGATAACGCCCTTCTTGAGCTCAATGACCAGACGGATGCCCTTTTGGTTGGACTCGTCGCGCATGTCCGAGATGCCCTCGATGCGCTTGTCGTTTACGAGCTGGGCGATTTTCTCCTGCAGGGTGCCCTTGTTGACCATGTAGGGAATCTCGGTAAAGACCAGGCGGCTGCGGCCGGTCTTGGTGGACTCCACATGGGCCTTGGCACGCACGGTGATGGAACCGCGGCCGGTCTCGTAGCTCTGCCTAATGCCGGCGCTACCCATGATGATGGCACCGGTGGGAAAGTCCGGGCCGGGCATAATCTGCATGAGCTCGTCGACGGTGGCGTCGGGGTTGTCGATCAGGTAGCAGGTGGCCTCGATCGCCTCGGTGAGGTTATGCGGGGCGATATTGGTGGCCATGCCTACAGCGATGCCTTGGCTGCCGTTAACCAGCAGGTTGGGGAAGCGTGCGGGCAGTACCACGGGCTCGGCGAGCGACTCGTCGTAGTTGGGCTGCCAGTCGACGGTATCCTTCTGCAGGTCGCGGAGCAGCTCCATGGCGGGCTTTGCCAGACGGCTCTCGGTGTAACGCATAGCTGCGGCACCGTCGCCGTCGATGTTGCCAAAGTTGCCGTGGCCGTCGATAAGCGGCGTGCGCATGGAGAACCACTGCGCCAGACGAACCATGGTCTCATAGACCGCGGAGTCGCCGTGGGGGTGGTACTTACCGATAACTTCGCCGACCGTCCAGGCCGACTTCTTGTGCGGGCGGTTGGGGTAGATGCCGCTCTCGTTCATGGCGTACAGGATGCGGCGGTGCACCGGCTTTAAGCCGTCGCGCACGTCCGGCAGGGCGCGTGCCGTAATGACCGACATCGAGTACTCGATAAACGACTGCTTCATCTCGCGGCCAAACTCCGAAATCTGGAGCTGGCCGCCGTTGATGTCCTCGCCGGCCGAGGCGCCGCGATCGACCGCGCCAAAGCTCTCCTCGAGCTCGGCGTCGTCGTCCTCTTCCTCTTCATCCTCGACATCGGGGTTGTAGGAATCCGGATCGCCGTCCTCGCCCTGCTCGGCGCGGGCGAGCAGGCGCTTCAGATCATCGGGCATACCGGCGTCGCCGGCCTCGTCCATACCCTCGTTGTTGTTGATATCGTCTGCCACGTTACCTCCTCATGGTTTGCGTGGTCCATTAGTTCCCTACCACGGAGACGGCTTTTCCAGGTGCCGCAGATTCGCCCGAGAGAGGAGGGAAGCGTACTTGGGTACGCAACCGACGATTGAGGGCGAAGGTGCGGTAGCTGGGAAAGCCGAACAGGTTAGGCATCTAAGAAGCGTGCATCATGCGCGTGTTTTTCAATGTACTCGCGGCGATAGCCCACCTCGGAACCCATGAGCTCGCGTACGGCACGGTCCGCCACCACGGCATCCTCGATCGTCACGCGCTGCAAAATTCGGGTCTTGGGGTCCATCGTCGTCGAGGCAAGCTGCTTGGGGTCCATCTCACCCAGGCCCTTGTAGCGCTGGACGGTATAGCCCTTGCGCTTCTTGGTGATCTTGCCATCCTTGGCCTTGCCGTCCTCGTCGTTGTCGTCGGGGTTCAGGCCCAGGCTCTGAATGGTGTCGCGCAGAATCTCGTCTTCGGGCTGTCGGCCGTTGGGATACACGTAGTGGATCTTGTTGCGCACCTTAATGCCAAAGATGGGCGGGCAGGCAACATAGACATAGCCGGCATCGATCAGCGGACGCATGTACTTGTAGAAGAACGTCAGCAGCAGGATGCGGATATGCGCACCGTCGACGTCTGCATCGGTCATGATGATGATCTTGTGGTAGCGCGCCTTGGTGATATCGAAGTCGCCGCCGTCGCCGGCGCTCGTCGTGACGCCGCAACCGATCGCGGTGATCAGCGACTGGATGGTGTCGCTCGAGAACGCACGATGGTCACCCACGCGCTCGACGTTCAGAATCTTGCCGCGCAGGGGCAGAATCGCCTGGATGTCTCGGCGGCGGCCGTCCTTGGCCGAACCGCCTGCCGAGTCGCCCTCTACGATGAAGAGCTCGGTCAGCTCGGCATCGCGCACCGAGCAGTCGGCGAGTTTGCCGGGCAGCGACGCCGTCTCGAGCAGGCTCTTGCGACGGGTCGCCTCGCGCGCCTTGCGTGCGGCGTTGCGGGCCTTGCAGGCCTGCTGCGCCTTCTTGACGATCTCGCGGGCGGGCTTGGGGTGCTCCTCGAGGTAGTCGGCAAGACCGTCGGTCACGATCTTGAGCGTAAGCGCGCGCATGTAGGAACTACCGAGCTTGGCCTTGGTCTGGCCCTCAAACTGCGGATCGGGCAGCTTGACCGAGATGACGGCCGAGAGACCCTCGCGCACGTCGTCACCGCTCAGGTTGGCCTCTTTCTCCTTAAGCAGGTTCTGCTTGCGGGCGTAATCGTTAATCACGCGGGTGAGGGCGGTGCGGAAGCCCTCAAGGTGCATGCCGCCCTCGGGGGTGTAGATGTCGTTGGCAAACGACATGACGTTCTCGCCATAACCGGCGTTCCACTGCAGGGACACCTCGACCTCGCCCATCTTGGCCACGGGCGCATCCGGGTCCGATTTACCCTCAATGTAGATGGGCTCCTTAAAGGCCTCGGGGACGTCCTTGCCGTCGTTGAGGAACTTGACGAAGTCGATGATGCCGCCCTCGTAGCAAAACTCCTCCACGCGGGGAGCCGACTCACGCTCGTCAGTCAGCACGATCTTGAGGTTCTTGTTGAGAAACGCCGTCTCTTGCAGACGATTGTGCAGTGTATCGAAATCGTAGACGCAGGTCTCGAAGATCTCGTCGTCGGGCCAGAAGGAGACGGTGGTGCCCGTCGAATCCGAGGTGCCCACGACCTCCATCTTCTTGACGGTCTTGCCGCGCGAGAATTCCATCTCGTAGATATTGCCGTCGCGGCGCACCTGTACGACCACGCGCTTGGACAGGGCGTTGACAACGGAGATGCCCACGCCGTGCAGGCCGCCGGAAACCTTATAGGCCGAGTTATCGAACTTACCGCCGGCGTGAAGGATCGTCATGACGACCTCGAGCGTCGGAATCTTTTTGACAGGGTGCTCGTCGACGGGGATGCCGCGCCCGTTATCGACGACCGTAATGGAGTTGTCGGCGTGGACCGTCACCTGAATCTCGGTGCAGAAACCGGCCATGGCCTCGTCGACGGAGTTGTCAACGATCTCCCACACCAGGTGGTGCAGACCGCTGGCGCTCGTCGAGCCGATATACATGCCCGGGCGCTTACGGACGGCTTCGAGACCCTCGAGGATCTTAATTTCGCCGCCATCGTAATCGTTTTCGTTTGCCACACGTCCTCCTTCGGTTAAGAAAATCTGTATAGCCTTACTATTTTATCGTAAAAAATACCCTCGGGGACGAGGGTATTTGCCTATACAAGGCCACCAGATGCGATTTAAGACTCTTTTTTGCTTTGCACGCCCTTGGCCCACTCGGCACTGGCCCTCATGGCGTTCTGGAGGGCCTCACGCAGTTTTTGGTCTTCGATGGGCGACACCTGGCGCTCGATCTCGGCGCGCTCGGCTTCATTCAGGTCGGCATGCGGCGCGGGCGGGCGCTCGGGCGCGACCGGGCGCAGGCGCTCTTTTGCCGCGGGCGGCGTGTGGCCGGGGCGGGTCGTCTTAAATACCAGGCCATCCACATGCGCGCCGGCACGCTCCATGCGTGCGCGGATTATCTCGCGCAAAAGTGTCATCTCCTGTGTCCACGAGGGCGAATCGAGATACACCAGCAGCTCGTTGGACTCGGGAAGATAACGCAGCCCCGTCACGTGCCGGCCCTCGCGCGTGCCCGAGCACACCGCGTTCCAAGCACGGTAGACCGCACGCGATTCCTCGGCGGCCTCCATTTGCGCACGACGCTCGGGCGTAGCCGACGCCAAGATGCGCTGGCGCTCGGCACCCAAAAAGTCACTGAAGGCAGCCGCGCCGTTCTCACGCTCGTAATTAGCATGCCTCACCCATGCTCACCACCTTGGCTCGATCAAGTAACTCATCGGTAAAGTATCCCAAATTGGTGGTGGTTATGACTGTCTGGATGTCGTCGCCGATCAGCTGCAAAAAAGCGGCGCGACGATCGCCGTCGAGCTCGCTCATCACGTCATCCAAAAGCAGCAGCGGGGCGGTACCCAGAATATCGCGGGCTACGGCCACCTCGGCCACCTTCCAAGCCAGGACCAACGTACGTTGCTGACCCTGACTGGCAAACGAGCGCGCCGAGCGGCCGGCGACCGAAAACTCAATCTCGTCGCGGTGCGGACCCACGAGTGTCACGCCGCGGCGGATTTCCTCGTCGGCGCGCTCGTCGAGCGCCGCGAGCATGCGCTCGTATGCCCAGCCCCTCAGCTCCTCGCGGTCATCGGTCTGGGGCAGCTCCCCCAACGTGGACGCATAGGCCACATCGGCCTCCTCCCCGGACGCAACCAGCCTGTAGGCATTGCGCACGTGGGCGCCCAAGCGATCGAGCAAGGCCAAGCGGTGCACCAGCAGGGCCGATCCGGCGCGGGCAATCGACTCATTCCACGCACCGAGCATCTCACGGCAGCACCATGTCTCTTTGAGCAGGGCGTTACGCTGCGTCACGCAGCGGCCATAGGCGCTTGCCAGATCGGCATAGCGGGCGCTCAGCTGCACACCAAAGTCGTCGAGCGCGGCGCGACGCACGCTGGCACCGCGCTTAACCATATCCAGATGATCGGGGCAGAACAAAACACTCGGCAGCACGCCGCGCACGCCAGAGGCGGCACATCGCTTGCCGTTGCGGCTAAACGAACGCTTACCGTCCTCCACGCATAGGCCCATGTCCAGCACGCGGCCATCGCCCTCGAGCCTAAGCTCGGCCTTGCACAAACCCGTGCCGTCGTGCACAAGCTCGACGGCAGTGGAATGCCTAAACGAGGCGCCGCTCGTTAGCAGCTGCAGCGCCTCTATGAGGTTGGTCTTTCCCGCCGCGTTGGGCCCCGCGAGCACCGTCACGCCATCGCTCAGTTCCAGGCGATAGCTATCGAAGCTGCGGTAGCGCGCGACGGAAAGATCGCGGGCGAACATGGCCATAGGGCGCCGCTAGATGCGCACCGGCATGACCAGGTACAGATAGTTGATCTTGTCGTAGGACTTAAAGATGCCGGCCTGCGAGTAGCTCTTGAGCTCCAGCGTGATCTCCTTCTCCTTGGACAGGGCGTTGAGACAGCCAAAGATGTAGTGGTAGTTAAAGGCAATGGTACCCGACTCGCCCTCGGCCTCGACATCGATCGTCTCCTGCGCCAGATCCTGGTCATTGGAGATGGAGGACAGGCCCATCTGGCCGTTCTCGACATCGATCTCAAACTTGACGGCGGGGTTGGCGCTCGCGATGACCGCCACGCGCTTGAGGGCGGCATTAAAAGCCGCCACGTCGATCTTGACGCTCGTTACGCACGAATCGGGGATGAGCTGCTTGTAGTTGGGATACATACCCTCTATGCGGCGCGACACGTAGGTGGTGTTGCCGGCTTCAAAGACAACCTGGGTGTCGGTGGCACCGATCATAATGGTCGCCTGGCTCGCCATGATGCTCAGGGCGTCGTTGAAGGCATCGGCCGGCACGTTGAGCTCAAAGGAGCCCTCGAGCGTCGAGGTCTCCACCTGCGTATCGCACACGGCCAGACGGAAGGAGTCGGTCGCCACCAGGCGCACGGTGTTGTTTTCGACCCTCATATGCACACCGCCCAGGATGGGGCGGGCCTTGTCGGTCGAGGTGACGCGCCACACGCGGCTGACCATCTCGGACAGAATGTCGGTCGGGAGCTCAACGGCGCTCTCGATGGCATAGGCCGGGAACTCGGGGAAATCGTTGGCATCGAGCGTATTCAGGCGGAAGGAACTCTTCTCGCAACCGATCAGCACCTGGCGCTCCGAAAGCTCAAAGGTAACTGGGGCATCGGGAAGGGTCTTGGTGATGTTGGAGAGCATCTTGCAGGGGATTACCATCTCACCTTCCTCTTCCACATGTGCCGCGATGCGGTGACGAATCGAGATAGTGTAGTTAGAGGTCTGGAATTCCAAGATGCCGTCTTGTGCCTTGATGAGCACGCCCGACAGAATGGGGAGGGTGGATGCCGAAGCGACACCCTTCATGACGACGCCGATTGCTTGCGTAAGCGAGCTCTGGCTGACGGTGAACTTCATCTTTTAATACCTTTCTATAGATATAAATATCTTAATAATAGTAATAGTACTGACGAAACTGTTGATTACTCCCAAACATGCAGGTCAAACCCAAAAAGAGAATCGACAGTTCCCTGTGTGCAACAGGGGTCGTTTTCCACGTTCAAAACCTGCGCAAAACTTTTCATCGGAGCAGGCTGGGTTTTAGACACCTTATGCCCGCGGTTTCGACAAGTTTTCAACAGGTGTGCCTATTTCCCTACGAGCGCAGTGTAATTTTGTCTCGTAGCGATTTGAGGTCCTCGGTCACGGTCCGGTCTTCCTGGATCATCTTCTGGACTTTTTTGTAGCTCGTGCTGACGGTCGAGTGGTTGCGGTTGCCAAACTCCGCACCCACGGCGGTGGTTGTCATCTCGCACATCTCGATCGCTAGGTAAATGGCGATATGGCGAGCCTTGGCGATATTGGCATTGCGTCGCGGACCAATGAGCTCCTCATGCGTCACGCCGTACTGCTCCTCGATAACAGACTGAACTGTCTGCACGTTGATCTTTTTGGCCGACGTGTCGAAGTACTGGCTGGCGATGGCGTCGATGTCGTCGAAGCTCAGCTCGCTACCCTCGCGCTCGCGGTCGCCCGCCTCCCCGGCGCAGCGCTCGCAGAAGCTCTCGAGCTCACGGATGTTGGTGCCCGATACCTCCGCCATATGTTTAAAGTGCTCGTCGGTCAGATGTCCGCTGTCGCCACCGTAGGCCGCCAGCAGCGAGTCGTCGCCCGCCTCGGGCGCCGCCGCGATCGTGTTCTCGTAATAGCGTTGCAGAATCTTGTACTTCATCTCGTAGCTGGGCTCTGCTACCAAGCAGAGCATGCCGGCGTTAAAGCGGCTGGTCAGGCGCTCGTCCATGTTCAGGTCCTTGGGCGCACGGTCTGCGGCAATCACGACCTTCTTGTTGTTGCGGATAAACTCGTCCATGAGCTGGAAAAAGTAATCCACGCTCGCGCGCTTGCCGATGATGTTTTGGATGTCATCGATGATGAGCACGTCCACGCCGTGGTATGCCTGCATGATGGGGGCGTTACTCTTCTTTTGGCGGTCGAATTCTGTCATCAGATCATCGATGTATGCCTGTGAGTTGGCGTATTTCACTTTGATCTCGGGCGACTTCTCGGCGAGCTCGTTTTTGATGGCGAGCAGCAGGTGGGTCTTGCCCAAGCCCGATTTGCCATAGATGAACAGGGATGTGCAAGTACCGCGTTCGTCTGCGAGTGCGGCGAATTTAAGCGCCGAACGATAGGCGTGGCTGTTTTCGGGGCCGTAGACAAAGTTTTCGAAGGTGAATTTTGAGTTGGCCACGAGGGGCGCGCCATCGGCGTTCTGCTCGCCCGGCGCCGCAGCCGCAGGCACGCTCACAGGCGATGTCGAGACTGGTTTTGCGCTCTTGGCGGGTGCCACGCCCTTCATCTGATTCATCATGCGGCGGAAATCGTCGGCCGACAGCGTGTTTTTGATCGCGATGCCCGGTTCTTCGCCCGGCGCCGCGTCGTGCGCGACGGGCATGTGTGAAACGCTGGGCGCGGTTGCTACCGGCACGGCTGTTGCGTGGGGCATGGTTTCACGGGAAACATCGCTCGCATTGGTCTCCGGAGCCGCCACGGGGGCGACGGTCGTCAAAGGGGGAGTGACGGGTGCCGCCCCTGTGGCGCCTGTCGTGGGACCCTGCGGGGCCACGATGTTGAGCGCGATCGGCGCAAAGGCAATCTCTTCTAGGTAGTGCTCGATAGTCGGCTGGTGCTTTTTGAGCTGCGCAATGGCAAAGCGCGACGGTGCCTCGATGGTCAAGGTGTCCTCGGTCAGGTTCACGGCACGCGATTGCCCCAACATGTTGATGAGGCGTGCATCTTGGCCGTCGCGCTGGCAAAAGGCGATGGCATCCTCCAGGATGATGCTTGCTTCCTCGTCCACTGTCTCTCCCGTTCCTTAACTTTGGGCACGCACGCGAGCGCTGCCGAGTTCGGTCAGATGGTATTTCTGACCGTGTTTGATCACCAAGCCGGCCTGCGCCAAGTCATTGAGTGTGCGTGACCACGTGGGTGCGGAGTTTCCAAATGCTCGCGCCAGGTCGGTGGCGCCGCACTCTTGGTTTTGAGCCAGATATCCCAGCGCCGCGTTGCCGCGCTCGCTCACAAATACGTCCGGTTGCGGCTGTGCGTATTGATTCGCCGCATTAGGATACATCATTTGAGCTGCTGGTTGTTGAGAACTCTGCATGGTTGGCATCGGCTGTTGAAAACTTTGCGGCCACTGTTGGTATGGCTGCGGCGGCATCTGCTGGGCCCAGGGATTGTACGGCTGCGGCATCTGCTGATACGGCTGCTGATAGCCCTGGGGATACTGCTGCATATATTGCTGGGAGTATCCCTGCTGCGGCATATATTGTCCCGGATATGCCTGCGGGTACGGTTGGAAGCCCATCTGCCGAGCTCCTTGCATGCCCGTCACCTGCTGCATCGCGGCTGCATCCAAATCGGCCGGGACCATGGACTCTGCCGAGCCTTGAGTTGTCGTCTGTCCCGCGGGCTGGGGGTCCTGCATGGGCGGCATGCCGGGTTGATGCATCTGCTGCGAAGCCATGGGCTGTTGTAGTGGGGACGCGGCCATGGTTTGCTGCGGAGTCATCATTGCTTGCTGTGGAAATGCTCCCGGCAGTGGGTATTCCGACCCCTGGGCCTCGGGGCGCACGGCTGCCCCGCGCCCTCCCGCGCGCTCAATTTCCTGCACGCGCTTGGGGTCGAGGCTCACCGTGACGACGGTGCCGTTGCCCATGTTGTCTTCGATGGAGACTGCCCCGCCGGCGTTTTCCAGGTATTCCTGCACCATGGGAAAACCTGCCCCGGTGCCGCGTATATACCGCTTCATCTTGCTGTTTGCGCTGGTGACGCCAAAGTCGAAGGCGCGCTCTTTGTCGTCGATGCCCGGACCTTGGTCGGCAAAGCGGATAGTTTCCCCGCCGTCCAGGATCGAGATAATGGGCTCGGCAAAGTGGGCGTGGATAAAGTTTTCGACAATCTCGCGGATAACCATGAGTGAGATGTGTCCGCCTTGCTCTTTCATGCACTGGTAGACGGTGTTAGTCGTCTCTTCCAGATACGTGCGGATGTCTTGCGGCTCGATGACGATCACGCGCGGGGTCGAAAGCATGTCGTCATAGACGGCGATGCGCGCCGCATACATGGTTTTCGGTGTCTGTTTCGATGTCTGCTCGCCCTCTTCGCGCTCTTCGCGTACGCCGTTGATGTGCTCGTTGTCGGGTGCCGGGTCACCGGAATCGACCATGGTGTAAAAGTCGTCAGACATGCCGCTCGCAATCTTTCAAAAGGTTTCGGATAAATAGTAGCTCACCGCGCAATGTTTCTCATCTTTCGACAAGTTTTCAAAACATGTTGAAAACTTTGGAAAATGGGCGAAAAGTTCTCAACATTGGCAACATGACCTGTTGAAAACTCGGTGAAATATCGTGAAAAGTTGGAGTCATACTCAAAAACTCATCCGGCTTATGGCGGAACCGTGTGAACTGCGCAACCTTTTACCTTTGATTTCTTGACATTTGAACATTGATTTCCCTACAATCTTCAAGCTCACGTGTCTATATCTGCGTCCGCGCCCTCGCGGACACTCGAAATGCAGCAGGAGGAACTTAAGATGAAGCGTACGTATCAGCCTAATAAGCGTAAGCGTGCCAAGACCCATGGCTTCCGTGCCCGTATGGCCACCAAGGGTGGTCGTGCCGTGCTCGCCCGTCGCCGCGCCAAGGGCCGCAAGCGTCTCACTGTCTAGCAGCGATACACACATCTCGCATGAAGACTATTAAGTCTCGGCAAGATTTCGAGCATGTGTTCAGTCAGGGGCGTCGTTTCAATCATCCTCTGATTCGAATGACCATATGTGAATCGGTTGGCGAAGGCGACTCTGGAAGGGTCGCCTTCGTTGGTGCTAAACGACTCGGTTGCGCAGTTGTGCGCAACCGTTCTAAGCGTGTGATGCGCGAGGCCGCCCGCAGCTGCGGATTTCCCGTTGCGGGTTATGACATCATCTTGTTCGCGACCCCCAAGACGAGGATCTCGTCGCCGGAGGAGATGAACGAGGCATTGCGTTCGCTTGTGATACGCGCCGGCGTTGCCGGGGAGGAGCGATGAGCAATCACGTTTTGCGACGTGTTGCCATCGCTCCTATTCACATATATCAACAGGTTATTTCGCCCTTATTGCCTGACGCCTGCATTTATTATCCAACGTGTTCTCATTACGCCGTCCAGGCTATCGAGAAATACGGTGTTTGTAGAGGCTGCTGGCTTGCCGTGAGGCGCATCGCTCGCTGCAATCCCCTGCACGTCGGCGGTTATGACCCTGTGCCCTAGCGGGCACTCGCTATCGGAGGAAAAATTACATGTGGGATTGGATCGTTAACATCCTTTTCGAGCTGCTCAAGCTCATCCAGACCTTTGCGGTCGACTGGGGCCTGTCCATCATTATCCTGGTGGTCATCGTCCGTCTGCTGCTGACGCCGCTCATGCTCAAGTCGACCAAGTCGACGGCCCGTATGCAGGTGCTGCAGCCCAAGATGCTCGAGATCCAGGAGCGCTACGCCGACGATCCCCAGCGTCAGGCCGAGGAGATGCAGAAGTTCTACAGCGAGAACAAGTTCAATCCGCTGTCCGGCTGCCTGCCGCTTCTGATTCAGATGCCTATCCTCATCGCCCTGTTTACACTTCTGCGCAACCTGCCGCAGTACTTTAACGAGGGCACCTTCTCGTTCTTCAACATTCTGCCCGATCTGACTACCACGCCGAGCGCCTCTTTTGCCGATGGCTTTATGGTCGCACTGCCTGCGCTGATTTGCCTGATTCTGTTTGCTGTCCTGACCCTGATTCCGCAGCTGTACATGTCGCGCAATCAGACCGGTCAGCAGGCCCAGAGCATGCGCATGATGGCCGTCGTCATGACCGTCATGATGCTCTGGATGGGTTGGAGCCTGCCCGTTGGTGTTCTTTTGTACTACGACGTGTCTTCTGCCTGGCAGGTCATCCAGCAGATCTTTGTGACGCAGAAGGTTATCGAGAAGGCTAAGGCCGAAGAGGAGGAGCGTCTTAAGAACGCCCCGCTGCAGGTTGAGGTCACGCGTCGCGAGAAGAAGCCGCGCCCGCACAAGAAGAAGTAGCGGTATAGTAATCTTATTTAGGTACCTAACTTTTGGAGTACGTTATGTCTGAAGAGATCGTCGAGGATATGCTTGAGGAGGTTGCCCCGCAGGCCGCGGGCGATTATCTCGAGATTGCACAGCGCTACAAGGCTGGTGAAGAGCTTACGGACGAAGAGCTCGACACCATTGCCGATGTTGCGATTTCTATTCTTCGTTCCATCCTTTCGCATTTCGACGCCGCCAACTCTCCTATCGATGAGTTTGAGGGCGACGAGGGCGAACTGATTCTTGATGTAACGGCTCCCGACCTTGCCGTCCTTATTGGTCGTCATGGTCGCACCCTTGATGCCCTTCAGGTTATGTTCTCGCTGTTGGTGAGCCGCAAGCTTGGCTTTAGGTATCCGGTCGTCGTCGACGTCGAGGGATATAAGAGCCGCCGCCAGGACAAGGTTGCCTCTATGGCTCAGTCTGCTGCCGAGCGGGCAGTTCGCACTCACAAAAGCGTTTCGCTTCCTCCCATGAATGCCTACGAGCGCCGTCTGGTTCATATTGCTCTTCGCGGCAACGACGCCGTCGACACGCATTCTGAGGGTTCTGACCCCGATCGTCATGTTGTGATTGTTGCTCGATAACCTAAACGAGCTTATCTTAAGGGGGCGTGGTTTCCACGTCCCCTTTTTTTGTCAAAAGTTCTTGAAACACTGATTTTTGTCAGATAGGAGTTTGTCTTGTTTGTACTAACCGATGAGCAGACAAGTCAGATGCTTAGTCGTCTAATTTCGTATTGCGAAGACTATTCTTTGAAGGTCTCCCATGATGCCCTACGCTCCTGTATTGAGCATCTTGATCTTGTTTTGGAGGCTAATAAGACCACCAATCTTACGCGCATCCTAAATATCGAAGATGCGGCTGTTCTTCATATTCTTGATTCGCTTGTGTTGCTTCCCTATATAGACATAGCTCCAGAAGGCGCTTTGTTAGACATGGGTACAGGTGCTGGGTTTCCTGGTATCCCTTTGACAATTGCGTGCCGACGTAAGGCTACCTATATCGATTCGGTTGGCAAGAAGGTTGATTCCGTCAACTCATTTGTTGAGGCTCTCGGTCTCAAGCATGCTCACGCGGTTCATGATCGTCTTGAAGAATATGCCCGAAGCCATAAGAAACAGTTTGCTGTTGTCACTGCTCGTGCACTTGCACCGTTACCAGTTCTCGTCGAGTATGCTTCACCATTTCTAATAGATAGTGGTCTCTTTGTTATTACTAAGGGAAACCCGTCAGACGTCGAACTTCAGTCTGGTCTAACTGCCGCTAGCATATGCGGGTTCACCACACTTTTGACAGATGATTTAGATTTGCCAAATGGCTTGGGTCATCGCGAGTTTATCATTTTAAAAAAATCTCGTCCGGCAGCTATTTCGCTTCCACGTGCTAATGGCATGGCGAAGAAGAATCCGCTTGCCTAGATGTTTCACGTGAAACATAATGGATAGTAATTACTTGTTATGTTTCACGTGAAACATAACAGATGATGAATCGGAATGTTTCACGTGAAACATCCTCCGTTTAACAGCTTAAAATACACCAGGAGGGACCGTGGGATTTCGCGACGTTAAGCGTTCGAAGAGCGCAAAAGACACGCGTATCATTGCAATCATCAATCAAAAGGGTGGTGTGGGTAAGTCCACCACAGCAGTAAACCTTGCAGCAGCACTGGGTGAACAGGGTCGAAAGACGCTGATTGTCGATTTTGATCCACAGGGTAATAGCACGAGCGGCTTTGGAATCGAAAAAGAAGAACTCGATAACTGCATCTATGATGCATTGCTGAATGATGTTCCAGCTGAATCGCTTGTTCTTGATACAAATTGCAATAAAGTATTTGTAATTCCGGCTACTATTCAGCTTGCAGGTGCCGAAATTGAGCTTGTAAGCGCAATTGCACGAGAAACACGCTTGAAGGATCTGCTTGAGCCTGTTAAGGATGAGTTTGACTTTATATTTATTGACTGTCCGCCTTCACTTGGCTTGTTGACCATTAATGCGTTGACGGCGGCGGACAGTGTTCTGATTCCGATTCAGTGTGAGTATTACGCACTCGAAGGTGTCACGAAGCTGCTTGAGTCGATGAAGATGGTCAAAACACGCCTAAATAAGAGCCTTGATACCTATGGCGTGCTTATGACGATGTATGATTCGCGAACATCGCTCTCAAATCAGGTTGTCGAAGAAGTGCAGTCGTACTTTGGAGATAAGGCATTTAAGACCTTAATTCCGCGTACGGTTAAAATATCAGAAGCACCGTCGTTCGGTGAGCCGGTAATTACATATGCACCGCAAAATAAGGGTGCAAAGGCGTATATGAACCTTGCCAAAGAGGTGATCAAGCGTGCCTAGTCCTAGGAAGCGTGGCGGTTTGGGTCGCGGACTCAATGCATTGGTATCCGAAGCAGAATATGAGACCGGTGGATCTGCGACGTCCGCATCCAATACTGCTTCGAAAACTAAACTTCCAATCGAAGATATCGTTCCAAACCCCAATCAACCCAGAATTCATTTTAATGAGACCGAGCTTCGAGAGTTGAGTGAGTCGATTCAGGAGCATGGTGTTCTTCAGCCGCTTCTTGTACGCAAGCACGGTAATGGCTATGAGATTATCGCGGGTGAGCGCCGTTATCAGGCTTCTAAGCTCGCTGGACTTGAGGAAGTTCCTGTCATCATAAAAGATGTTGATGATGAACAGATGCTTGCGCTTGCATTGATTGAAAATCTGCAACGCTCTGATCTCAATCCCGTCGAAGAGGCTAAGGGATATCGACAGCTCATCGATGCGAGTGGTATGACTCAAGAGGCCTTGTCGAAGGCTGTTAGCAAGTCTCGCTCTGCAATCACCAATTCGCTGCGCCTACTTGATCTTCCAGAGGTTGTTCAGCAGATGATCTTTGAAGGTAAGCTGACTGCTGGCCATGCTCGTGCAATTCTTGCAGTTCCATACGAAGATGCACGCATTAAGTTAGCTGAGAAGGTTGTTGCAGAAGGATTGTCCGTCCGCGCGACAGAAAATCTTGCCCCGTTGTTTTCTGCCGGAGAGACACCAAAAACGCCTCGAACCGCAACGCCTCAGTCTTTTAAGAAGGCGGCACGCGTTCTGCGTCAGGTGTTTAACACGAACGTTCGCGTAAAGAGCTCGCGCGGCAAGAACAAGATCGAGATTGAATTTAAGGATGAAGAGGAACTCTCTCGCATTCTTGGCGAAATCATTCAGTTTGATCAAGGAGGTCAGGATGAGGAATAGAGTTCTGACTGCTGTCGCTTTGGCTGCTACTGTTGCAGTTGGCGCTTTTGCCGGTTATAAGATTGCGACAGATGATGAATTGCGTGGTCGTTTACTTCGCGGAGCGCAGGATATCGTTGATACCTCGAAAAAGAAAATGGATGTTATGACCGAGGACGTTGCCATGCGTACGGCTCAGATGACTAAGAATCCCAAGATCAACAAAGATTGGGTTAATCATCAATGGGAAAATGTAGGCTTTTAGGTACCTAACAATGACTCATCTATTCTGAAGGGTTCCTTGTCTGATCACCAGTACAGGGATCCCTAATATCGTCCTAAATAATGCTGGACAATCGTATGATGCAGATAATCGATGAATATGAAACAGCCCCGGTTGCAATTAAGCAACCGGGGCTTTCTGATGTTTCACATGAAACGTTTAGGCTGGTCGCCCCTACGCGTTCTTCTGAACTTTGAAACGCTGCTTGAGTTGGCCACAAGCCGCATCGATATCGTTGCCACGAGAGTTGCGGATCGTGGTCTCGATACCACGGGACTCAAGACGGCGTTGAAGGTCTTCTACCTTATGGATCGGTGACGGCTTGAGCGGGCTGCCCTCAATATCGTTGAGCTGAATCAGGTTGACGTGGCACAGCGTGCCCTCACAGAAGTCGCAGAGCGCCTGCATTTCGGGGTTGGTGTCGTTGACGCCCTCGATCATGGCATATTCGTACGTCGGACGGCGGCCGGTCTTCTCGGTGTAGAGCTGCAGTGCCTCGTGAAGGCGCAGGAGTGTGTATTTCTTGACACCGGGCATGAGCTTATTGCGTGTGGACTGGATAGCGGAGTGCAGCGAGACAGCTAGGGTGAACTGCTCGGGAATGTCGGCAAACTTACGGATGCCAGGAATAACACCGCTGGTAGACACGGTGAGATGGCGCGCTCCAATACCGATACCGTCGGGGTCATTAAGGATGCGCAGCGCCTTAAGAACCTCATCGTAGTTGGCAAAAGGCTCGCCCTGGCCCATGAACACTACGCTTGTCGCGCGCTCGCCAAAATCATTGGAAACGTGAAGTACCTGGTCGACGATTTCCTGGGCGGTAAGCGAGCGCCTGAGGCCGTTGAGACCGGTAGCGCAAAAAGCACAGCCCATTCCGCAGCCGGCTTGGGTGGATACGCAGACAGAGAGCTTGTTACGACGGGGCATGCCGACGGTCTCGACAGAAATGCCATCGTGGTACTCGAGTAGGTATTTACGAGAGCCGTCCTTGGACACCTGCTTGGTGAGCTCGGTCGGCGTGTCGAAGGCAAAAGCCTCCTTTAACTGCTCGCGGAAAGCCTTGGGAAGGTTGGTCATATCGTCAAACGAACAAACGTTCTTCTCAAAAACCCATTCAATGAGCTGCTTCGCGCGGAAAGCGGGCTGGCCGAGTTCGGCCACGAGCTCGCGAATATCGTTTTGGCTCAAGTCGCGAATGTCCTGAGATTTAGTCCTGGGATTCATGGAAGCCTTTCGATTTTGGGGAAACGTAGGGGGTATCGCTACAATATGGTATCAGCTGCAGAAATCATAGAGGAGGAGTCTGCCCATGCCGGGTAAAAGCCTAGAGAACATGCACGTAGCGGTCTTGGCGGGCGGCCATTCCGCCGAGCGCGAGATTTCGCTCAATTCGGGAAAGAACGTCGTGGTGGCCCTAAAGGAGGCTGGCTACACTTCGGTGGAGCTGCTCGATACGGCTGCCGATGATTTTATGGTGACTATGGCAACTGGCGATTTTGACGTGGCGTTTATCGCCATGCACGGCGCCGGCGGCGAGGATGGCGCCATGCAGGGAGCCATGGAGACGCTGGGTATCCCCTACACGGCGTCGGGTGTGCTCGCCAGCGCGTGTGGCGCCGATAAAGAGGTTTCAAAGCTTCTGTATGCCAAGGCGGGCATCCCCATTGCCCCCGGTTTGGCGCTTGAGGCGGGCGACGAGGTCGATATCGATCGCATCGTTGAGATTTGCGGCGAGCGTTGCTTTGTAAAGCCCGCCGTCAACGGCTCCAGCTACGGCATCTCCCTGGTACACGAGCCCTCTGAGCTGCCTGCCGCCATCGCCAAGGCCTTTGAGTACGGCGATAAGGTGCTGGTCGAAAAGTGCATCGAGGGAACCGAGATTACCGTAGGCGTCTACGGCGAGGATGACGTGCGCGCCCTGCCGATCGTCGAGATTCGCAAGCCTGAGGACTGCGAGTTCTATGACCTGGATGTGAAGTACGTCGATCCCACGGATATCCACCGTATTCCGGCGCAGATTTCGCCCGAAAACTATGCTCGTGCCCAGGAACTTGCCTGTGCGGCCCACAGAGCCCTCGGCTGTCTGGGCATTTCGCGCAGCGATTTTATCGTGAGCGAGGACGGCCCCGTCATCCTCGAGACCAATACGATTCCCGGTATGACCGATACGTCGCTGTATCCGGACGAGATTCGTCATACCGAAGACATGACCTTCCCGCAGGTCTGCGACAGTCTGATTCGCATGGGTCTCCGTCGAGCGGGCATTGCATGCTAATCGAGGACGCTGTATCTCCTGGAACGCCGCAGTTTGTCATTGATTCCTATGCAACGCTCGCCGAGCGTGCCCGCACACAATCGTTTGGCCTTATCGAGGAGGATGTTATCGTCCTCGATACCGAGACCACGGGTCTTTCGGTCCAGGACAACGAACTTATCGAGATTTCCGCGGCCCGTCTTTCGGGCCGCGAGGTCGTTGACCGCTTTGATACGTTTGTGCATCCCAAGCAGCTGATCCCTGCCGAAATCACTGAGCTCACAAGCATCACAAACGCCGATGTGGCCGATGCCCCCTCGGCTGTAGAGGCCGTGGCTGCGCTCGCCGATTTTGTGGGCGGGTGCCCGGTTATCGCGCACAATGCCACGTTTGACCGATCGTTCATCGAATCGGTCAAGGGCGGTGTCAACGTCAGCGACATCTGGATCGATTCGCTGGCGTTGTCCCGTATCGCGCTGCCGCGCCTGGCATCGCACAAGTTGTCCTTTATGGCCGATCTGTTTGGCTGCGACTCCGTGTCGCACCGTGCAAATGCCGATGTCGATGCCCTGTGTGGGGTGTGGCGCGTGCTGCTGGTTGCCCTTACGGACTTGCCGCAGGGCCTTATGGCGCGTCTGGCGGATATGCACGCGGATGTTCCTTGGTCCTATCGTCCCATTTTCTCGTTTTTGGCAGGTCAAAACCCCGGCTCGATTTTCTCGCTTGCCGCCGCCCGCGCCGACGTGCTCAAGGCCGATCGCGCCGATGATCGCGTGGATGCCGACGAGCTGCCGGTTCTTAACATGCCGAGTCGCGAAGAGATTGAGGCGGATTATGCCCCTGGTGGCCTAGTCAGCCGCATGTATCCCACATATGAGCCGCGCGACGAGCAGATTGCCATGGCGCTCGAGGTACGCGACGCGTTGGTTACGGATACGCATCGCGTGATAGAGGCCGGTACGGGTGTCGGTAAATCGATGGCGTATCTCGTGCCCTTTGCCGAGGCCGCCCGCCGAAACAACATTACCGTTGGCATTGCGACCAAATCGAATAATCTTGCCGATCAGCTTATGTACCACGAGCTGCCAAAACTCGCCGAACAGCTGGACGGAGGCTTGTCATTCTGTGCGCTCAAGGGATATGACCACTATCCGTGCCTGCGCAAACTCGAGCGCATGAGCCGAAGTCAGACCGAGATTACCACCAACCGCGATCCTGCCGACACGCTCACAGCGGTTGCGGTGATCATGGCGTATGTGTGCCAATCTGCCGATGGTGACCTCGATTCGCTCGGCATTCGCTGGCGCAGCGTCAACCGCCCCGACTTTACGACGGCCTCGCGCGAATGCGCTCGCCGCCTGTGTCCGTTCTTCCCCGATAAATGCCTCGTCCACGGTGCCCGTCGTCGCGCGGCGCATGCCGATATCGTGGTCACAAATCATTCCCTGCTATTTCGCAACGTTGCGGCCGAAGGGAGAATTTTGCCTCCCATCCGCCACTGGGTAATCGACGAGGCCCATTCCATCGAGCGCGAGGCGCGCCGCCAGTGGGCGCGCGTGGTCTCGGCAGACGAATCTCGCGTGCTATTTGAGCGCCTTGGCGGGTCGAGCTCCGGTGCATTGAGCCAGGTATCTCGTGATTTGGCGACATCCGAAGGCTCCACGCTTTATCTGGGGCTCACCGCGAAGGCGACGTCTACGGTCGCACGCGCGAGCATGGCACTCGCCGAGGTGTTTGACGGCGTGCGTGAGCTCGGCCGTCGCGCCCGCGGTGGCTATGACAGCGCAAATCTGTGGATTGGCCCCGAGTTGCGCGAGTCGGATGACTGGCATGACTTCTTGCAGTCTGCCAGCGCTGCTATCGATGCCCTGGAGCAGGCGGATAAAAATGTTGCCGCGCTGGTGCAGGCTGTCGCTGCCGATAAACCCGAGGTCGTCGTCGACCTGGGCGATATTTCGCGCCGTCTGCACGAGCTGGCCGAGAACCTCAAGCTCATCATTGACGGCACCGACGAGCATTATGTGTACTCGCTGCAGGTCAACCGCCGCCTACGTGCGGGCGGAGAATCCATGACCGCCGAGCGCATCGACATCGGCGAGGCCCTGGCGAACGAGTGGCTGCCCGAGGTGCATACGGCCATCTTTGCCTCGGCAACCATGACGGTGTCCAAGAGCTTTGAGCACTTTAACCATGCCGTAGGCCTCGATCGCATTGGCGCTTCGGCATCCTCGTCACTGCACCTGGATTCGAGCTATGACTTCGATTCGAACATGGCCGTAGTCGTGGCGGGGGACATTCCCGACCCTCGCGACCGCGAGGGCTATCTGTCCGCGCTCGAGCGCGTATTGGTCGATGCCCATCTTGCCATGGGCGGGTCGGTACTCACGCTGTTCACCAATCGCCGCGATATGGAAGACCTGTACGCTCGGGTTGAGCCCAAGCTGGCGCGTGCCGGCCTGGAACTCAATTGTCAGCAGCGCAATTCGTCTCCCCGTCGCTTGCGCGATCGCTTTATCAACGAGTCGACCTCGTCGCTCTTTGCTCTCAAAGCATTTTGGGAGGGCTTCGATGCCAGCGGCGAGACGCTGAGATGCGTCATTATCCCCAAGCTGCCATTCTCGAGCCCCACCGATCCTCTCTCGTGCGAGCGCAATCTGCGCGAGGACCGCGCCTGGGTACGCTACTCGCTGCCCGAGGCGGTTCTCGAGGTCAAGCAGGCGGCCGGTCGCCTGATTCGTTCATCGACCGATTGCGGCGTGTTGATTTTGGCCGACCCGCGTCTGGTGACGAAGGGTTACGGAAAGAAATTTCTGACATCGCTGCCTACCAGCTCGTATCAGCGCATCGAAACGGCGCAGATCGGCCACTATCTTCAGTTATGGCGCCAAGCGCACGAACGCCATCGCTAAGAACGGAAGGCCATTGCCTCGGCGGCATCACATAGACGCTTTGAAAGGGCGGGGTCGTCTGCGATGCGGATGGCTCCGCCCGCTGCGATAATCTGGCTAAACAGCCAGTTTTCGGAGCTATAGCAAACGGTCACGCTTGCCGTACCCTCCCCATCGGCTTTAATTGACCTGATACCTGCCCACCTCACGCGTTCTGCCATATCGAGCGGCATCAGGAGCTTAACGCTCTGGCTTGCCTGTGCAAGGGAATCGTGCAGGGACGTGGTTTCGGTCGTGTGACGCACGACGGAGTCTTCCGTCAGCAGAAGCTCCTCGATCTTGTCCATACGGTAGGAGCGCTGCCCGTCTGCCTCGACATCCCAGGCAATCAGGTACGTTTGGTCGCCGTTGGTCGTAATCTTTAGGGGGTCGATCAATCGCCTGCGTGGATGCTGGTCGTCCAGGGAGCGGTAGGTGACGAGGCATCGCACGCCATCCTGAATTGCACAACAGAGTTGCTGCCAATAAGATCCGCGGGCGACGGTATCGTCAACGCGTTGGTTGTATCCGAGTTCCGCCGGAAGGAGTGCGCGCCGGATGCGCGCCGCCGCGCACTCCTCGATTCCGAGTGACTCCAATTCATGATTGAGTACGGCGCCCTCGGCGGCACTCAGGCGAAGCGGCAGCACACGGCCCGCATCGCCGATGAGAACCACACGTTCATCGTGGCATTCGCAAATGATGCGCGCGCCCGATTCGCGGTCTGCGAGCGTCGAGATGATGCCGATGATCTCGTCGAGCGAAGCTCCGGAGATATCGAAGCGACTGCAGATTTCGTCTCGCGTCATGCCCGCCTCGCCGGCGGCATAGAGTGCCTCCATAATGTCGATGGAGCGCGAGAGCCTTTGTTCGCTGGTGAGCTTACGCACGGCCATGAGCGCTCACTGTCCTTTCGATGAGGCGGTTCCACGCCTGCTTGAGTTCGTTGGGCGCTACGGGCCTCATACCGTCAACGCTGTGTTCCATGCAAAATGACGCCGCCGCATTCAGGTCGCGAACGTCAACGGTCCAGGTCCAGCCGTCTTTGGCGTGCTCGAGCCTTCCTCGCCCACGTGTGAGGCCGTGGACCATGTCGGATTGAGCCTGCGGAGCAAACGAGAAAGTTGCCGTGACGGGCTGGCAATCGGAGAAATCGAATTCAAAGAAGAGGTAATCGTTGAGATTGAAGTCTGCGGGAATGGCGTAGGCCCGCGATGGACGCCACGCACGAACGATGCGATCGCAGCGAAAGGTTCTGATTTTTCCGGTGGCGTCATCTAGGCCGCAAAAGTAGGCCGTTCCTTCGCGCTCGAACATGCCGTAGACGCAAACAGTGCGTTGTCGTTGCTCACCCCGTCCGTTTTGATACAAAAAACGCAGCGCGCATCGGTCGGCAAACGCGCTCCATACCGCATCGACCGTCGGCGAGTGAACAACGGGGGGCTCGGCCGTATTCGTCTCGCCGGTAAGATAGGCAATTTTGGAGCGTATGTCGGCGAGCGGGGTCGCAAAGGCCGAAGAGCCCGTGGTGAGGGTCTGATCGATAGCGTTTAGCAGAATGTCGGCATCGTCTGCGGTGATCAAGCCGCCCGCGGCAAACGTATGCTCACGGTCGATTGTCCAGGCGCTCTCCTCGGTCTCCTGGGCACCCGCGGCGCGAACTTCCTTGATCACAATGCCCCGCTCGAGCAGCTTGTCGCGGTCGCGGCGAAATTTTCGCTTATCCGAGTCGACGTTGCCCGATCCGTAGCCTAGGTCAGAATCCAGCACGATCTGCTCGGTAGTTACGGGCTCGGGGGAACTGTTGAGGACAAAGAAAAGGTTGAGGATACGCTGGGCGGTTTTGTCGAAACCGGGTTCTGGCGCATTTGTTTTGTTTGTCGCGGTCATATCGCTTACCGTCATAGAATCCTCGCATGGGAAGGTTATTTGATGCCATGATTTTAATCCGATATGGAGATTAGGCTATATCCTTGTCCGCTCAGTGCGTTAAGATGCCCAGATTTCGGCCGATTGCGTTCGCTCGGGGTATACTTTCGACTATATACGGTTCTAATGTGCAAGCATTGGGCCTATTTGTCGGATTATGGATGTGGAGCGCACATGGCGAACACCCAGAACTATATCAATCATCTGCTACAGGGCACGGGCATCACGCCGGCGTGCAGCGAAGAAGAGCGTTTGGCTGCCGAGGATATCGCCCAGATCTTCCGCAATCATGGCTTTGATCCCGAAGTCCAGGAATTTAACGCTCCTGCACCCAGCAGGCTGGCATTTGCCGTCACAGGCATTCTGTCTTTTGCCGGCGCCCTGCTTATGGGTATTGGCGGCAGCATCGGCTTAATCGGTGTTCTGCTGGCCATCGTCGGTGCCGTGTTGTATGTGCTCGAGCGTACCGGTCGCCCTGTTATCTCTCGCCTGGGCAAGACGGGCGTGAGTCAAAATGTCATTGCCTATCACAAGGCCACAGGTCCGCTTGCATCTCCGCGCAACCGTCCGGTGGTTGTTGTCGCCCATTACGATTCTCCGCGTGCCGAGCTCCTCGCTCGCGAACCGTACGCGCCGTATCGCGCGCTCATCGCCAAGATGCTGCCGGTCGCCACGATTGTCCCCGCTGCCGTCGCCATTCTGCGTATTCTGCCGCTCCCCGGCGCTTTGAAGGTTCTGCTTTGGATCGTTGCGATCCTCGCCTCTCTTGTGGCGCTCGCCAACGCGGCCAATATCATTGCCAACCGTTTTGTTCTTCCCTATACGTCCGGTGCGGTCTGCAATAAGTCTTCTGTAGCCGCGATGCTCGGTGTCATGGATAACGTTGCCCCTTACCAGGGCGAAAACGAGTTCCCCAACGACATTCCGTTTGATGACTATTTTGGTGAGCAAAAGCGTCGTGCCGAGGAGATGGCGCGCGCGGCGGCTGAGTATGCCGCTGTCCAGCAGCAAAACGACTACGGCAACACGATCGAGTACGAAGAACCCTCCTACAACGAGGACGAGTTTGGCCAGCCGATCGCTCCCGAATCCGAGCAGGGCGAAGTTTTTGACGAGCAGATTGATGGCTTTGAGGGTGCCTCAGCTGACGAAACCCTGATTGGTGTCATTGCTCCCGAGGCTCAGGCTGAAGCCGAGGTTGCTGCCGAGCCGGTCGCGGATGAGGATGACGTCGAGTCGATTGGGGCGCCCGCTGTCGCCGAGCCGAGCGAGCCCGAGCCCAAGCTGTATCGCAATGCTGCCGGTAATATTCGCTTTGGTTCTGATGCCATTCGTGCCCTTGGGATGCTTCCCGAGTCGTGCACGCTTGATTACGAAGAGGGCGAGGAGCCGACGATCGATCCCGAGCCTGCTTCGGTTGAACCTGTCGCCGCGCCTGCCGACGAGCCCGTCGTCGATACCGAGCCCAAGACGGAACCCGAGCCCAGCCCTGAACCCGAGCCGGACGCCGCTGCGCCCGCCCCGGTGGTTCAGGATGTGTACGACGATTCCGCCAGCGATTACGATGGGTATCCGCAGCGCGTTTCCTATGAGAGCGATACCGATTTTTCGGCCGATCTACCGGTCGCGACGCCCCATGCCGATATAGCATCTGCGTTCTCTTCGATTGGAGCTAGCGCTTCAAGCTTCTTTAAGGGCGCGCTCGCTAAGGGTAAAAAACTTGTCGACGACCTTGAGGAAAAGCGTGCCGCTGCGCGCGAGGTGGCAGAGCAGGAGGCTATCGCCCACCAGCAGGCTGCCGAGGCCGAGCGTGAGCGTGCGGCGCGGGAATTTGAACAGCATGAGGCTGAGCAGCCTGCCGCGACGGAGGTCGCCGAGGCTACGACGTCCTTCGAGGCCCAGCAGCCAATCGACGCCACCGAAACGCTCGACGCCGCGAACTTCGATGCCACGATAACGTTCGAGAAGCAGGGTACTGCCATCGCCGAGCCCCTTTCTGTTTCCGATGAGTCCCAGGATGCTGCAGATGAGATCGAGGCGCCCGAAGCCGAGCCGGCTGAGAGTGTCGATGCCGAGCAGGTTGAGAACGTTGACGCCGAGCCGAACACCGCCGACGAGATTGAAGCCGAAGCGACGGTCGTCGTTGAGCAAGAAGAGACACCGGTGATTTCTAACGCCGATGAGTCCAGGCCGTACTCTACGCAGATCTTTACCATGCCTGCCCCGAGCGATCCCGGCTCCACGGTTGCCAACCCCGCATCGGTGCAGGTCGAGACGGTTGATTCGCTCATGGCGCAGATTTCGTCCAAGGCCGCACCGCGTCCGCAGATGAATATCCCCGATCCCGCTTCTGCTCCGGTGCCCACACCTTCTTCTTCGCCGCTTGCCTCGGTCCCCGATCCATCGCTGCCCTCGATGCAGCAGGCCAACGTCGCATCCCGCACATCCCTCTTCGATCTCCCCGACCCCTCGGCTCAGGCCGACGATCCTTTCGCGACGGCTCAGGGGCCCGAGCCCACGTCGGCACCGGTTGCACCCTCCATGCCCGTTTCTTCGGGCGCTCAGCCCATCGAAACCATCTCGGCTCCCGTCGCCAAGGAGGCAAAGCCTCAGAAGCGCGGTCTGGGCGGCTTGTTCGGACGCAAAAAGAAGAATGAGCAGAACAGCATGAGCGACTGGCTGGGCGTCGAGGATGACTACGATGCCAAGAAGTCTGGCCGCGGTATCGGCTCTTGGGATAACTTTGAGGACGATGATAACGGCTGGAAGGGCGGTGCCACCTCTTCTGACGGCGCTTCTGCCGAGGACATGCTTTCGGCTGTTGCCTCCATGGGTGATGACGAGCTGCTTGGTCACGATATCTGGTTTGTGGCAACGGGTGCCTCGGATTGTGACGGCGCCGGTATGAAGGCGTTCCTCGAAGCCCATCGCGATAAGCTGCGTGGTGTGTTCTTTATCAATCTTGAGTCCATTGGAGCCGGTAGGCTTTCGGTCGTGACGGTCGAAGGCGAGCAGCAGTTGCTCAAGGGTGATCGCCGCATCATGAATCTGGTCAGCAAGGTGTGCAAGTCGTTCCACGTTGATTGTGGCGCGTTTGAGATGCCCTATGCCAAGACCGATGCCTATGCCGCGCTCGAGGCGAGCCGTCGCGCCCTCACAATTGCCGGTGTCGATGGCCCGCGTCTTGCCTGCGCGCGCACCGAAGACGATTTGCCGTACAACGTCAACCCGACGAACATCGCTACGGTGTCCGAGGTTGTCACCGAGGTCATCCGCCGTTCGTAGGGGACCTCTAAGGAGTTAGCGTGTTTTCATACATCAAACGCCATTGGCCCGTCTATGTGGTTCTGTTTTTGATCGCCATCGCTATGGGTCTGGGGGCCGCATATATCGTGGGCGCTAAGGGGTCGACGCCCAGGTCCACGATGAGCGAAGAGGTGGAGCAAGAGCAGAGTTTGGGTGCCGACGGCATTTCGGATGGCGATCTGGAACTTGTTGACGGCGGGTCTGCGTCTACGGAATAGCCTTTGGTTGCATACGCCAGATAACGGGCGAGCCGGCATATCGGCTCGCCCGTTATTTCTACCTACTCCTCTTTTGATGCCGAGCTTAGCCAAGTGAGCCAAATTGCTGTGCCACCGGCGGTCAATAATGCGGTGAGAAAAGAGATGATGGGTGCATTGCCCGTATTTGGAAGATCCTGCGGAATGGCGCATTTTTGAACAACACGATCTTTATCGTGCGACTCGAGTTTTTCGCCTCCTCCGTTGCGGCAAAGGTCAACACGGGCACTGTTGGCGAGTGCGGTTTGGGGCGTATAAGATGAGGTTGCACACATCCGGATGATTGCTCCGTGTAAATCCGATTTGAGGGATGCCGTCGCGTCGTCAAGGTCGTCATGCTCGTCTTTAAGCCCATTGCGACTCCAAGAATCGTTGTCGCGCCGGGTCGTAAAGTCTGCGGAAACCGAGCCATACTCAAAGCGAATCCCTGTGATAACAGCGTCGTCCGAAAGCGTAAGGTCCTTTACTTCGAGGGTGGAAGACTCTGTGGTCGAGACATCGGCTTTCCAAAGACTCCAGCCATCGTAATCGACAATCCGCACATCCTCGCCCAGCCGCTCTTTGACCTCGGCTGTCTCGAGCCACGGGTTGGTGTGTTCATCGTCAAGTGTGGCGTTGGCCTTTTCCTTTATGCCCAACTTGTCTGCCGGTGACGTTCGATACCAAACATTGCAGAGCCCATTTAAGTCGCCGACGGCGATCGGGGTTTTAATGGCGACAAGTTTGGCCGTGCCGTCTTTGGCACATTCGAGATCGTCGGTGACGGTGAACTCGTCGACCCAGGTGCTCGATTCGTTTTGAGCGTCGATGGTGTAGGAATAGGAGCCCTTTCTGTCGGGTTGCGTCGCCGCCCGGTTTTTACCGTCGCCGTTCACCACTGTTCCCTTTGCGGTTGGCCGCGCGATTTCTTGTCGCTTGTCGACGCTCCCCTTAATCTCAATCGGTGCATCCGTCATGGTTACGGCCTGGATCTTCCCCGTATCCTCGACTTCAAAGGATACGTCTTCAGCGAGGTCATAGGAGCGCGGGGACATTGTTTCGCGTAGGGTATAAGAACCGGGTTCAAGGTGCTCCACGCGATGGGGCTGCTCGGATGATATCCAAGAATCAATTTCTGTTCCATCGGCGTCGCATAAGACCAGTCGGGCGCCTTTAACTTCATGCTTGCCTGTCATATCGACCTTGGAGAAATCGACCTTGGTGTAATCATTAGGCAATTCGATCTGCGACTCGACCACGGGGACCTTCTGGTCGATATAAGTAAGCTCAACGATATGTGCTGTCCGATCAAGTAGATAGCCGTCGGGAGACTGGGTTTCAACGACTTCGTATCGTGCCGTTCCGCAACCCAGCGAAAGGTTGTCTACGCGAGCTTTACCCTGTTCATCAGTTGTGACGGCGGCAACGGCTTCACCGGCAAGGGCGGCAATGTGGCCATCGGGGCAAACGATATCGTCGGCAGCGCGAATTTCAAACTTGGCACCAGATAGGGCACTGCCGTCTACTGCGTCAGCCTTCGCGATCTCGATGCTTCCGGTTGCCGCGCTGTTGAAATACGAGACGGCGGCGATAGGTGTGAGATCTGCATCGGCAGGAATCGTCACCTTCAGTTCGTCGCCCACAAGGTAGGGCGCTTTGGCTGCGACTTCTCGTACGTAATATGTGCCCGGCTTGAGCGATTCTGGCAACGTGACGGTGCCGGTCGCATTGGTGGTAAAGGTGTTCATAACGTTGTGCGTCGGATACCAGCATGTTTGAGAGATGGGTTCACGGTTGCTGTTGAGCAGCTGAAAACTAAAGCCGGCAAGGGGGACGGAAGCTCCCGTCTGGGCATCGCGTTTGATGATTTGGAGATGTGTCGAAAGGGTGTGATTGTCCACTATGTACTGAAGCTTGGCTCCGTCGGCGATTTGCTCGGGCGCGATGGTCCAATCTTCTGCCCGCTTGAAGCCTGCGGGAACAGTTTCCGGGACCTCGCGAACGGTATACCCCTCACGATCGTAGGGGATGGCTCCATGGACGCCGTCCGGTCGTGTGCCCGCGCCAAACCAGGCCTTGGGCTGGTCTTTGGTGGATGCGAAGCCATAAATATTTGTCGTCAATGTGCCTACGACCTGCTTAGAGCTGTTGCTGACGATTTCAAAGACGACGCCTTCCGCTGGCTGTTCTAATCCCGATTGCTCGCCGTTCCCGTAATCCTTGAACTTGGAAATCTCGAGGTCAAACGCAATATGAGTATTGGGGATGCGGCGTTCGAGCTCAACGACGCCCATGTCGTTTAGTTGATTGGGGCCGACCGTATAGGTCCAGCTGTCATGGGGGAGCAGGTAGCCCTCTGGTGCTTTCGATTCGTAGAGGGTAAAGGTTCCCAGGGGAATGCCGCTTAAGGTCGCCTGGCCATCGCCTTCGGTCGTGAAGGTGCGCGTCCACCCAGGGGTAGATTGCGAGACACAGGTAAATTCGGCTTTGGCGAGCGAGGTTCCCGCCTGCGCTCCGGCATTCGTGGCGGCATCGGTTTTGACGACACGCAGCGTGATAGAACCTGGCTGCTCGTTGATTGTGACATGTCCGCCGCTCTTTCCGGTGGTAAAGGCAATGCGATCGCGTCGGGACAGATAGCCTGTCGGCGCTTTGGTTTCGATTAGGTAGTATGCCGTGTTGGGCAAAAGTGTTGCCCGTGCACGACCGTTGCCGTCCATTTTGATGCTGCCGACGTGTTTGTCTGTGTTTTCCTCAAAGATGTTAAACGTCGCCCCACCTAACTGATACGTATCGTTCCCGCTGGTAATGACAGTGTCTGCAGATCTTTTCTCAAAGGATACGTTGATGGTGGGCAAAACGTAGAGCATATCCTGGTGCCGGCCTTCGTTAGAGACGGGTCCGTGATAGCGTCTGGCGCGATGCGGGTCGGCCTTAATATTTCCGGCTTTTGCGTTGTCGTAGAGCCAGCGCGCCGCCGCGACAACCTCGGCGTCTTGATCGAACTTGCCGCTTTTGGCAACGCCGGCGTTGTTTGTATACGCAAAAGAGCCATCGGGGCGCGTGGTTCCTTTGAGCATCCACACGGCAATCTGGGTTGCGGCGCGGGCGCGTTCGGCCGTTAGGTTATGGCCGCCAAATGATGTGGCGGAGGGGTATCCATGGCAGATGACGGCGGCAAACTCGTTGTCGAGCCATGTCCAACCCTGATTGTAGGTCCGCCAGGGTCCTCCTGGGCTGCTGGGGCCGGGGCAGTCTTGGTTCATGCAGTAAGAAATCGAGGCGTCTTGTGCCTCGTACTTGCCAATGCCAAACGGTCCGCACATATCGCTGATGGTGCGAAAACTAAGCGTATCGTTTCCATCGACGGCGCAGGCGGTACCAGGCGTGGCGCAGGCTAGAAACAACAAGAGGAATAGGAGCAGCGGTGCTGTTGCGATTGCGCTGTGGACAGAGTGCGTGGGTGCATTGGACATGGCTGCTCCTTATCCTTTGTGCGCCGCGCTGGGAGATTGCGGCGCGTGGGATGAGATTAGCGCCGGGGGTCATACGGGTAAGTACCGCGAGCTGACCAAGAACTTGCCAAGTTCCCAACAAATGGAGACCGGTTTTAGATAATCAAACAAAAGAGCAGGTAGAAGACGGTGTAAAACAGGTTACTCGAGTCCCTGTTTTCGCAATTCGAGCAACAAGAAGATGATTTTCCATGCGTAAAACAAGGGTTAGTGCCCTTGTATCAAACAAGACAACCGCGTTATACTATCCCCCACATATGCGGGCATCGCCAAGTGGTAAGGCATCAGCTTCCCAAGCTGACACTCGCGGGTTCGAGTCCCGTTGCCCGCTCCAGTTAAAAGTACAAGCACGGCACCATCACGGTGTCGTGCTTTTTTCAATAAAGCGCCGGGACTCGAACCCGACAGGGTGTGAACGTTAGGCAAATGGCAAAATGTTAGGTTAATACCTGCTGCCTATACTTGCACCTGCGCACGGTACAATGGTTGAGTTACGACCAACGTGCCAATAACCAAAAAGGAGCCGCTATGATCGATCGCTATACCCGCCCGGAGATGGGACACATCTTCTCCCTCGAGAACAAGTACGCCATTTGGCAGGAGATTGAGGTTCTGGCCTGCGAGGCCCAGGCGGAGCTCGGCAAGATCGGTATTTCTAAAGAAGAAGCTCAGTGGATCCGCGACCACGCCAACTTTGAGAAGGCGAAGGTCGACGAGATCGAAGAAGTCACGCGCCATGACGTCATTGCCTTCCTGACCAATATGAAGGAGTATATCGACGCCGATGTTCCCGAGGGCGAGCCTAAACCCAGCCGTTGGGTTCACTATGGCATGACCAGCTCTGACTTGGGCGATACGGCCCTGTGCTATCAGCTTACCCAGGCCTGCGACCTAATTATCGAGGACGTCAAGAAACTCGGCGAGATCTGCAAACGTCGCGCTTTCGAGGAGCGTAACACGCTCTGCGCCGGTCGCACTCACGGCATCCACGCCGAGCCTATGACCTTTGGTATGAAGTTTGGCTCTTGGGCCTGGGAGCTCAAGCGCGATCTGGATCGCCTTGAGGACGCTCGCAAGAACGTCGCCTTCGGTGCCATCTCGGGTGCCGTTGGCACCTACAGCTCCATCGAGCCGTTTGTCGAGGAGTATGTCTGCGAGCACCTGGGTTTGGTTCACGACCCGCTGTCCACGCAGGTTATCAGCCGCGACCATCATGCCTACCTCGCCGGCGTCCTTGCCACCACGGCGGCCACCTGCGAGCGCATTGCTACCGAGGTTCGCAATCTGCAGAAGACCGATACACTCGAGGCCGAGGAGCCGTTCCGCAAGGGTCAAAAGGGCAGCTCCGCCATGCCGCACAAGCGTAACCCCATCACCATGGAGAAGGTCTGCGGCCTGTCGCGCGTCGTGAAGTCCAACGCCCAGGTCGCCTTCGACAACGTCGCCCTGTGGCATGAGCGTGACATTTCGCACTCTTCTGCCGAGCGCGTCGCCCAGGCCGATAGCTTTATCGCGCTTGACCACATGTTCCAGTGTCTTATCCGCGTTATCGATGGCCTCCAGCTGTATCCGGCTCGCATGATGGCCAACCTCAACAAGACTCGCGGTCTCATCTTCTCCTCCAAGGTTCTGTTGGCCCTCGTCGATACGGGCATTACCCGTGAGGACGCCTACGCAATCGTGCAGGAAAACGCCATGGCGACCTGGCATGAGGTGCAGGGCTGCGTTTCCGGCCCCACCTTCAAGGAGCGCCTCGAGGCCGATCCGCGCTGCACCGTCAGCCAGGAGAAGCTCGACGAGATCTTTGATCCGTGGGACTTCCTCACCCGCATCGATACGGTCTTCGATCGTCTGGAGCAGCTGAACTTCGAGTAGGTTCGGGCATAACGTTAGCTTTTTAGGGCGCTTTGCTGGTAATGTGTGTTGCCGGTAAAGCGCCTCGTTGCATTTAAGGAAAGACGGGGATAATAGTCGTCTCGAATGACATTCTGAGAAGGAGATCGCATGATTTCGTTTGATTACAAGCCCCAGGGCGTGTGTACTCGCAATATTCACCTCAATCTTTCCGATGACGGCAGCAAGGTGCTGGGCGTTGAGTTTACCGGCGGCTGCAACGGCAACCTCAAGGCCATCTCTAAATTGGTCGAAGGTGTTTCTTCCGATCGTGTGATTGAGGTGTTGGCCGGCAATACGTGCGGCACGAAAAAGACCTCCTGTGCCGACCAACTTACGCGTGCCATCGAGGCCGCGCGTGCCGAGATTGCCTAATGAGTATTTTTGATCGCGTTAAGAATGGGGTAACGCGCCGAGGATTTGTGTTGGGTGGTGCTGCCGCGAGTGCTGCCACGCTGCTTGCGGGGTGCTCGAAAAAAACGGGCACCAGCGATGATGCTGCCGGTGAGCCGCAGGTTATCAAAGATGATTCCAAGATCGTCTCGATTACCGAAGAGTATGAGGCCGTCGACATTGATCTTAAGCCGACGGCGTCGTGGACGTTGCCATTGGGGACGCTGCTGTACTACTGCGATGGAGGTTACGCTGCGGCGATGATGGCGCCCGCATCTGCGCTGCATGCCAACACGCTTGGCGTGTTCAACATGGGGGACGGCTCACTCACCACGTTGATTGACGATCCTGTCGAGGGTTCCGGTTATGCGTTTTACGACGTTCGCGCCACCGATAGCGTGTTTGCGTGGGTTGAGATGAACTACGCGAATTCGTCGTGGAAGCTCTATGCGCAAACCCTGTCGGGCGCGGCGCTTACTGGTAATGCCGTTGAGCTTGATCGCGGCGGTGAGGACTACGACCCTCCGCTGTTTACCGCCTTCGACTCGTCGGTCATCTGGTACAAGATGCCTTCGACCGGTGGCAATAAGACCGGCAGCGATTCATATTGCTACCGCCGTTCGCTCGATGAATCTAAAGCGGAGGCAATCTGGAAGTCGACAGGCCGCTTTGCGTCTGCACCGCGCGTGAGCGATGGCATCCTGACTATCTCACCCCGCGTGCGCAATGACGAGGGCGTCTACTACGGCATGACGGCGATCGACCTGACGGACGGCAACAATACCAAGAGGGCTCAGCTGGTCCTTCCTTCGTCGGTGTCACCTTTCGAGGCCGTATATATGGGCGATACGTTTGTGTTCTCCATTGAGGCGACCTATGCCGGCGTGGGCGGCCTGGGCAATATGGGTACCTACATTGGTAACGAGGGCGGCCCGTATCAATTTCTATCGCGCGAACCGCTCGCGTGCGCCGCCGGCAGGAAGGGCAAATATCTGGTTAAGGTTCAGGCATCGCATTTTCTGATCGATACCTCCGCTAAAACCTATGGTTCGCTGCTGTCGCCCGACCGCGCTCTCGAATATGGCGACTATCCAGCTACGGCGGGAAAATCGAATACGTTTTTAACCTATGCCACGGTGCGTAATAGCCAAGGAATTCCCGAGACGGTTACCGCTCGCCTGTTCTCTCTTTAGCGCCGAGGGGTTAAAAAGGCGCCGACGGGGGAATAAGCCCATTGTAACCGTGAGTACCGCCCGCCGAGCTGTCGCGCCCATGCGATGCCCGGTGGGCTCAGGTGCGTTAAAATGGGCTTGTTCTTAGCTAATTGAGACAGGGGGGCCGTGTTATGGCTTCAGATGCAAAAAAGATTCTGCTGGTCGAGGACGAGAAGGCGATCCGTGACGCTGTCGCTGCCTATCTCGAGCGCGAGGGCTACTGGGTTGTTGGCGTTGGCGATGGCCAGTCTGCGATCGAGGAGTTCGAGAAGCACCAGTTCGACCTGGTTGTGCTCGACCTTATGCTCCCCAAGATCCCCGGCGAGCGCGTTTGCCGCACTATCCGCGATACCTCGGATGTGCCCATCATCATGCTTACCGCCAAGGGCGAGATCGAGGATCGCATCATCGGCCTCGAGCTTGGTGCCGACGACTACCTGATCAAGCCGTTCTCGCCGCGCGAGCTCGTCGCCCGCGTTCGCGCCCTGTTCCGTCGTGCTCACCAGGCAGACGAGCCCGCCGTTGAGGTGCTCGACTTTGGCGATCTGGTCATCGATATCTCGGGCCACAAGATCTTGGTCGAGGGCAAGGAAGTTGATTTGACCGCTTCCGAGTTTAAGCTGCTCACCACGCTTGCTCGCCATCCCGGTCGCGTCTATAACCGTATGGAGCTGGTCGAGAAGGTGCTCGGCTACGACTTTGAGGGCTACGAGCGCACCATCGACAGCCATGTGAAGAACCTTCGCGCCAAGCTGGGCGACGACCCCAAGAAGCCTAAGTGGCTCTATACCGTTCACGGCGTCGGTTATCGCTTCGAGGCTCCGGCCAAGACCGATAAGTCGGACGAGAAATAGGTAAATCACATATGACACCTGCGCGCTTTGAAATCGGACAAAAGCACAAGCAGGAGAACGAGGCGGGTTCCAAGGCAAGTTGGAACACGCCTCGTTCCGATTCACGGCCGGCGATGAGCTATCCCTCGCGTATGGCTTTGGCTTTTGCCCTGACATCGCTCATGACGGTATTGGTGCTGGTGGGCGTTGTCTCCGTTGTGTGGGGCACCGTCTTTTCGGATTACACGCGCTCCAATATCGTCGAGATCGCCAATTCTGCTGCCGAAAAGCTTGCGACGTCGTATGAGGAAAACGGCAATTGGACTGCGGGCGAGCTGCGCACGGTCGCGACATCGAGCTTGGTGTCCGACGACCTGGGTATGCAGGTCGTCAACAAAAAGGGCGTTGTCGTTTATGACGACTCATGGCCTTCGGCAAGTGCGACCGCCGATGTGCGCGAGAGCGAATTGCCGTCGAGCAGCTCGAGCGGTAAAAAGGCCTCGCATAGCCCGGTCTCGTCAGCGCCCACCGACTCCGATAGCGTTGCCAACGTCGAAATCGTTACGTCCTCTGGCGAGCATGTCGGACAGGTAAAGCTATGGGCTATCGGCTCCGACGCTCTGCTCACTAAGGCAGATTCTGCGTTTAGGGAGAAGACCTTTAACGCCATGGCTCTTGCCGCGGTTGTTGCAATCTGCATCTCGGTCGTCATCGGATCGCTCGTGTCGCGTATGCTTACCAAGCCAATTCATCGTATTACGAGCACAGCCAAGCAAATTCGCGACGGCGATCTGTCTGCTCGTACGGGCTTGCGCGGCGATGACGAAATCGATCAGCTGGGTGAGACCTTTGACGAGATGGCCACCTCGCTCGAGAAAGATATGAAGCACGAAAAGCGCCTGACCTCGGATGTCGCACACGAGCTTCGTACACCGCTCATGGCCATGCTTGCAACGGTCGAGGCCATGCAAGACGGCGTGTACCCCACCGACGACGAGCATCTGGAGACGGTCGCTTCCGAGACGCGTCGCCTGGCTCGTTTGGTGCAGCAGATGCTCGACCTATCGCGTATGGAAAACAGCACGGCTCCGCTCAATCTCGAACCGGTGGACATGGTTCCGTTCGTGCGATCGATTGTGAACGGCCAGGAGCGTCTGTTTGCCGACCGTGACCTTCGCCTTCGCTTTGCAGATGAAACCCAGGGGCACGACGATGTCGTCGAGGCCGATCCCGACATGATCACGCAATGCGTCATCAACCTCATGAGCAACGCCATGCGCTACACCCCCGAGGGCGGTTGGGTCGTAGTGTCGGTGCTCAGTGACCGCAAGTATGTCAGTATTGCCGTTTCGGATACCGGTATCGGTATTGCCAAGGACGATCTGTCGCGTATCTTCGGACGATTTTGGCGCGCCGATGCCAGCCGCGCCCGCGAAGCTGGCGGCCTGGGCGTCGGCCTCGCCGTAACTAAACAGATCGTCGAGCGTCACCATGGCTACATATCCGTGGAGTCGGAGCTTGGAAAGGGTACGACTTTTACGATTCATCTGCCCCGCGAGCACACGGCGGACGCGGCATCTACTACAATGGAGCACTAGCTTTTCGCTATTCGGTGAAGGAGGGGCCGCGTCCCTGCCGCTCCGAGTTTGCGAAAACGTGCGGGAAAGAACCCGCATTTCTATCGTATTTAGGTAAGGAGTGACTCACGTGACAACGATGGAGCGTCGTCCGGATTCCCGTGGCAAGGTTCGTGATATCTACGATGCCGGCGAAAACCTGTTGATGGTCGCCACCGATCGCATTTCTGCGTTCGACTTTATTCTTCCCGACGAAATTCCGTTTAAGGGAGAGGTGCTCAACCGTATCTCGGCGTTCTGGTTCGACAAGTTTGCCGATATCGTCCCCAATCACCTCGTCTCCATCGATCCGGCGGATTTCCCCAAGGAGTTTGCCGAGTATCGTGACTATCTCGCAGGCCGCGCCATGCTGGTTAAGAAGGCCCAGACGATTCCTATCGAGTGCATCGTCCGCGGCTATCTGACCGGTTCGGGCAAGAAGACCTACGACGAGAACGGCACCGTCTGCGGCATCCAGCTGCCTGAGGGCCTGACTGAGGCCTCCAAGCTCCCCGAGCCGCTGTTCACCCCGTCCACGAAGGCCGAGATCGGTGATCACGACGAGAATATCTCGTTTGAGCGTTGCTGCGAGATCGTTGGCGAGGACATCGCCACGCAGATCCGCGATCTATCTCTTAAGATCTACAAGGCTGCCGCCGAGTATGCAGCGACCCGTGGCATCATCATTGCCGACACAAAGTTTGAGTTTGGTGTCATCGATGGCAAGGTCACGCTGATCGACGAGTGCCTCACGCCCGACTCCAGCCGTTTCTGGCCTGCCGCCAGCTACGAGGAGGGTAAGATTCAGCCTAGCTACGACAAGCAATTCGTCCGCAATTGGCTCAAGGCCAACTGGGATATGACGGGGGAGACCCCGCATCTGCCCGCCGAGGTCATCGATGGCACGTCCGAGCGCTATCGCGAGGCCTTCCAGATCATCACGGGCTCCCAGTTTACAAGCATGAAGGAGAACGCGTAAGTGAGTACCCGCAGCGCCACGAACAAGCGCACGCAATCCCACGAGGTTACCGGGGTTGCGCGCAAGTCCGCCGCATCCGCCAAGCCAGCTCGTCAGGCAGCGAGTTCTGTTCGCGTCGTGCCGGCATCATCCAAGGCACGCCGCAAGGAGCTCGAGAAGGGCGAGAGCCTTGAGGGCCTCTCTAAAGAGGAGAAGCGCGCCCGCAAGGCTAAGCGGCGCGCCAAGGAGGACCGCATCTACACGGTGTCGAGCATCCTTCTCAAGCAGGATGAGGACTACACCAAGCGCCGCCGCATCTGGTGGGCCGTGCTTACTATCGGCATGGTGCTCGTCGTGGCCATTTGGTCTTCGCTGTACTTCGCTCCCGCTGGCATGGTGTCCAGCCCCGTCCAGATGGCCGGCATTGTTTTGTCCTACATCGTCATTCTGGGTGACTTCATCTACGACTTCGTGCGCATCCGTCCCTTGCGTAATATGTATCGCGCGCAGGCCGAGGGCATGTCCGATAACAAGCTCAACGCTATCATCGAGCGCTCGGCTGCCAAAGAGGACAAGAAGGCCTCCAAGAAGAAGTAGTAGCGTTACAACCTATAGATATCGCTAAGATATAAGGCGCGTCGTTTTTTGCGGCGTGCCTTTTTACTGTCCTGTAGATAGATGGAGTGGCACATGATTCGAGCTGCCCTGACGGTCGAAGAGGCTCTGGAGGGTATGAAGTCCCTGGAGCCCAAGATTAAAAATTATGCGCGTCTCGTTGTTCGCAAGGGCGTCAACGTTAAGCCCGGTCAGGAGGTCGTCGTTCAGTCTCCCGTCGAGTGCGCGTCATTTGCGCGCGTGGTGGTTGCGGAGGCTTATGACGCCGGTGCCGGTCACGTGACGGTCATCTGGGCTGACGATGCCGTGACGAGGCTTACCTACGAGCATGTCGAGAAAAGCTATTTTGAGCAGACTCCCGAGTGGAAGCGCATGCAGCTGGATTCGTTGGCTCAGGACGGAGCCTGCTTTATCTTTATTGAGGGCACGGACCCTGCTGCCCTCAAGGGCATCGATCCCGCTAAGCCTGCCGCAGCTTCTAAGGCGAGGAACATGCAGTGTAAGGTCTTCCGCCGTGGACTGGACTACAACATTAACCCGTGGTGCATCGCCGGCGCTCCGGTCGCTGCTTGGGCGCGCGAGGTATTCCCGGGAGACGCCGATGAGGTTGCAGTCTATAAGCTGTGGAATGCGATTCTGCACACCGCTCGTGCTGATGGCCAGGACCCGGAGAGCGACTGGGAGCTCCATGACGCCACATTCGAAAAAAACCTGCGCTTCCTAAACGATAATCAATTTGATTGCCTGCACTACACCGCTTCGAATGGAACTGATCTGACGATTGGAATGACGAAAGGCCATGAGTGGGCCGGCGGCAAGGGAAAAACTCCCGACGGTCACCCTTTCTTCCCCAACATTCCCACCGAGGAGGTCTTCACCTCGCCCGATCGTATGCGCGCCGACGGCATCGTGTACTCGGCTATGCCGCTCATTCACCACGGCAATAAGGTTGACGATTTTTGGATTAAGTTCGAGAACGGCCGCGTAGTGGACTATGACGCTCGCGTGGGTAAGGCAACGCTTGCGAGCATTATTGAAACCGATGAAGGTGCTGCTCATCTGGGCGAGGTCGCGCTTATTTCCAAGAACACACCGATTCGTGAAAGCGGCATTCTATTCTACGACACACTCTATGACGAGAACGCCAGCTGTCACCTTGCGTTGGGTGTCGGTTTTCCCGAGTGCATCGAAAGCGGGTATGACATGTCCAAAGAGGAACTTCTGGAGCATGGCGTCAACGTTTCGAGCACGCACGTTGACTTTATGATTGGCACGGACGACATCGATATTACGGGCATTACACCTGATGGACGTGAAATTGTGATTTTCCAGAACGGCCAATGGAGTTGGGAATAGTCTCAGACCGTGGTACAATGCCATCCGCGGGCCGTTAGCTCAGCTGGCAGAGCAGGGGACTTTTAATCCCAAGGTCCAGGGTTCGAACCCCTGACGGCCCACCATAGAATGGAAAAGCGACTGGCGGATGCCGGCCGCTTTTTTGTTGCCGGTGCACGGGTTCGAACCCGAAAGGGCGCGGAGCTGGGGAAACGCGTCAGCGTTTGCCAGCGCAGCGCGCGAGGCGCGGAGGCGCCGAAGCGGCCGCCCGCGCAGCGGGCGCGAACCCCTGACGGCCCACCATAGAATAGAAAAGCGACTGGCGGATGCCGGCCGCTTTTTTGTTGCCGGTGCACGGGTTCGAACCCGATCTTCTCTATATATAAGGACGCCTGGCGGCCAAAACCAGCCTTTTACCGACAGGAAACCAAAACCAGATGCCGTTAGAGTAAAGTAGCGCACCAGAGATGACCGATACCTCAACACCTATAAACCAGCTGGTCATCGCCAATACCGGAAGCCGATGCTTCAGATATGACTTCAGTGGAACAGCTGAAGGATCAATTTATTTGTGAACAAAATATGGAGTGCGTGATTCCCGCCCCCGGGGCCCCTCCGGTCTGGCAATATATCTCCTTGCCGCGCGGCCCGGTCGGACCGGGAACCAGCGCAGGCGTGCACCTTGAGAACCGGATACTGCGAGGATGGACACACCAGATGTGTCGCA
>NZ_JBQKDD010000005.1:0-157187 GCF_052122015.1 Collinsella sp. LCP19S3_A6
GGGATCCTGGACGCGCGCCCACTGGAGGTGGATATCCGGGATCAGGCTCGAGGGGCCCCAGCGCGACGTGCTCGAGTACTACGTCACGGCCGCGAGGTGCGCGGAGTCGGACCGCCGGCAGCTCGAGAAGAAGGTGCTCGCCCTCGCCCGGACCGACCGGTGGCGCCCGGCCGTCGAGGCGCTCTCCTGCATCAAGGGAATCGACACCCTGACGGCCTTCAGGCTCGCAGCCGAGGCGGGCTCCTTCACGAGGTTCCGGACGGCCCCGGCCTTCGCGAGCTGGTGCGGGCTGGTCCCGTCGGAGCGCTCGAGCGGCGAGACCGAGCGGCGCGGCGGGATAACCAAGACGGGCAACCGGCTCGCCAGGACGGCGCTGGTGGAGTCGGCGTGGCACTACCTGACGTGCACGCCCCGCCCGAAGGCCCCGGCGCCCGGCGCGGACGTCCCCGCGGCGATCCGGGCGCGCGCCGACGACTGCACCGCCAGGCTCTGCCGTCGCCGCGAGGCGCTGGCGGCGGCGGGCAAGAGCCCGTGCAAGGCAAACGCCGCCGTCGCGCGCGAGCTCGCCTGCTGGGTCTGGGAGATCGGGCGCCGGGCGGAGGGGACCCTCGGCTGACCCCGTCGGACAACAAGCCTCCCGCCGGGAGGGCCCGCGCCTCGACGCATCGCCGGCGCGCGTTCACGACCCTTTTTTGGGCAGCCCAAGGCAAGGGCCGCGCCCGTGAACAAGACTGGTTTCGGACGAGCGCGCCGGACGGAGAATCGAAATGCGGTGGGGTGCGCGGACATACCGGGCTGACCGCCGGCAGCGCGCCCGCAAGAGCCCGCGGATATTAGCTTGCCAGGCAAGCGTCGACTAAACGTGCAGCGTGCGCGGGCCCTCCCGACGGGAAACGAAAAAGCCCGGTTTAAAACCGGGCCCGAACAAACACGCCTATTGACAATGGCTTTCTCATATTAAAGGATAGCTTCATCCGATAGCGTACAGGTATGACCATGCCGGCTTCGACACTGTGCGTGGGAAGTCTTTACAGAAGCGCTTTTTTTGACCGCCGGATAATCCCAATAGTATTTACCGTCCCTATAATACATCATGGCGACATGGTTTCCGTGGTACCTAACAGCCTCAGGACACTTCAACCTGTCGACCCGCGTGTTGTTATACAGCACCACGATATCGATATCGGCCTCCATGGCCTTATCGCACTCGTACTTGATGTAGCTGCGATAATCAACGCTATGCATGCGGGCACAGCTAGAAGTCCACGCGTTATAGCTTCCGCAATACCGACAGCTTCCCTTAGTCACGGTGTCCGTCGAATCCCCCACGATAAGCACGAAACGTTTGGAATGATCCATTCTCTCTTTCAGCGAGCTCTTTATGCTGCAGGGCAGGCTGGAATCGCGCGACTGCTGTAAATTGTGGGCATCCGTAAATGAAAGCCCCCAATAGTCGCTGTCGTTCCATTTGTGCAGCTGGTCCACAGCATCTCGGTCGCCATCCCAGTCAGCAGCGATGTAGGTCCTCGTCCTATAAACCATCTTTCTCTCCAATCCTATTTTCCCAAGCCTCAATATATCCGTTGACTTCGTATAGCCTCATTCGTGCAGCGGTCTTCTCCGTCAAGACGACCACGACGCCTTCTTTGAAATGTCGCTTCGAAGCCCTCAGGGTACAAAGCATGCAGCGAAGAAGGTCGTCCTCCGAGGGCTTCCCGCCGTCGAACCTGGTTATCCCCGACCCCAGCAGCGGAAGAACGACAGGTCTGCCGGCATACATCCTATCTAGCTCATCCCACATGTTGAGCAGGCATTCCTCATATTCGCCACGGCGAAGGCGTGCTCGGTTTAGTTTGTCCATATGCGTGAAGGCGAGCAGTGCGTACTCGTTGTAGTCCTTGATGGTGCCGAGAGGATAGCGAATCCTACCATCCCCAGCTTTGCAAGGCTCCAACAAGCTCGGCCCCAATTTTTCGACTGTACGCTTGAGGGTATTCCAATCAGCGTACCTCTTGATAAAAATGCCGTTGAGAGAATTCCTTGAAATAACCTTGTCATCGACCTGGATGTCGAAATACTCATCGAACGGGATGACCTTCACTCCGTCCGTAGCAAAAAGGTCGCCAACCACGATGTCGATGTCCATACCGTTAATCGCCAAATGGACCCCGCTCCTGCTGCGACGATATGTGACGACCGCCGCAAGAATGGCTATCAGAATAAAAAGAACAACGAAAACGAAGAGTCTAAACAGACACCCCGAACCCTTCGGCAGCAGATCAATGAGAGACACGCCCACAACCGTCATAATCGTCGAAATTGCACCGATGATTGCCATCGACCATTTGGCGGACTTTTTCACAAGCGACCAAGTAGCTATATAAGCAATTTGTTTTAGCAAACCACATCTTCCATGAAAGCACTTAAATATAGAACGTATGATAGCCGTTTCTCGCGCAGCTAGTTGAGGCTTTTAGCTCTCGCAGCCAATTCATTATCATACATTTGCATTCGCATCTCTGGTCACGAACTCATACGCCCCACACACGCTGCTCTACCGCCCAGGACACCCCCACGGTCCCCGCCAATGCAAACTAAGGTCAAGAGCCACCGCCGCCTCGTATATCAATAAAGCCACATACAATCGCATCGAACGCTTGTGCGATAATACTAGCAATGAAATGAGAACCTCCTCCAGCAACACCACGGAAAAGAGAGCATATATGAAACGATTAGACGAAGAACCCACATGCGAGCTCGCCAGGGAATCACTAAAACACGACCAGCTCGGTCGCCGCGAAATTGTCGCCCAATTTATCCATCTACTTTACAGCGTGAATGGACCCTATTCTCTTTTCATAGACGCCCCTTGGGGAACGGGCAAATCCTTCTTTGTCAAGCAAATCATCGAAACCTTGCGCTTCGGAAACACGAAGATCGACGTGAATGCCCCCTCGGACACATCGATTTTCGACAGCAATCTCATGACCAAGATGAGTGAAGATCCTTTTCTGCCAATATACTTCAATGCCTGGGAGAACGACCATTTCAACGACCCGATTGCCCCGCTATTGGCAACCATAGCAACCATGGCCGACAAGACAAAGGTCTATCAGGAGAGAAACGTTTCCGATATCGCAGCAGGGGCAATAGACTGCGCTTTGTCTTTAGCGGGCCTGAATGCAGGAAAGCTCCTCGAAGCAATCAGCGGGAGCGATTTCCTTGACGCGTTCAGAAAGAGACAGGAGCTGAGGGCGAAAATCGAGGAACTCGTGTCAGCGCTTCTGCCGGAAGTTGCCAATAAGGCTGTACTCTTCATAGACGAGCTCGACAGGTGCCGGCCAGAATTCGCTATGCAGCTACTCGAGCAAACAAAGTCTCTCTTCCTTCAGGATAACATCGTGGTCGTTTATTCAACGGACAGAACGCAACTTGCCTACTCACTCCAAGGGTCTATGGCCAGAATTACGACTGCCAACGATACCTTCAACGCTTCTACGACTACCGATTCGATTTGCCCCGAATCAATCCAAATACGTACCTCGAAGCGAAACAAGCCAACATCCATAGCGGATACTTTTTCACGGAAATATACCAACGGTTTATTGAGCAAAACAACGGAAGCCTTCGCGATTTCAACCGGTTCATCGACAAGCTCAACCAAGGTGTCACCCACATAATGACCGTCTTCGACTGGCAAGGAGACTGGTCAATCTCGTTCTCAAGGAATGCACTTTTGCCGACCTTCCTAACAATGGCGGAATATGAGCCCGAACAATGGGAGCTGGTCAAAACCGGAAAACGCTTCGACCATGTATTTGAGTTCGCAAAAGAGAACGATAAATTCATGGAGTATCTAGGCCGCATCATACTGGGAGAGTGCAAATACTTCGAGAAAGGCGGTGAGCCAACTGATGACATTCGAAATAGATACATCGAAGACTTATGCGCGGAAATCTTCCTCGACAGCGATGATGACCCGAGGCTCAAACGAAGTAGAGGGATGCTTAATATATGTGGCTCGCTCGACAAGAAGACGCTACGAACTTTGATATTTCCCAAGAACGTTATCGGGAAATAGGCGATTAGAAGTGCTTCGCACGAATAATCTGAATTCCGACGCGCATCTCCGGGGCCCCTTTGATTTGCATATGGCGGCGGACGTGGAGAACGAGCTCACGGCGACGCCGCCTGCATCGCTACATCTAGCAAATAGTAGATAGCCATTCTAACGTGTGGGCAGAAGTGCTATCTCAATCGCTAATCAAGCGATGCTTTAATTTCAGAGAGAATAGTAGCGAACAATTTGCTGGGAAACCTCTCAGAGTTTTCCAATTTCGTTTCGAGAATACTCTGGGAAGTTTTCTATTCCTCTTCCTCAGAGAAGGCTGACGGTCGATGTCGATGATGGGCTCGTCGGCCATCTCGGCCGCCTCAGGCGCGGCGGCCGGCTTCAGACTGATTCCCTCCGCCACGGAATCCGACCAGGGCATCAGGGGGTCCAGGTAGGCCGGGTCGTCGGGGTCGCCGGCGTTGGCCATCTCCGCCAGCAACCACTCCACGTATTTGCGCGGGTTCATGACGTTGGCCTTGTCCGTCGTGACCACCGAGTAGATGTCCGCCAAGGACTTCACGTCGCGCGGTGTGTCGTTGAACAGGAAGTTCTTGCGGCCGATCACGGACAGCTTAATGGCCCGCTCGGCCAGGTTTGTGTTTCGTCAAGAGGATTTGAGCAAAAAGAGCATCGGGAATTGAGCAGCCTGAGCATCGGAAGCGCGCACGCTTTTTGAGCGGCTAGCCCTCCTGCATGAGGGCATGGCGGACGCGGTAGGACTCGCCGCGGAACTGGACGAGCCTCCCGTGGTGGACGATGCGGTCGATCACGGCGGCGGCCATCTGGTCGCCCCCGAACACCGACCCCCACCTGCTGAACTCCAGGTTCGCGGTGATTACCACCGACTGCCTCTCGTATGCGTCGGCGAAGACCTGGAAGAGCAGCCTCGCCCCGTCCGCGTCGAGCGGGAGAAACCCGAGCTCGTCGGTGACGAGCAGGCGGGCCTTGCCGATGAGCGCGGCCTCCCGGTCGAGTCTCCCGTCGTCGCGAGTTCTTGAGCTTGATTTATCGCTGGATATAAAACTGTTATCTAAACCAGACGTTTGATAATCTTAGCTGGAACACCACCATATAGACAGTTTGGCTCAAGATTGCCAACCAGGACCGCACCTGCCGCAACGACAGTGCCATCTCCAACCGAAACTCCAGGACATATAGTGACATTCGCGCCAATCCAGCATCCGTCACCTATTCGAACGTCTTTTGCCGAAAGATTACCCGCACGCCTATTGGATATGCCATAGTCATGAGTTATCGTGATAATCGTCGTTCCAAAACCGATTGCGACATCGGAACCGATTATTACATCGCCACCTTTGTTGTAAATTCTGCAATGAGAATTTACAAACGATCCAGGACCCATGAAGAGTCTAGGCGACTCAATATAAATATGAGGTAAGACCCCCCCGAACATCGGCACCCCATAAATTGATAATTACGGTTCGTAGCCGCCCAGGGAATAAGGCGCTTGAAAAAACACTGTTAACGAGGAATCCTATTGGATCCATGCAAATCACCCCGCCCACCTACAAGAAGCAATCCATTTGGAATAATCGCCGTCGCGCAGCGAAGACTCCACGTCAAACCAACGGCCTTTCAGGTCGGTTTTAAGTCCTCGAAACTCTTCGGTTTCATTTATTAGATTAGAGGCGAGTACGAAAAGGGCGACACGCTGCTCATCATTCAAAATGGAAGTGCGATAAAGTAATAGCGGACCAAGTTGTCGCAAAGTCTGATCATAAAGTTCCTGACCGAGCTCAATTCCCAAACGCCGACACCACTCGATCATCTCTTCAATAATCCAATAGCTATCAAGCGACTTATAGCTAGCTTTGCTGGTATTCGTAATTGATCCCGAGTTCAACCGATAACAATAACCAGAATCAGGCACAAAGCGATTTCTAAAACGAGAGTCGATACAATATGCCTGAACGGTATCTTCGAACCAGAATCCCTCGGGAAAACGGATGTCATCCCAAATTCGACGCTGATAGAGCCGCGCCCATGGGCCACCATGAAGACGTTGCTTCTCTACAGAGTCAAGTACCTTGCCATTTGCCATCAATTTTCGGTATCGCCCCGAAATGAAATCGGCATCTCCTTCTGCTAAGGCGCTCCAAAGGTTCGCAATATGCTGCGGCAGAAGAACATCATCTGAATCTACAAACATGAGAGCCCTGCCGCGCGCGTTGTTGATTCCCGTGTTCCTCGCACCAGAAAAACCTCTGTTGTCTTGGCTAATAACACTTACTCGATGGTCATTCGCGGCAAAGTGCTCGAGAATTTGAAGGGTGTTATCCTTCGAACCGTCATTAACGGCAATGACCTCAAACGTACAAGGAGCTTCCTGCGAGAGAACGGAATTAATGCACTCCCCAACATATCGTTCGACGTTATAACAGGGGACAATAACGCTCACATCAACTGAGGCTGGATACTGATATGAAAAGTCACGGCAAAACATACTAGTTGGCCTTGGAGACAATGACATGAGCTCGGCTCTCGCTTCTTCAACGGACGGTAGGCACGCCTTATAACGCCTGGAGTTCACACGAACCGCAACGCCGCCAATAGGCGTTTGCCCAAGTAGTCTCCTACCTTTTGAGAGCCCTTTACTAATTAGTGTCATACAAAGTCTCCAGTCAGTTTTTGATTGTCTCCTAATCCATCTCGCCAACAAATCACTAACATGTCCCCCTAACTAGATGAGACACTTTTTCGACGAGCATTCTGCATTCGGAATGGTTGACGATGGCGTGCACGATAAGCAGTACAACGCAAGTGGTAAAGCACAGCGGGAGAGATAGGGTAGATGCCGAAAGCATAAACATCACAGATAAAGCGAGCGTGCACAAAACAAGTCTTACGTTATGACTCTGATATCTGCATCCTAAATAATGGGCGCCTGCGGCATATCTTACAAAAACGCCGACCAAAGAAGCGACGATGACGGCAAAGGGCGTATGTACGACAAAGAGGACTATTAACTGTGCAGCAACGCAACTGCCCAAGGCAGCCAAATTTAGTAAGAATAATACTCTGGGCTCAGATCTCACCTTCATAAAGGTGACAACAACAAGATCCGCCTGCGCCTCAAAAACACACACAGGGAAAAGAACCGCGAGATATATCAAGCTGTCGTAATATTGAGGTAACCATATGCCGACAAGCCACTTAATAGGCGCATAGAAGAGAAACGCTGCGGGTAGAAGGGCCCCAATCAAATCTCTCATTTGTGAAAAGTAATAGCCCTCACTATCCGCGCCCGCAAGCCTCAAAGCAGGGAACGCAACCATAGCGACCTGCGAAATAAACGTTAACGCGAAGTTGACAATTGATAGGGAAAGGGACACCTCGCCGAAAGCGCTAAGTCCCCAAACATTATCGATTATCAACCTTGAAATACCAATAATGAGAGATCCAGTGATGTTCGCAATTGTGAGCACGAATCCCAACTTTATGGACAGAGCAGTCTCGCGTAAAGCAACTTTAAACGGAAGCAACTCGGCATGAAGAAACGCTCTTCCTTTCCAGAGGCAATAGCATAAAGCGAGCGCCTGAGCCGCAATATATAGAAAAACGTAAGGAAAAAATGATTCCACACGAAACAGCAAACAGACGAAGAGGGTAGCGAGATAAAACCCACGGTTAATTACAGTCGAATATGAGGCGACTCTTGTCTCGTTCATTGCTTGGAAAACATATGAGAAATAGAAGGCCGTATTAGAAAGGAGTAGGTAAGCAGCCGCGGAAACAATAACTAAGGTTCGTCCGCTGTCATTCTCATTAAACAGACCATAAAAGGCGATAAGCAAGGCTGCAATCGTTTGATAAACAAGGCCGACGCACATCTCACTTTTGATGAGCCCCTTATTAATTAACGACTGGTCCTCGCCACCATGCTGTAGATTGACCCCATCGTTAAGACCAAGCTGGAAAAAGCTTACATAACTAGTATAAAAAACAAATAGCTGCCAATATGCGAACTCCTCCACGCCAAGAATCTTCGGCACAAGAAGAGTGGTAAAACAACTGGCTATAAAAGAAACACCTTGAGCCCCGAATGCAGTGATTAGGTCTCTGGCTAATTTCCTAGTATTCAAAAATGCTCCAACCGACTAACGGAACCCAAGTGGCCGTTGATTATCCGCGTATGCAGATAATGCTGCATACGTCTTAACAAGGGCATAGAGTAAGACAAGGTACACGGCCTCGAGCTTCAGAGCGAAAAAGACAACCGTAATATGGGCCACCAGCATTTGCACGATGACGGTGAACCCAATAGTTTTTTCCAGCAAGGGACACCTAAAAGCGTTCTTGAGGATGAGCAGATGCTGCAAATAGTAGATACAAAGACCAATGATTCCAACGCCCGAGAGTATCTCAAGATAGTTGTTATGGCAGAAAGTGTCGCGCAGTAAGACAGCGGCGTAGTAAGAAAATCCGTTGATTCCGTTGCCCCATGCCGGACTTTGTAGCCAGACTTCAATTGCAAGATTCAATAATCCAGAACGTTCTCTTGCCGAGTAATCGACGGTGGAAGAGTAGTTGTCCTGCATCTCTGTACCCGAGAGGTAATGGAACAGTTGCTCGAAGCGGCTCCCAAGCAACTGATACGCGATATCATTATGCATGATAAAATAGCAAAGGCCAGCCAACGCGGCAATTCCGAAAACAATAAGCCCCAAATTCTTCAACGAGAAAAAGCCTCTAGAGTGCTCCTGAATGAACCAAAGAAGGAGAAAGCCTAATACGCAAGAAATTAGCCCGCTTCTCGTTCCGCTGACCAGTACCGTAGTCAAAACCAAGACAGTCTGCACGATGAAGGACCCTCGTCCTACAAGATTCTTTCTCCAACAGTAATAACCTAATGGCAAGCTATAAGCGAGGTAGGCGCACGCTTGATTCGCATCACCAATTACTTCGTTAGCTCTCGAGAGATCGGACCAGTCGAAGGTCAACAATACATAGAGACATGAGACCATCGAGGATACGACAATAAACTTAAGCATTAGTTTAAGATGCCGCTCGTTGTCATATTGCAAATACATAGAGAGAGAAGCCATAAAAAGGGCGATTTGAACTAAGGTCGACAGTTCATGAACGCTTCTCTCAAAACTAACAGTCCAGAATAGCGACAAAGCGCAGAATCCAATAAATCCGAAGAATACAGCAACGACGCCGCCAAGATGGAACTTTCTTCCACGCGCAAGAGAGACAATCTGCGTCGACATAAAGAGCAGAACGCAAATGTTAGTCACAAGATAACCATAATGCTCAGTTTCATAATTAATACTAAAGAGAGTGAGCAAAGAGGCAATGAGGAAAAAATCAGAGAGGAAATCGAAAATATCAATGTCGCGATAACGTGATAGATTATTTGACATTCTGTCTCCGGGTCATGTCAAGTGCAGTATTAAATAAATTAATGTATCCATCAGTCATTGAACTGCAGGAATATTTTGCCGCGGATTTACTGCTTCCGTTCGCAAGTTTCCTTCTCAATGCTGCATCACGGTGCAGTAGCTCCATTTTTGAACAAAAATCGTCTTCGCTTTGTGAGCAGAGTAGCCCATTAACGCCATCAATAAGAACGTCGGGTATTCCACCCACGGAAGTGCATACACTCGGCACTCCAGCTATAAATGCCTCAATAAGGGAAATAGGCAAACCTTCAAACCGCGACGGCAATACAAAGATATCGGCGACTGCAAGATATTCCATAACATTGTCTACGCTACCACGCTGAGTGATATGGTCGCCCATGTGCAACTCGGCTATTAAGTTTTCAATTTCTTTGAATCGAGGTCCATCGCCAAGTAAAGTTAAATGAGCTTCTGGCGCATTCTTACAAAACTTAGCAAATCCTCTGACCAATAAACCATGATTCTTCTGCTCTTCATAGCGACCAATATGAACAACCTCAAAGTGGCTTTGATCCTTTATGCAGTTCTTTGGAAGTTCGCGATCAACACCATTGTAGATAAGGGGGATAGCATCAAGTGGTAAATTGTAGAGACTCGAAACAGACCTTTGAACAATGGGGCTAATCGCAACGGGGATTGCGTCGTTATGCTTATAAAATGACCCCTGAATTACCCTATCAATAAAAGGAAGTTCCTTGTTTGCAATATTATGTACTGTATGAACAACAACAGGAACATCCGCTCTTTTGGCAGCTGTAATTGCATATTTTGCAGTGTGCAGGTGCGTATGGACTACATCAGGTTTTTCAGTCCGAAAGTAGTTCTCAAGCCTGCCGATCATTGAAAGGTCAAAGCCGCGCTTTTTACCCATATATTTAATGGGAATTCCGGCAGCCTCGATATTGTCCGTAATAACGGTATGGTTGTCGAAAAGACTAACAACGCCAACATCTATACCTCTTGAGAACATCCCAAGCGAAAGGCTCTCCACCACACGTTGCCCTCCGCCAAGTCCGAATGACGATTCAACCTCAATCACTTTCATGAAACGTTTCCCCTCAATTACTTTTCATCAGTAAGGTGACGTTCCGATACCAGACGAGTCCAAAGCAATCTATAGCGATTTGCAACAACTGCAATATCGAAATTTTCTTTGACAAATCGTTCGGCACGTTCCCCCAAAGAAGTGCGCAGAACGTCATCATTCATTAATTTTTTCAACCCATCTGAAATCTGAATAGATGACCTCGGTTCAACTAAGACGCCCCTTCCATCCCCCAAAAGATCAGGAAGAGCTCCCACAGATGTAGCAAGTACAGCCTTTCCATACACCATCGCTTCAAGCACTACGTTGGGGAAACCCTCGGAATAGCTAGGAAGGACCAAAATAGAGGCCTTGCAAAGACGCTCCATCGCTTCATCGTGGGACAGTTCGCCAACGAGGGACACACCAGAGTGGCGCGATTTATTAACCAATGCGTCAATTCGATTGGAATCATAGGGTCCAACAAGCGTCAATTGCCAATCAGGAAATGCCGTAGAAACTGAATCCCAGGCATCCATTAGCTCACGAATCCCTTTTGTTTCAACAACCCAGCCCAGAAATATGACTGTATTTTTACTTTCACCCCTAGTCTTGCGGCAAACGTCCTTCAATTTGTAAACATCGACAGGATTCCCGATATATACAACTTCACAAAGACCAGTATCACGAATAGATGACTCCGTCGCCCGATCGATTGCAATAGCAGTAGTGCACAGCCTGAGTGATGCCCTGAGCAAAGATGCCTCAAAACCGCCAGAGGCAAGTGTTTGAGGAATTTTTCCATAATGAACATGATAGACGGCGGGGATTTTAGCCCTACGTGCAATTTCCAGCACTAAAACATCTCGAAACAACCCAAGGCCACCGGATGTTGTTACATGAACAATATCCGGTGAATCCCTTTTCAGAAGACTCTTAAACTCACGAGAAGCCCTAATCGCAACAGCCAAGCCGCCAAAAATCCTGTCAAACAAAGTTCTTCCGTCAGCTGTACGAGATTTTGGCGAAGTATTAATCACATAAATCTGATCCTTACTCGCATTCTCCAAGTAAGCGATGAGCATTTTAGACCAGTTGGTAATACCTCCGTAAGGAGGGGGCGTAGGGCAAACGAAAGCTATCTTCATGTTAAAGACTCTTCCTCCACACCATCTTGTCAACCACGCCGGTGTAGCTCTGGATGATCTTGACCACCTTGGTGGACACGGACTCGTCAGCGTAGTCGGGAACGGGCGCCTCGGGCAGGGACCCCTCCGCGTCGAGCTCGACGGCGGTGTGGACAGCCTGGAGCAGGCCGCGCTCGCTGATGCCGGCCAGCGTGAAGCAGGCCTTATCCAGGGCCTCGGGGCGCTCGGTAGAGGTACGGATGCACACCGCCGGGAACGGGCGGCCGATAGACGCGAAGAAGCTGGACTCCTCGGGCAGGGTGCCGGAGTCGGACACCACCGCGAAGGCGTTCATCTGCAGGCAGTTGTAGTCGTGGAAGCCCATGGGCTCGTGCATGCGCACGCGCGGGTCGAGCTGGAAGCCGGTGGCCTCCAGGCGCTTGCGGGAGCGCGGGTGGCAGGAGTACAGGATCGGCATGTCGTATTTCTCCGCGAGCGCGTTGATCGCGGTGAACAGGCTCGTGAAGTTCGCCTCTGTGTCGATGTTCTCCTCGCGGTGGGCCGAAAGCAGCATGTAGCGCCTGGGCTCCAAGCCGAGCTCGGAGAGAACATTCGAAGCTTCGATCTTGTCAAGGTTCGCGCGCAGGACCTCGGCCATGGGAGAGCCGGTGACGTAGGTGCGCTCCGGGGCGCAGCCGGTGTCCTTGAGGTAGCGGCGTGCATGCTCGGAGTAAGCCAGGTTGACGTCGGAGATCACGTCGACGATGCGGCGGTTGGTCTCCTCGGGCAGGCACTCGTCCTTGCAGCGGTTGCCCGCCTCCATGTGGAAGATGGGGATGTGCAGGCGCTTGGCCGCGATGGCGGACAGGCAGCTGTTGGTGTCACCCAGGATGAGCAGGGCGTCGGGCTGGACCTGCACCATCAGCTTGTACGAGGCCGCGATGATGTTGCCCACGGTCTCGCCCAGGTCGGCGCCCACGGCGTCCAGGTAGACGTCGGGGTCGGCGAGCTCCAGGTCGCGGAAGAAGATGCCGTTGAGCGTGTAGTCGTAGTTCTGCCCGGTGTGCGCCAGCAGGCAGTCGAAGTGGCGGCGGCACTTCTTGATGACCTCGGACAGTCGGATGACCTCGGGGCGGGTGCCCACGATGATCAGCAGCTTCAGGCGGCCGTCGTCTTTGAAATTCACAGTTTTGACGCCTTCTTTATTTAGCATGGGTTTCCCTATCGGTTAGAAGGTTTTGTGGATGTCGAAGGAATCGATGCGATCCCTTCTGTCGTAAGCAGCACTAATATATTTTTCAGGATCTGCGGTGAAATCGGCCCACTTGACGGCTTCGATATAGCTGGCCTCACCGTACCAGATTGTATCGCCGCTTATGCATGACCTTGAATCAGGTACCTTCTTGTTGAACTTATTTCGCCTGATGATTTCAAACAACTGGCCCGTCTTGTGCATGATGCAGCCGTTACTGCAGCAAAACCTGCTCTCGAGATAATAGCCGTAGGCTCCAGTACTGTCCGGAATGACAATCGCGAGCATCGCATTGGTTCTGCTCACGACAGACTGCCCGGAGGAATTCCGCCTAGATGTCTCCTTGAGAGAGAAGGAAACTTCCCAGGGAATCCACTGGCTGTGCTCGTCCTTCAGCGCATCTTTCATCTTCGGGGAGATCATGACGATGGTGAGGGTGCTGTCGTAGATGCGGTCCCTGAGCTTTTCCCGGATCGTCTCCTCTGAGTATGTCGACAAGTCTTCGCCGTCGGACTCTCCCTTGTATATATGGTCGGTGCTGTCGAGGTAACCCTCGAGCAGGTCGACATAATCCCTGACGGTCGAGTTACACCATGGGCTGTTATTTAGGTTCTCGACGTTGTCGTCGGCGTATTTATAGGAAACGAAAATCTTCCTACCTGCCATATGGACCCCCTAGCCCAGAAGAACGAGCATCGATGTCGCCACGGAAATGCACGACAGAATTAAGTAGAAGCCCAGGACGGACCAACTGAAGTAGACGTCCCTCTTTCGCGTCTCTTCGCATATGCGCGGAGCAGGCAACACCATGTCGGCGCTGAATTCGCGGCCAGCGTTAACAACCTCTCGATACAAAACCCTATACTGCCGTTCCAGCTGAAGATATTTACCATCGAAGAGGGAGAAGGCGAAAGAGCTTACCGCCTGCAAGAGGAGGCACAGGGGATAGCTCTTCTCATTCAGGGAAGACTGCTGGAACAAGGCGAGCTGAGCGAGGAGGAAGGCGCAGCAAGAGCCCTTAATCGCACAGGAATAGTTGGACATTCTCGCGATGTTCGACTGGATGAAGGACAGGTACGTGCCTTTATCCAGTTCACATTTGATGAGAGACGATTTCTTCCCCACTAGACCTCCTCGTAGTAGGTGTCGGGGCTCTCGGGGTCAAAGGGCTCGTTGGCCCACATGACCGTCACGAGGTCCTCGGTGTCGGATAGGTTGGTGATGGAGTGCGTGTAGCCGGGGATCATCTCGACCACGCGCATGTCGGAACCCGAGACCACGTACTCGTCGACGGGGAACGGGTTGCCCTCGGCGTCCTCCCCCACCTTCCTCAGCTTGATGGAGGCGGTGCCGGAGACCACCAGGAACCTCTCCCACTTGCTCATGTGCCAGTGGTTTCCCTTGGTGATGCCGGGCCTGGACACGTTGATAGAGACCTGCCCGCGCTCAGGCGTGCGCAGGAACTCCGTGAACGAGCCGCGCGAGTCCATGTTAGGCCTGAGGCTATAGGCGAAGTTGCCCGGCTCGTAGTAGGACAGGAACGTGCTCCAGAGCTTCTTGGAGAAGGAGCCCTCGGAAAGGTCGGGCACCGAGAGCGTCTCGCGGCTGTCGCGGAAGCTGCCCAGCAGGTAGACGATCTCGCCCAGGGACTTCACGTCGGTACCGGGGACGTAGCAGAACTCCTCGCCCTCCACGCGCTCGAGCCCGTCGTAGCCGCAGCGATGCTCCCGCCCCAGCAGGGCGCCCAGCATCTCGTCGACCAGGTCGTCGATGTAGAGGAGCTCAAGCTCGACGGAGGGGTCGCTGACGGTGTAGGGGCGGCCGTTGGCGATGGCGTCGCAGAAGGTCGCCACGGCGGAGTTGTAGCGCGGGCAGCACCACTTGCCGTAGAGGTTGGGGAAGCGGTAGATGAGCACGGGCGCGCCGGTACGCTCCGAGTACTCGCGGAACAGGCCCTCCCCCGCGAGCTTGGACTCGCCGTATACGGAGCCCTCGAAGCGGCCCGACAGGCTCGCCTGCGCGGAGCTGGAGAGCATGACGGGGCACGTGTTCCCGTGGCGCTCGAGGGTCTCCAGCAGCGTGGAGGCGAACCCGAAGTTGCCCTCCATGAACTCCGCCCGGTCCTTGGGGCGGTTGACGCCGGCCAGGTTGAAGACGAAGTCGGCGCGGGAGCAGTAGTCCTCCAGCTCGGCGGGCGCCGAGTCGAGGTCGTACTCCATGACCTCGAGGGGAAGGAGTGACTGGTATTTGGTTCGGCGGTCCTTGCCGTCCCTTATGTTCTTCAGCGCGCAGCAGAGGTTCCTCCCGACGAAGCCCCTGGCGCCTGTGACGAGGACGCGCACCCTACTGCACCGCCTCGTGCTCGCGGCCCTCGAGCGCCAGCTGCACGTACTCGGCGGTCTTGATCTTGGCGATGGTGCCCTCCACGTCGAGCCTCTCGGTGTTGTGGGAGGTGTAGGACTCGTCGGCCTGGGTCTCGACCTCGCCGTCGACGACGAACTTGTCGTAGTTCAGGTCGCGCGAGTCGCAGGCCACGCGGTAGTAGCCGCCCATGTCCTCGGACCTCAGCCGCTCCTCGCGGGTCATGAGGGTCTCGAAGAGCTTCTCGCCGTGGCGGGTGCCGATCACCTGGGTGCCCACGCGGCCGAAGACCTCCTGCACGGCCTCGGCGAGGTCGCCGATCGTGGAGGCCGGCGCCTTCTGGATGAACAGGTCGCCGGGGTTGGCGTGCTCGAACGCGAACTGCACCAGGTCCACGGCCTCGTCCAGGTTCATGAGGAAGCGGGTCATGTTGGGGTCGGTGACCGTGAGCGGCTCGCCTTTCCGGATGCGGTCGATGAAAAGCGGGATGACGCTGCCGCGCGAGCACATGACGTTGCCGTAGCGGGTGCAGCAGATGGTGGTGCGGCCGGCGCCGTTGCGGGCGTTGGCGTAGATGATGGACTCCATCATGGCCTTGGACTTGCCCATGGCGTTGATGGGGTATGCGGCCTTGTCGGTGGAAAGGCACACTACGCGGTCCACGCCCTCGTCGATGGCGGCGTGGAGCACGTTGTCCGTGCCGATGACGTTGGTGCGCACGGCCTCCATGGGGAAGAACTCGCAGGAGGGCACCTGCTTCAGGGCGGCGGCGTGGAAGATGTAGTCCACGCCGTGCATGGCGTCGCGCACGCTCTGGGCGTTGCGGACGTCGCCGATGAAGAAGCGCACCTTGGACGCGAGCTCCGGGGACTTCTCCTGCAGGCGGTGGCGCATGTCGTCCTGCTTCTTCTCGTCGCGCGAGAAGATGCGGATCTCGGCCAGGTCTGTGTTCATGAAGTGCTTGAGAACGGTGTTGCCGAACGAGCCGGTGCCGCCCGTGATCATCAGGGTCTTGTCTTTGAAAGCAGTGGTGTTTGTCATATTATTCCTCCATTAGTTCCGCAAGAAGAGCCTCGAGCCTGTCGAAAAACAACTTCTTTGTGAAATAGCGCTCGTAATAAGCTTTTGCGTTATTACCAAGCTGCTCTGTGTCGGAAAGTCCAGCAAATTGCGAGGCAATTCGTGCAAGGCCTTCGGCATCTTCGATATCGCAGCAGAATCCGCAATTTGCCTCATCGATTACACGTTTGGTTTCACCTGAAAGCGCGGCCAAAATTGGTTTTCCAGCGGCCATATAAGTTGTTACTTTTCGAGGAAGGGTGTACGTGGCCATGGGGCTGTCTTCAAACGTAACAATCATTGCATCAGAAGCACCGTAATACTTGGGCATTTCCTCAATTGGCTTGCGGCCGTGGAACACAATGTTATCTAGGCCTAGTTCCGAAGCCCTCGATTTACATTGCTCCAAGCGTGACCCAGACCCAACAATATGAAAAACGAGGTCCTGATCTTTCTGAGTAATGCTGGCGGCTTCGACAATGGTTATAACGGACTGCGCTTGTCCCACATTGCCGGCAAACGTTAGATTGATTTTCGATGAGTCGTAGCCTTCGCAGGAGCACTTAGCACAGCTGGAAAAGGCGTCGTCAGCGTATTGCGGTAGGTATGCCGAGGGCTCACGATTAATTCCAAGTCTTTTTGAAAAGTATTCGTCAAACAAAGGTGAGGTAACGGCGATACGATCAGACTGCCTATAAATCCTTTTCGAGACAGCTTCCATCCATTTGTAAGGCAACGAGGATTCTGAAAAACCACCAGCCGTAAGACTCACGGGCCACAAATCAAAGCAATACAACAGCATCTTTTTATGATGCTTGCGAGCATAGACAAGACCGGGATCCACCTGCATAACGGGTGAAAACTGATACCCAAGGACAACATCAAATTCTTCATTTAGCGTTCGAGCAAGCCGATTTGCGTTATGCCAGAAAGAGATATAGTTCTTTACGCGATTGAGCGCACCAGTTTTTCTAGGTTGCAAGTTGGCACGATAAATGGTCACGCCATTATGGTGCTCAATCCGCTTATGTCCACTTTTATACTCTTCTGGAATGTCCGAGTTGGGCATTCCGGTGTTCGGAAGACCGGTGATAACAGAGACGCTATGGCCTCTATCAACAAGCTCCTCGCATACATCCGAAGTGTTAAAGGGCTCCGGCCAATAGTGCTGACAGACAACAAGTATCTTCATTAGCGCGCACCGTCGCCAGTGCTCACAACGCCAAGCGTTTTGAGCATGATCACTACGTCCATCTTGATGTTTCTTGCTTTTATGTACTGCAGATCGAACAGTACCTTTTCGCTTGGAAGCAGGTCATAACCGCCTGTAACCTGGGCAAGGCCAGAAATGCCCGGGCGCACCATGGTGCGGTAATGCCAGCCGTGGATACGTTTCTCGAACTCCTCACAGAACGCAGGACGCTCGGGGCGCGGGCCTATAAGACTCATATCGCCCTTAAAGACATTCCAGAACTGCGGAATCTCGTCCAGACGCGTTTTACGCATGATCTTGCCAAACGGCGTTACTCGTGGGTCTTCATCCTGTGCCCACTGAGCGCCCCGAGACTCCGCATCGGTATACATGCTGCGGAATTTATAGATGTTAAAAACCTTGCCGTCTTTGCCAACGCGGCGCTGGGCATAAATAACGGGGCCCTCGGATTCGGATTTAATCTTGACCGCAATGACTGCCATGGGGATGGCGAGAACAATCAAGGCACAACCACAGGAAACAACATCAAAGGATCGCTTAATAAAGCGATAGAACAGTCCACCATTAACGACAGGCTTTTCCAATTCAACAATGTCATTACCGGGCAGTAACTTCTCCAACACATCCGCCGGAATACCGTTCTCGGTTAACTTCGGTTCGTGTTTTCCCACATTATGGAGCTTAGCGGCCTCGCGCCTATTCTCATTTGTTAGAGCAATAACTGCTGCATCCCCCATTTTGTTTTCTTGCACAATTTCCTTCAAACCTACGTCCCCGCCCCCGGGGATCCTCCCTGTCCCGTTAAACAGTCGCCCGTACTTAGGCGATCGCCTTTTTAAGGTTTCGCATTGCGCGCTGCTCGGCCGAAAGCAGGGCAAGGCCAACGCGCGTAGTTACGCGTCGACCGCACAGGTCGAGCTCCAAATAAGCAGTGCTCTTGCGTCTGTTAATGGTTTTGATAAGGCCTTCGTGGCCCAGCAGCGGACCTGCCGTCACTACGACCTGGTCGCCGTCTTTTAAGGCCTCGCTCATGGGCACTACGCGGTCTCCCGCATGAGTAAAGCTGCCAATAAGCTGAACCTCTTCTTTTGCCAGCGGCACAAACTGACCGTCCTGGGATAGCACCCGGGCAAAGTCGTCCATGCGCAGCAGATATTGTTGCACGATGCAGGGATCTGCCGTATCGCAGATAAGATAACCGGGAAAGAGCGGCTTGGTCGTATTGACCCATTCGCCGTGTACCTTGATCTCGGTTTGAAATTGGGGATAAAAGAGCTCCTGCATGGCGCCCGCAGGCACCACGCGCTCGATGCGCTCGCGAATTACGTCTTCGCGACCGTTAATGACCTGAATCACATACCACACGAGCACCACCCCCTTGCTGTCTTACGTGTGGCTCACGGGGTTTAGGTATGGCTTCGCCAGAGCGCTTGTGCGCGAAGGCGCTCCATATTCAAACCCTGAGCCCAGTTAGACAAGCGCGTGGCTCTGCCCCACCGTGAACGGTATGTATAAGTGCAGTTGCTAGAGACGCGGACGTGTATCGCAAAATGACCGCGACCCCAGCTGGCTGCGTGCGATCCAGTCAAGCGGGAACAAAAACTGGATCGCACGCAAACAGCTGTAGGACTGATGCGATGAGTCATGGAATCTCGAATCGAAAGAACAGCTTGCCCGTAGACAAAAACAAAGCATTTCGATGCGAAACGCATGACGACTATTGGAGCTCGTGGTTTATTCTGGCACCGCCGTTACGGCCGGATGCTGATCGACCCTGCGCTTTGCGGCTTGCTGGAGCCGTGAGCACAGTTGAACCCATGTAACCTTAGTTATCCTAGCACAGCAGGTAGCCCATACGTTTTGGGGTATGTTGAGCAACATATTGGTTACTTGCCGTGGTTATGGGGGATATTGTGCCGCCTTGCACACATTGCCGCAGGTTTATAGGGGTGTATGGGTTGGTGAGCACTGCCTGAGATGTATTACTGGCGGCGTGAATTGCTCAAACTATTATGTTTGGCTAACAAACTTTGTACAAAACGGGGAGGTAATTGCGCAACTTTTTACAGGTTGATGCGAGCGTCACTTTGGTTTGTAGTGTGGACACGTATGAAAAATAGGCCTTCGGTTTTCCGAAGGCCTTTGCATTCACGATGGTGGAGACGAGGGGGATCGAACCCCTGACCTCTTGACTGCCAGTCAAGCGCTCTCCCAGCTGAGCTACGCCCCCGTGACGAGGAGATACTATAGGGGAATGTTTTGCTTGATGCAAGAGATTTTTGTTGAAACTTTTTCTTACGGGTTTTCCTGGGACGGGGCTGAATTGACTGATTTTGACTTCGTCAAAATCAGTCAATTAACCCACCGTCCCGATAAAACCCTCACGCGGCGATGCCTCACTTGTAGAGGAAGGCGATCGCGATGCCTTGGTGGACTTGGATCTTGGCCGTTTTCCTTACGACATTAGAGATGCCCGTGTCAGCTAACAGGCCTAGAGGGCTGTGGTCCAGTTCCCACTCTAGGCCGTGTTCGCTTACTACTGTCCCAGGGGCTACGGAAATGATGGAGAAGGTTTTGCCCTCGGCACCCTCGATGGTCCAGGTCTCGTCCTGGTGCAGGATTCTGGCCGTCACTTCGTCTTCTTCGATCCAGACGGGGGCGTCCGCATAGCCTGCCAGTAGCCCTAACACAGACAGGGCCATGTCCGGGCGACCGCCGGTGGCGCAGGTCGCAACCACCTCGGCGCCCGGCCAGCGACGTCGGACCGAATCGAGTGCCAACGCTAGATCGGTATAGTCCTTGTAGGGGTCGTGACCCTCTACCTCAAAGGCCTCGGCGGTATCGACCAACGCGCGACCGGTGTCGCTCACCGTGTCGGCATCTCCTACATACACGTCGCAACCCAGGCCAGCGCCTAGCAGCGCGTCGAGCCCGCGGTCCACGGCGACAACGTGGTCGCACTCCCCCGCTAGTCGACGCAACAGATCCGCGCTCGCCACCACCGGTGAGCCGCAAACAACTAATACTTTGCAAGCCACGGCCCTCGCCTAGCCCTTAAACGCAAGCACACGGGCTCGATCCAGGTCCTCATAGCTATCGATAAAGATATCGCAGTTGTCGCGAACCTCGTCGCGCTCCATACGGCCGTGCGGGTCATAAATGCCCACGCGCTTAAAGCCTGCAGTGCCAGAGCTCTTAAGGCCAAAGACGGCGTCCTCAAACACCCACGCGCGCTCAAACTGGTGACCGTGGCGCTCCTCAAGGCGGCGCAGCGCCAGCTCGTACACATCGGGGAACTGCTTGGAGCGGCCCGCCTCGCCCGTCGTGGTAATAAACTCCATATAGGCGTCGAGCCCCGCACCCGCGAGTGCGGACTGCACCAGCTCGGCCGGCGTGGACGTGGCCACGCACATAGCAATGCCGGCCGACTTCGCCTGCTCCAGAAACGCGAGGAGCCCCTCGCGCGGCGGCACCTTGGAGTAGCCATCGATCAGGATGTCACTCAGCTCGTGATACAGCTCCTCGCCATTTTCGCCAATGCCCCAGGTGTCGTGATAGGCCTGGCACTCGTCCTCGAGCGACAAATGCTCAAACTGGGCAAAATCGTCAACCGTTACATCAATGCCGTGACGGTGCAATAACTCGGGCTGCGCATAGCCCCAAACGGGGGTGCTATTTACCAGTGTGCCGTCGCAATCAAAAATAAAAGCAACATTAGAGGCGGCTGTGTGGTTCATTCGCAAACCTTTCAATGTCAAATGGTAAACAACCTGCTAAAAACGTTTTACCAAACGTAAATCTACAAATCTTGAAACCCTAATTGGTAAAACTGTCAAGAGTTTTACCATCGCAATTCTGTCAGTGGCATAAACATGGCGCTCACCGATTAAACGCCACCGTAAATCCACTTTCGTCCATAAAAGTAACGGACAGGTGTTATTGTGGTTTTTGCCGAAAGTTCCACCGTGCACGCGAGGTGGGACGACTCATAGAGCTATCGCCGTCCCTTCGATTCGTGCAGCCTTGGACCTTTCGCATCTAGTCACCAAGGCAACACGCTGCCGCGTCATGATGGGATCAAACGTGAGCGATACAAAGCTAAAGCCAGCAACCAAAAAGCCCGCTACCCGTAAAGCCGCCCCGCACGCACCGGAGCTCACCAAGGACGATGTCTATCTGTTTGGCATTGGAATGTGGGAGCGCAGCTGGGAAAAGATGGGCGCGCATCCCGACACGCAGCAGCGCACGCGCGGCTGGCGTTTTTGCGTTTGGGCGCCCGACGTTAAGAGCGTCCACGTTATCGGTGAATTCAACAATTGGGACGAACAAGCCAACCCGCTGGTGCCCGTACACACGAGCGCTATCTGGGAAGGCTTTATTCCTGGCGCCGAGCAGGGCCAGCTCTATAAATACCTCATCGAGACCAACGAGGGCGAAAAGCTCTACAAGGCCGATCCGTACGCCTTTAAGGCCGAGTGCCCTCCGGGAACGGCGAGCGTGCTGTGGACCCTCGATGGCTACCAGTGGAACGACGCCGCGTGGCTCAAGCGCCGCGCCGGCCACAACCACATGTCGCAGCCGCTCAACATCTACGAGGTGCATATTGGCTCGTGGAAGCGCCACGGAGACGAGCCACAGGGCGAGCCGGACGAGTACGGCAACTACCCCGGTCCCATGGACCCCTTCCCTGCGCAGCGCGGCGAGTTTTACACTTACGACGACCTGTCGGTGGAGCTCGTGGACTACGTGCGCGATATGGGCTACACGCATATCGAGGTCATGCCGCTTATGGAGCACCCCTTCGATGGCTCCTGGGGCTACCAGACGACCGGCTACTTTGCCGCCACGTCGCGCTACGGCAACCCGCAGCAGCTCATGCACTTTATCGATGCGTGCCACGAGGCGGGCATCGGCGTGATCATGGACTGGGTGCCCGGCGGTTTTTGCGCCGACTCCCACGGCCTTGCCACCTTTAACGGCCACATGCTGTTTGAGCACGAGATTCACCCCAACTGGGGCACGCACAAGTTTGACTTCGCCCGCGGCGAGGTCCGCTCCTTCTTGGTCTCCAACGTGCTGTACTGGATCGAGAACTTCCATGTGGACGGCATTCGCATGGACGGCGTGTCCAGCATGCTGTACCTCAACTTTGGCATTGACGATCCTGGCCAAAAGAAGTTCAACAAGTACGGTACCGAGGAGGACCTGGACGCCAGCGCGTTTATCCGTCAGGTCAACTGCGCTGTTGAGGCGCACTACCCCGACGTGATGATGATGGCCGAGGAGTCCACCGCGTGGCCGCTGGTGACCTATCCGCCGCAGGACGGCGGCCTGGGCTTCCACTACAAGTGGGACATGGGCTGGATGAACGACACCCTGCACTACATGCAGACCGATTTTCCGTGGCGCCCCGGCAACCATGGCTTGCTCACGTTCTCCATCATGTACGCCTTTACCGAGAACTTTATCTGCCCGCTGAGCCATGACGAGGTCGTGCACGGCAAGTGCTCGCTCATCGGCCGCATGCCGGGTGACTGGTGGCGCCAGTTTGCCGGCCTGCGCACGCTCGCCTTCTACCAGATGACGCACCCCGGTGCCAAGCTCAACTTTATGGGCAACGAGATCGGCCAGTTTATCGAGTGGCGCTACTACGAATCTATTCAGTGGTTCTTGACCGAGCAGTATGAGACCCATGCACACCATCAGGCGTTCATTAAGGCGCTCAACCACCTGTATACCGCCGAGCCCGCCCTGTACGAGCGCGGCTACAACGACGACGGCTTTACCTGGATCGACGCGGACAACTCCAAGCAGTCCATCGTGAGCTTTGTGCGTCAGGGCGAGAACGTCGATGACGACCTCGTGATCCTGATCAACTTTGACCCGGCGGCCTACGAGAGCTTCCGTGTGGGCGTGCCGCGTGAGGGCGACTGGGAGGTCATCTTTGACTCCGACCGTCCCGAGTTTGGCGGCAGCGGCTATGCTGGCGAGGAGCCCTACACCTGCTCGAGCGAGCCCTATCCCTGGAACGGGCAGATGGACTCCATCGAGATTAAGGTGCCCAGCCTGGCAGGCGTGGTGCTTAAGCGTCGCGGCCCCAGCAGCTATAAGCCGCCCGTGGTCGAGGAGCCCAAGAAGGCGACCCGCAAGCGTGCGTCCTCGGTAAAGCCCAAGCCAGCGGCCGCCAAGAAGGCTCCGGCCAAGGCGAAGGCTACGACGACCAAGGCCAAGGCTAAGGCCGCAGCAAAGCCCGCTGCCAAGGCTACCGCGACCAAGAAGCCGGCTGCCAAAAAGGCCGCTACCAAAGCCAAGTCTGCTTCTGTTAAGTCATCACCTAAGGATGCGTAACAAAGCCGTTACAGCTGTAATTACCCGCCCTAGCGGGGCGTAGGATACAAGTCACAACCGTTCCGGGAGAAACATCCCCGGGGGAAAGGAACGTATGAATAAGATCTTCGACAACAAGCAGGAGTTTACCGAGCTCTATCGCGATGCCGTCATGAGCATTAGCGGCAAGAGCGTCGAGGCAGCCAGCGATCTGGATCGCTTTAACGCCCTGGCCAAGCTCGTGGCCGAGAAGGCCCGCACCGTTGCCACCAAGAGCGACGCCCGCGCCACCGCCGAGGGCAAGAAGCGCGTGTACTACTTCTCGATCGAGTTTTTGATCGGCCGCCTGCTCGACAACTACCTGCTCAACTTTGGCGTGCGCGACATGGTCGCCGAGGCGCTCGACGATATGGGCCTTGACCTGTCCGTCATCGAGAGCCAGGAGCCCGATCCGGCGCTGGGCAACGGTGGCCTGGGTCGTCTGGCCGCATGCTTCCTGGATTCCATGGCAGCCGAGGGCATTGCCGGCTACGGCAACGGCATGCGCTACCGCTACGGCCTGTTTAAACAGGAGATCGTCAACGGCAGCCAGGTCGAAACCACCGACGAGTGGCTCACCAACGGCTATCCCTGGGAGGTCCGTCGTCAGGACAAGGCCGTGACCATTAAGTTTGGTGGCCGCGTCGAGGGCTTTGAGGAGAACGGCCGCACGTTCTATCGAACCGTGGACACGCAGGACATCCTGGCCGTCCCTTACGACATCCCCGTGGTGGGCTATGCCGGCGAGACCGTCAACAAGCTGCGCGTCTGGGCCGCTGAGCCGGTCGAAGAGCACTTCGATTTGGAGGCCTTCAACCGCGGCGACTACGCCCTGGCCGACGCCGAGCGCGCCGAGGCCGAGGCCATCAGCGCCATCCTCTACCCCAACGACGCCGGCGAGCACGGCCGTCTGCTGCGTCTGAAGCAGGAATACCTGTTTGTCTCGGCCGGTATCTATAGCCTGCTCGACACCTTTGAGAAGGAGCACGGCGCGAACTGGGAGCTGCTGCCGCAGTTTGTGGCCATCCACACCAACGATACGCACCCCGCCATGTGCGGCCCCGAGCTCATGCGCATCCTCATCGACGAGAAGAAGCTCGAGTGGGATGACGCCTGGAACATCGTGACGCAGGTCGTGAGCTACACCAACCACACCATCCTGCCCGAGGCCCTGGAGAAATGGCCCATCGGCACGTTCTCCAAGCTCCTCCCCCGTGTGTACCAGATCATCGACGAGATCAGCCGTCGTTGGCATGAGTCGTTCGACACCACGCAGGAGGGCTGGCAGGAGCGTCTGCGCCAGACCGCCATCCTATGGGACGGCGAGGTTCGCATGGCCAACCTGTCCGTGATCTGCAGCCACAGCGTCAACGGCGTGGCCAAGATTCACTCCGATATCATCAAGAACAATGTGCTCAAGGACTTCTATGCCTTAACGCCCGAGAAGTTCAACAACAAGACCAACGGCATCTCGCACCGTCGCTTCTTTGCCGAGGCCAACCCCACCTACGCCAAGCTCGTGACCGAGGCCATTGGCGACGGCTGGCTTAAGGACGCCTTTGAGCTGGAGAAACTCAATGAGTTTAAGGACGACACCGAGTTCCTGAAGGCCGTGGGTGCCTCCAAGCGCGCCAACAAGGAGCGTCTTGCCGCCTACGTTAAGGCCGAGACCGGTCTGGTCATTGACCCCAACACCGTCTTCGATGTTCAGGTAAAGCGTTTTCATGCCTACAAGCGCCAGCTCATGAACATCATGAAGGTGATGGACATCTACAACCGTCGCATCGCCAATCCCAACTTCCACGTGACACCGACGACCTTTATCTTTAGCGGCAAGGCTGCCTCGAGCTACACCTTTGCCAAGGAGACCATCCGCCTCATTAACTCGGTGGCCGAGGTTATCAACAACGACCCGCGCGTCAACGAGGTCATGAAGGTCTGCTTTATCCCCAACTTCCGCGTGAGCAACGCCCAGCTCATCTACCCCGCCGCCGAGATTTCGGAGCAGATTTCCACAGCTGGCAAGGAGGCCTCGGGCACGTCCAACATGAAGCTCATGATGAACGGCGCCATTACGCTGGGCACCCTCGACGGAGCCAACATCGAAATCGCCGATTTGGCCGGCCGCGAGAACGAGGCGATCTTTGGCCTGACCGCTCCCGAGGTCGAGCAGCTCTGGGCATCGAACAGCTACTTTGCGTGGGATACGCTCAACAATGATCGCGAACGTCTGGGCCGCGTGATGGATGAGCTCAAGGACAACACGTTTGCCGGCCTTTCGGGCAACTTTGAGAGCATCTACAACGAGCTTATGAACAACAACGACCCCGACCTGGTTATGGCAGACTTCCGCAGCTACGTGGATGCATGGGAGAAGCTCACGGGCAGCTATGGCGACCAGGAGACCTGGAACCGCAAGGCCCTGCTCAACACCGCCTCGAGCGGCTGGTTCTCGAGCGACCGCACCATTCGCGAGTACCGCGACGAGATCTGGCACGCTTAAAGGCCGCGAGTTCCCTTTGCCGCACGGCATTACTCGACGGGCGCGACCGAGCGCCGCGCCCGTCGCTAATGGGTTTAGGAACATCGATGACAGAAGGAGAATTCGATGAGTAAGAAAGAATGCATCGCGATGCTCCTCGCAGGAGGACAAGGAAGCCGATTGGGGGCACTCACCCAAAAGATCGCTAAACCGGCGGTTAGCTTTGGTGGCAAGTTCCGCATTATCGACTTTTCGCTGTCCAACTGCTCCAATTCGGGCATCGACACGGTGGGCGTTCTGACGCAGTATCGCCCCTACCTGCTGCATGCCTATGTGGGCTCTGGCGAGGCGTGGGATCTGGACAGCCGCGACGGTGGCGTGTCGATCCTGCCGCCGTACGAGACGCAAACCGGTGGCGCATGGTATGCGGGCACGGCCGACGCCATCACGCAGAACCTCGACTACATCAAGTCCAACGACCCCAAGTACGTCCTGATTCTTTCGGGCGATCATCTGTATCGCATGGACTACCGCAAGATGCTCAAGACGCACATTGAGAACAACGCCGACCTCACGGTGAGCGTTATGCCCGTGCCGTGGGAGGAGGCCAGCCGTTTTGGCATCCTGACCACCGACCCCGAGGACGGCCGCATCACCAAGTTCACGGAGAAGCCCGAGAAGCCCGATTCGAACCTCGCGTCCATGGGCATCTACATCTTCTCGGCCGACGTGTTGGTCAAGGCGCTCGAGGAGGACGCTCTGGACCAGCGCTCGAGCCATGACTTTGGCAAGGACATCATCCCCAAGCTGCTCGGCGAGGACAAGCGCCTGTACAGCTACGAGTTCCACGGCTTTTGGAAGGATGTTGGCACCATCGCCAGCTTCCACGAGACCTCGATGGACCTGCTGGGCAACAACCCCGAGTTCGATCTGTTTGACAAGAGCTTCCCCATCATGTCCAACATCACCACGCGTCCGCCGCACTACATTGGCCCGGACGGTCGCCTGGACGACTGCCTGGTCTCCAATGGTTGCAAGATCTACGGCACCGCTCGCCACTCGATCCTTTCGACCGATGTCATCATCGAGGAGCGCGCCGTGGTCGAGGACTCCGTGCTGCTGCCGGGTGCGCATGTTAAGAGCGGCGCGCACATTTGCCGCGCTATTTTGGGCGAGAACTCCACGGTCGAAGAGGGCGTGAAGCTCGGCTCTGTCGATACCACCAAGGATACGGCCGTCGTTGGAAATGACGTCGTTGTCGGGAAGGGGGAATAATCCGATGATCAATCGCAAGGCCATCGGCTATATCACCGCTAACTACTCTTCGACCTACGGCAGCGTGCTGCTCAAGGATCGCCCCATCGCGTCCGTTCCGTTTTTGGGCCGCTACCGCCTGATCGACTTTCCGCTGTCCAACATGATGAATGCCGGCATTAAGACCGTCGGCGTTGTCATGCCGGGCAACTACCGCTCGCTGATCGACCACGTGGGCTCGGGCAAGGACTGGGGCCTGGACCGCAAGAATGGCGGCCTGTTCATGGTGCCCGGCAACGCGTATGGCACCACCAAGGGCGGCATGCGCTTCTTGCTCCGCGACATCATCTCCAACAAGACGCTGTTCCAGCGCTCGGACAAGCCCTATGTTGTGATGATGGGCACCAACGTCATCTTTAACATGGACCTCAACACCATCATCGAGGCGCACGAGAAATCCGGTGCCCAGATGACCGTGGTGTACTGCAAGGCCACGCACAACGTCGAAGACGAGACCAAGCTCGATATCAACGAGAACGGCCGCCTGACGGGCGTGAGCGCCGGCGTCGCGTACGGCGACAACGCCTCTATGGACTGCTGCATCGTCAACCGCGAGACACTGCTCCAGATCATCGACCACTACCAGGCCGCCGACTATCTGGACCTGCTCGAGGCACTCCAGGGCGACTTTGGCAACATCGACGTGTGCAGCTACAAGTACAAGGGCGAGGTCGTGGGCGTGTTTAGCGAGAAGTCGCTGTATCGTCGCAGCATGGCCCTGCTCGACCAGACCGTGGCCGATCAGCTCTTTGACCCCGAGCGCCCGATCCTGACCAAGGCCCACGACGTGCCGCCTTCGCGTTACGCGACCGGCAGCCACGCCTGCAACTCGATCATCTCGGCCGGCTGCATCATCAAGGGCACCGTGCGCAACTCGATCCTGTCGCGCGGCGTTGTGATCGAGGAAGGCGCCTCGGTGACCAACTCGATCATCAACCAGAGCTGCATCATCAAGAGCGGCGCCCGTGTTGAGAACGCCATCTTGGACAAGAACAACGTGGTTCCCACCAACACCGAGCTTCGCGGTACGCCCGAGAACATCCTGGTGCTGGGCAAGGCTCCGTTAACTTCCGATACCACCATCGCTCGTTAACGTTGGCACCACATAATCGCACGTAACTTGTAGAATAGTCGCCCGGTTAGCGCCAGGCGACTATTCTCGAATTGCAACATGGGAGACAAAATGGCACAAACCAGCAAAAAGATGCAGATCGTGTTTGCCTCGGCAGAGTGCGCGCCGTTTGTTAAGACCGGTGGCTTGGGTGACGTGGCGGGCTCGCTGCCTGCGGCACTCGTGCGCGCTGGCGCCGAAGTCATTGTGATGGTGCCCAAGTACGCCACCATCAAGGACGAGTACAAGGCGCAGATGGAGCACTTTGCCGACTTTTACGTGAGCCTGAGCTGGCGCAACGAGTACTGCGGGTTGGAGAAGCTCGAGCACGACGGCGTCACCTATATGTTCGTGGACAACGAGCACTACTTTGCGCGCGACTATCCCTACGGCTTCTTTGACGACGGCGAGCGCTTCGCGTTTTTCTCCAAGGCCATCACCGAGAGCCTGCAGCACCTGCCCGAAGGCTTTGAGTGCGACATCCTGCACTGCAACGACTGGCAGACGGCGCTGGCACCCGTGTTCTTGCGAGAGTTCTACCAAGGCCTGCCGCTGTACGACCGCGTCAAGACCGTGTTCTCGATCCACAATGTGGCGTTCCAGGGTCAGTTTAGCGACACCGTGATGGAAGACATACTGGGTATGGCGCATATTCCGGCAGCCGCCACGCAGCTGCGCTGTGACGCCTGCAGCATTAACTATATGCTGGGCGCGCTGCACTATGCCGATGCCATCACCACGGTGAGCCCCACCTATGCGGGCGAGATCCAGACGCCCGAGTTTGGCGAGGGCCTGGACGGCGTGCTGCGCGAGCGTTCGTACGCTCTGCAGGGTATCCTCAACGGCATTGACGTTGTGGGGTTTGATCCGGCGACCGACAAGCGCATTGCCGCCAACTACACGGTTGATGACCGTGCGGGGAAGGCCGTATGCAAGGCCAAACTGCAGGAGGAGTTGGGGCTCGAGATTCGCGACGACCGCCCGCTTATGGTGATGGTCACGCGCCTGACGCGACAGAAGGGCATGGACCTGGTCATGTACGCGCTCGACCGCATCCTGTCCGGTGGCGTTCAGGTGGCCGTGCTGGGTACCGGCGACCGCGACTACGAGGACGGTCTGCGCTACTTCCAGGGCAAATACCCCGGCACCATGGCGGCGCGTATCGAGTTTGACCCGGCACTTTCGCAGCGCATGTACGCCGCCGCCGATATGTTCCTGATGCCTTCGAAGTTTGAGCCCTGTGGCCTGTCGCAGATCATCGCCATGCGCTACGGTACCCTGCCCATTGTGCGCGAGACCGGTGGCCTGAAGGACACCGTGCAACCGTACAACGAGTTTACCGGCGAGGGCACGGGCTTCTCATTTAGTCACTTTAACGGCGACGAGATGGGTGACGCGGTGTTCCGCGCGGCTCGCCTGTTCTGGGATAACCGCAAGGCCTGGGATCAGCTGGTCACACAGGCCATGAGCCAGGACTTTAGCTGGACACGTTCGGCCGATAAGTATCTGGACCTGTACTTCTTTATGCACCCGGAGATTGAGAGGCCGGTGGCAGTGGAGGCTGCTGCGGCTGTGGAGGAGCCGGTGGCTGTGGAGGCTGCTGCGGCTGTGGAGGAGCCGGTTGCCGCTGAGGCCGAGCCTGCGGCACCCGTTAAGGAGCCCGCTGCTGCCGAGGAGCCCAAGGCCGAGGAGAAGCCGGCTGACGACGGCGAGGTAAAGCCCACGGCGAAGCCTGCCGCCAAGAAGACGACGACCCGCAAGACGACGGCTAAGAAGGCCACGACCGCGAAGGCCGCTACGAGCAAGACCACCACTGCCAGGGCAACCACCACGCGTAAGCGTACGACCGCCGCTGCCAAGAAGGCCGTCGAAGCCGAGGCCGCTCCCGAGGTAAAGACCGAGGCCACCGCTGAGGCTACCACTGCCGAGGCTAAGACCGCGGCAAAGGCTCCGGCCAAGACCGCTGCCAAGAAGACGACCGCGACCAAGACCGCGACCGCCAAGAAGGCCACGGCTACGAAGTCGCCGGCGACCAAGGCTGCTACGACGAAGGCCGCCTCGAAGACGGCCCCGAAGGCTGCTGCAAAGCCCGCCGTCAAGGTCGAGGAGGCACCCTCCGAGCCCAAGGCCGAGGCAGCTGTAGAGGCAAAGCCGGCCACCAAGACCACCACACGCAAGCGCGCCACGACAACGGCCAAAAAGGCTACGACCAAGACAGCCGCTCCCAAGGCAGAGGCTAAAGCCAAGGACAAACCCGCAGTAAAGGCCGAGCCGGAACCGAAGGCCGCCGAGGTCAAGACCGCTCCAAAGGCTACGGTAAAGACCGAACCCGCCAAGAAGGCCCCGGTCTCCCCCGCCGCTCCAGCCGAGGAAAAGGCTCCGACCAAGAAGACCTCCGTCCGCAAGGCAACGGCCACCCGCAAGCGCCGCTAGTCCACAGACGATCTAAAACCTAATAAAAACCCTAAACAAGGGGCGCTCCAACCGGGCGCCCCTTCTCTGTAGATAGTTGGTAAAACGATTTTCTAGGAAAACCGTTCGCCGATAGTGAGCGACTGTAGTTTATACAACTAAAGTGCAACGGATATACTTATGCACTGTGCGTTAAGCCCATGACCCGCTGGCCATGATTGTATAGAACTGGACCGTACTATGAGATTGATACACAACAGCCGCCTGACGCAGTTTCGCACTCCTTTTGGCGCTGTGACCACTGGAACTTCCGTTTCGCTTTCGGTGATTTTGGAGGATGCCGACCCCAACCAGGCAACGCTCACCCTGCGCACCTGGGTCGACGGCATCGGAGAGACCTTAATCCCCATGGAGCACAAGGGCGATGGCATCTTTACCGGGGAGCTCAACTGCGCCGAGCCCTGTCTTGTATGGTACAGCTTTATATGCAATATCGAAGGCCAGCCCGAGGTCCGCTTGGGTGCGCCGCAGGGTCGCACCGGCGGCGAGGGCGTTGTATACAACTACGCCGAGGTTCCGTCCTTCCAGATTACCGTCTACAAGCACCGCGAGAACCGTCCCACCTGGTACGAGCACGGCATGGTCTACCAGATTTTCCCCGACCGCTACGCCCGCGACGAAAACTGGCGCGAACGCACGCTGGCCGAGGTCGAAAAACCGCGTAAGGGAATCCAGCGTCGCATGGTCGAGGACTGGAACGAGCCGCCCGTGTACGAGCGTGCCGAGGACGGATCCATCAAGACCTGGGATTTTTACGGCGGCTCTCTCAAGGGTATCCAAAATGACCTGCCCCGCATCGCCGAGCTGGGCTTTACGGCCATCTACCTCAACCCGATCTTTGAGGCCGCGAGCAACCACCGCTACGACACAGCCGATTACACCAAGATCGACCCGATTCTGGGAACCGAGCAGGACTTTACGGAGCTGTGCGAGGCGGCCGAGAAGCTCGGCATTTCCATCATCCTGGACGGCGTCTTCAACCATACGGGCGACGACTCAATCTACTTTAACCGCTACGGCAACTATCCCGGCGTCGGCGCGTGGCAGAGCGAGGACTCCCCGTGGCGCGATGCGTTTACCTTCCACGAGGACGGCACGTATGACTGCTGGTGGGGCGTGAGCAACATGCCCGCCCTCAACGAGAATTCCGAGCTCGTGCGTAAAAAGCTTCTGGGCAAGGACGGCGTCATTCGCAAGTGGCTGCGCGCCGGTGCCCACGGCTGGCGACTCGATGTGGCCGACGAGCTTTCCGATGACTTCCTGGCCGATATCAAGGCCGCCGTGCTCGAAGAGAAGCCCGATGCGCTGCTGCTCGGCGAAGTCTGGGAGGACGCCTCCAACAAGATCAGCTATGACCATCTGCGCCGTTATCTGCAGGGCTCCGAACTCGATTCCGCCATGGACTACCCCTTCCGCGACATGGTCATCGGCTTTTTGATGGGCTACAGAGATGCCTATCAGGCTGCCGAGGACATCGAGACACTGCGCGAGAACTACCCGCGCGAGGCACTGGCCTGCGCGCTCAATTTGCTTTCGAGCCACGACCGTCCGCGCATTATCTCGGTGCTCGGCGGTGGTCCCGACGAGTCGCAGCTACCCGAGAGCGAGCGTAGCAAATGGCGCTTGGACGAGAACTCCATGGACCTGGCCAAGAGGCGCTTTTGGTTGGCGACGCTCATGCAGATGACCTTCCCCGGCGTGCCCTCGATCTATTATGGCGATGAGTACGGCCTGGAGGGCCTCACCGATCCGGGCAACCGCCGTACCCTGCCGACAAAGGACCAGCTCCACGATTTCGATACGTTGGCCATCGTGAAGAACGCATCCGCCCTGCGCCGCGCGTTGCCTTTTATGGTTGACGGCGAGATCAAGGCCTTCGCGCTTAACGACGACGTCCTAGCCTACACCCGCACGGGCAAAGACGGCGAGTCCGCGACTGTTATCGTCAACCGCAGCCTGCGCAATTCGCACCGCGTGACGATTCCGGCGCTCGGTGAATGTGCGAGCGACGTGATCAGCGGTCACGAGTGCGAGATCCACAACGGTACGGTTACGCTCGACCTGTACCCGCTGGGCTCTTCGATCATCTATCACCATGCCGAGAGGCGCCTGCAAGAGCCGCTCGATCATGGCGCGGGCGTCGTGTGCCACATCACCTCGGTGCCGACTGACGATGGCAAGCCGGGTACGATCGGCGCACCCACGCGCCGCTTTATCGACCACCTGGCCGCCATGGGCATGCGCTACTGGCAGGTCCTGCCCGTCAACCCGACGGATTTCTTCCGCTCCCCCTATGCCGGACCCTCGGCTTTTGCGGGTAACATCGACCTGCTGCCCGAGAGTCACGAGGAGCTGGCCGCCGACTTCGCTTCTTGGAAGGCCCGCGGCGGCGAAGATGCCGACCCGCTGTACACCGCGTTTAAACATCGTAATGCCGATTGGCTCGAGAAGTACTGCGTCTACACTGCCGTTAAGAAATACTTTGAGGGCGAGTCGCGCCACAATTGGCCGGCAGATGTCGCGCGCTACAACGAGCATCTGATCGACGACAAGCGCTTCCACGACGAGGCCGAGCTTCAGGCCTACATGCAGTACCGCTTTGACCTGGCTTGGTGCGAGCTCATGAACTATGCGCACAAGAAGGGCATCGAGGTCATCGGCGATATCCCGATGTATGTATCGGACGATTCGGCAGATGCGTGGAGCGAGCCCGAGAACTTCTGGCTGTCCGATACCGGCAAGGCAATCGAGATATCCGGTGCGCCGCCCGACAACTTTGCGCCCGAAGGTCAGGTGTGGGGAAACCCCACCTTCCGCTGGGATCACATGAAGGAGAGCGGCTATCGCTGGTGGCTCGATCGCCTGCGCCGAGCGTTCGCGCTCTACGACCGCGTGCGCCTGGACCACTTCCTGGGCTTCCACAACTACTTTAGCATTCCCGCTGGCAAAGCCTGTGCCGACGGCCGCTGGCTTGCTGGTCCGGGCAAGGACCTGTTCCAGACCGCCTACGACGAGCTGGGTCCGCTCAATTTTATTGCCGAGGATCTGGGCTATCTGACGCCTGGCGTTCGCGCTATGGCTTCGACCTGCGGTTTTCCCGGCATGGACGTACTGGAGTTTAGTGACTACGACGTTCGCTGCGGAATTCATCCCACGCCGGGCAAAATCCTGTACACCTCGACGCACGACACTTCGACGCTCGCTGGCTGGTGCACGCGCTCCTTTGCAGGCGGCGACGAGCCGAGCGGTGTTGAGGTGGCGGCCAAGCTGATGGGCGACGCGCTCGCAAGCGACGCCCCCCTGGTGATGATGCCGCTGCAGGATGTCCTGGGGCTGGGCGACGACGCACGTATGAACGTGCCGGGTGTAGCCACAGGCAACTGGACGTGGCAGGCACAAGAGGCAGACATTGCGGAGGCCGAAGAGAAAACTGCGAAGCTCCTGCGCAGCACCCATAGATTCTGGGGCGAAGCGTGATAAAACTCTCGATATAGGGTACAGTTACAAACGTTTGAATTTTTGCGGGCAGAGCGATCTGCCCGCTTTGTGCTGAAAAGGAAGTATTATGGCGCGCTACGAATACAAGTGCACGAGCTGCGGCAACGTTTTTGAGGTTGAGCACCCCATGTCCGAGACTCCCGAGGTCGTATGCCCCAGCTGCGGCGCCCCGGCATCCAAGACGTTTTCGGCCAGCGGCATTAAGTTCGACGGCAGCGGTTTCTACAACACCGACCAGCGCAGTGGCGGGTCCAGCACCAGCGCCACAAGCGGTTGCTGCGCCGACTGCCCGCATAGCCACTAGCGACAAGCGGTCCCGACACCCAGGCTTCCTGATGAGTTGCGATGAAATAGTTCCTGAATCAGCCCTTTCAACGGCCAAACAGGATCCATTTCACCGCAACTTTTCTTTAGATCGGATTTCGGGCTGATGCTAAGTTTGTAACATTTCAAAACCCTGCCGGATTACGGGGCCGAATTGGCAACCTCTATCCATTCCGGTAATTTGCAAATTTTAACAAACCATCTACCTGCGGTTTTATTTAGGCCATTTTTGCTGTGGTCAGGCATCACCAATCTTGCCCCGTAATCCGCTCTACTTTTGATAGCAGCAAGTATGAAACGGGGCTATTTTTCCCACTCTTTAGCTAATTTGGGACGGGGCTTTTTTGGCTGCCCCAGCTGATAACGCAAATGTTTGGCCGACTGGCGGCCAGGGCAGCTAAAAAAGCCCCGTCCCAAATTAGCTACCCTTGGAATCCGTTTTACTTGCGGACCAGTCTGGCGCAGAAGTGGCCGTCGTAGGAATCGGCGTTTGCGGGGACGCTCTGGAAAAGTCCACGGTCGTTCTGGCGTACCGATACGAGTTTCTTGGCCTGGGCGAACTCGGGCAGCTGCAGAATCTGCGCCTCGGAGAGGGGTGCCACGGTAAAGCCGGCGCCCTCAGGAGAGGCTAGGAAGTCATCAACGACCTGCGTGTTCTCCTCGTCGAAGACCGAGCAGGTGGCATAGATAAGCTCACCGCCGGCAGCCACGCGCGCGGCTGCTTCCTTGAGCATCGTCAGCTGCAGGCGGGGCAGCTCAGTCGTAACGTCGCCCTCGGCAAGGCGCCAGGGAATCTCGGGATGACGGCGCATGGTGCCGGTGCCCGAGCACGGAGCATCGATAAACACCGTGTCGAACAGGGCAGGCTCGCCAAGCATCGCGTCAAAGGACGTGAGCACCTCATTGAGCTCGCAGGCATCGCCCGACACGGTACGAACACCCGTAATACCCGCCTTATGCAGACGTGCGAGATTCTGGTCGCACTTGCGGTCGTGCAAATCGAGTGCGGTGTGCTGGCGGTCATAACCGGCACGTTTGGCCTGGCACATCATCACATAGGTCTTGGTGCCACGACCGGCGCCAATCTCTAGACAACGCCCGGGACGGGTCGCCGCGGTAGCGATGAGCTGGGCGTTAAGGTCCGAGGCCACGGCAGCTGCGCGCTCAAACACACCCGACGCAACCGTGGCCTGCGCGTCGACCGGCGCATGGCAACCCGGGAACACGGGTGCCACAAGCTGCGAAATGTACGGATCGGGTTTGGTTGCAAAGGCATTCTCGTGCAAAGCCAGCGGCGCGGGCGCCAGATTGCCGGCAAAGCCGAGCGCGCCCTCGGGTGTATCGAACGACGCCATAATGCGAGTGCACAGCCAGCGCGGCATGCCCATCAGGCGAGATAGACGAACCAAACGGCGCTCGGACTCATCGGCATCCGCCGCAGTGGCAAAGTCCTCGACGTTGTTCGCAACCTTATGCAGCACGGCGTTCGCCAGACCGGCGGCAGACTTAGCACCGCTGCGCACGAGCTCAACGCCCTGACTCACCGCAACGCGACCCGGGGTATGCAGGTAGAGCATCTCGAAGGCCGAGATACGAAGTGCCATGCGCACACGAGGCGCGACCTTTTTGGGCTTATCGAGAAACTGGTCGAGCAGCTCATCCAAAATGCCCTGGGTGGCTGCAACGCCCAGTGCCAAACGAGCGGCGAAAGCAGAATCGCGCTGGTCAATGGCCTTGGCCGAGGCGCGGGACGAGAGCACGTCACGCGCGTACATGCCGCGGCGATCGGCCTCCATCAAAACATCAAGCGCGAGCTTGCGCGCGGGGGAAAGCCTACTCATGACAAAACACCCCACGAAAGATCCGCACCCTGCAGGCCGGCAGCCCAGGCAGAAGCAGCCATAGCACGCTTACCATCGGGCTTAACCTCGAGCAGTTCGACCGCGCCATCGGACAGGCCCAGGTAGACGCGCTTGGCCCGAACGGCGACGAGCCCTTCGCCAAGCGATACATCTGCCGGTGCGGCATCGAGGACGCGCACGGTCTTGCCGGCAATCACGCAGCGAGCGGGAGCGGTGTCGGAAGAGGCAAGCACATGACGCACGCAATCAAGCGCCCCCATCTGCGGATCCAGACGCATCTCCTGCTTGGAAATCTTGGCAGCATGCGTGACAAGGAACTCATCCTGCTCAGTCCAAACAGCCGAGCCATCGGCAAGCGAGGGAAGCGTATCGGCAAGCAACTTACCGCCCAGCTCACCAAGCTCCATGGTCAGTGCCTCGGCATGTTTACCGGCAACCGAGGTCGACACCTGCGCGCAATAAGCGCCCGTATCCACGCCATGCCCAATGCGCATAATGGAAACGCCGGCAACCTCGTCAGCAGCAAGAATGGCACGCTGAATGGGAGCAGCGCCACGCCAACGGGGCAGCAGCGAAGCATGAACATTCACAATACCGAGCGGCGCCATATGCAGCACCTCATCGGGCAAAATGCAGCCATAGGCAGCCACACAGAAAATATCGGCATCAGCAGCCTTAAGCCGATCAATAACATCCGGCGTCATACGATTTGCCTCAACAACGGGCAGACCAAGCTCAAGCGCCTTGGCCTTAACAGGAGACGGCTCCAGCTTTTTACCACGCCCGCGAACAGCATCGGGACGCGTAATTACCAGCGCAATCTCATTCCCAGCCTCAACAAGCGAAGTCAGCGACGGCACCGCGAAATCGGGCGTACCCATAAACACAATACGCATAAAGAACGTCTCCCCTCAAACAAAACCGAGACGGCTACAAATAACAGCGGAAAGCCAAGTCGCCAGCCCATCCGCAATAACAATTCAACAAGAACAAATATACCCAAAACCAAAGAAAGAGCCGCAATAAAAGCAGCTCTTCCAACAAAGCAATTATCAGCGAAGACGCCCCTCCCTGGCCCGACGACACCCGGGCGAACCGAGCCAAGAACTAGTAGTCCCTGGGGCTGGCCGCCTATATATCATCCCGTGCTCAAACATTCTCGCTGCGCTGCGAAACTGCGCGCGGGACGATATATAGGCGGCCAGCCCCAGGGACGGACGACCTTATTCAGTCTCGCCCGGTCGAGCGCCGCGGGCCAGGGCGTCCTGGTACTCCTTGACGGCCTTGATGCGCTGCATCGGCTTGAGTCGCTCGAACATGGTGTTGCCGTGCAAGTGATCGATCTCGTGCTGCAGGCACACGCAGAACAGGTCGCCCGAGGCCTCATAGCGAATCAGATTGGCGTCCAGATCGTATGCCTCGACAACGACATGGTCGGGACGCTCGATCTCGCAGCTAATGCCAGGGATGGAAAGGCAGCCCTCGCTAAACGGCACCAGATGGTCACTCTGCTCAACAATGACAGGGTTGATGAGCACGTACGGGTCATAGTCGTTCTTGTCGGTGTAGTCGCAGTCGATGGTGACGAGCTGGATGAGCTCACCGATCTGCGGGGCGGCCAGGCCGCAACCGCCGTTGTCGAACATCATCTTCTTCATCTTCTCGGCAAGCGCCTCGATCGCCGGGGTGATCTCCTCGATGACGGCGCACTCCTGGCGCAGACGAGGGTCGGGCGACAATACGATTCCGTTGGCTTCCATGGCCATCCTTTCGGGTTGTTACATCAAATCATAGGCGTCGACGTCAACGCTCACGCTCACGCCGCGCACGGAGCCCACCTCTTTGAGGCAGGCGTCGATATCATCAGAGACATGGTACCCTACCGGCGACTTTACAAGCAGATGGAAGCGGTAACGGTCTTTGGCTCTCTCGATTACACACGAAGCGGGGCCCAGCACCTGCGGCACGACACTTCCGGCCCGCAAAAAGTCAGGCGCGGCGGCATGCCAGCGGCGCTTGAGAAGCTTTGCGATGCGCCCAATGTAGTCCTGCGCGTCATCCGCGTTCGTCGACCATACCAAGATGTTGGCCAGGCGCACGAACGGCGGGTACAGCGCGTCTCGGCGCTGGTCCAGGTCGTAGTCGGTAAAGATCGAACGATCGTGCTCTGCGACGGCGCGAATGACCGGGTCTTCGGGCAGATACGTCTGGATGATAACCTCGCCGGGACGATCGCCGCGACCGGCGCGACCGGCGACCTGTTCCAGCAAATCGTAGGCGCGCTCCCCCGCCCTAAAATCGGGCAGCTTTAACGCAAAGTCGGCATTGACCACGCCCACGAGCGTGACCTCGGGAAAATCGAGGCCCTTGGCAATCATCTGGGTACCCAGCAGCACCGCGCAATCGGCGGCATCGAACTGCTCGAGTAGTTTTTTGTGCGCATCCTTGCCGCGTGTGGAATCGGCGTCCATGCGAATGATGGCGACGTCGTCGGGCAGTATCTGGTGCAGCACGTCCTCAATCTGCTGCGTACCCAGGCCCATTTTTGCCAGGTAGCGGCTGCCGCACTTGGGACAACGACTCGTGGGCGCCGGATAGGGCTGCACGCGCCAGGACGATCCGCAGGTGTGGCACTGCAGTGTGTGCGTGCGCTCGTGGTACGTGAGCGCGGTAGAACAGTGGTTGCAGGTGGGGACGCAGCCGCACTCACGGCACATCAAAAACGGCGCAAAACCGCGGCGGTTGTGCAGCAGTACGGCCTTCTCGCGGCGCTCGACCACGCGTTCCAAGCCCTCCATCAGCGGTTTAGAGAACATGGAGCGGCTGCCGTGCGCGAACTCGCGGCGCAGATCGGCAATGCGGACCGTGGGCAGCACGGCGTGTCCCGGGCGCTCGGGCATCTCGACGCGCGTCCAGGTGGCACCGTTGTACATACCGCGGCGACAGCGGTCGAGAGCCTCGGCCGAGGGCGTGGCGGAGCCCAACACGAGCGGGCACCGATAGCGGCGCGCCATCTCGGCAGCCACCTCGCGCGCATGGTAGCGCGGGCTGGAGCCCTGCTTGTAGCTGGTCTCGTGCTCCTCGTCGATGATGATGAGGCCAAGATCGCTGAGCGGGCAAAAGAGCGCCGAGCGGGCGCCCACGACCACGCGCGCGGCACCGCTGGCAACCATATCCCACTGGTCCAGACGCTCGCCGGCCGAAAGACGCGAGTGGAAGACCGCGACCGTCTCGCCAAAGCGCGAGCGAAAGCGGCCGACGGTCTGGGCCGTCAGCGAAATCTCGGGCACGAGCACGCAGGCCGAACGGCCGGCCGCCAGCACTCGCTCAATGGCCGAAAGGTAAACCTCGGTTTTGCCGGAACCGGTGACGCCATCGACAAGGACCACGTCGCCATGGGCATCAAGGCGGGCGCGTTCAATCTGCGCGAGCGCCTGCTGCTGGCCGTTGGTGAGAGAAACCGGCGCCTTGCCGCTTGCCGAGGACAACGTGGTCTGCTCGCTACACCCACGCCAGGCGCGGCGCTCCTCCACCACCACGACGCCGCGTTTTTCGAGCGCTTTAATGGTCGCCGACATGCTGTTGTAGAGCAGGTTGAGGTCGCGCGTCGTGACCGGGCCGCATTGGAGCGCGTCGATGAGCTGACGCTGACGGACCGCTGTCTTGGGCGGCGTGTAGTCGAAACCCTCGGGCGTGAGCATGACCCAACGGTTTTGGATGGGTTTTACGGCGGGGCGCTCAACGGTCCACACGCCGTCATCGTCCTTCACGACACGCGGGCTGCCGCCCGGAGGCAAGAACAGACGCAGGCACTCGGAAAGCGTCGCGACGTACTCGTGGCTCATCCAGCGCGCAATGCGTGCAGCCTCGGCGGTAAAGAGCGGCTTGCTGAGGATGGCCTCGATGGGCTTGATGCGCAAGGGGTCGAGGGCGTCGTTGCCTTGCAGGTCGCCCAGCTCGGGCGCGATATCGACGATATAGCCCGCGGCCGCACGGTTGCCAAAGTGGACCAGGACCGTGGACCCGATCTGGGCATCGTTGGCAAGGGACTGCGGGATGCCGTAGTCGAATGGCTCGGAGAGCGCACGGGTCGGGATGTCGAGGACCACGCTCGCGTAGGCGGAGACGGGTTCGGGTGCGGGCTCGGGCTGCGCCGGGGCGGCGGCAGGGACCGCGGACTTCGGAGCTTCATCCGGTTCCGGCGAACCAAACAGCGACAGTTGCTCGGCCATGGTCTCTGTACCTCCCATCCCATACGTCTTTAGAAACAAGAGCCCCGCTCGGGTGAACGGGGCTCGGATACATGCGTTTACGCAGCTGCTACAGCGCCATCGTGCGGGCGCGGTCGATGCGCGCCAAGCAGTCGTCGCGGCCGACGAGCGCCATGGTCTCGCCCAGCGGGGGGCTCACCATGTTACCGCAGACGGCGACGCGCACAGCCTGGAACACCACGCGCTTCTTGAGGTCCATCTGCTCGGGCAGCGGCTCAAGCGCGGCGTCGATGTTGGCAGCCGTCCACTCATCCACGCCCTCGAGCGCGGCCTTGGCGGCATCCAGAATGGCGCCCATGCCTTCCTTGGCCAGACCCTTGTTGACAGACTTCTCGTCATACTCGAGCGTCTCGGCCGTGGCAAAGATGGGGGCGGCGACGGTCACGGCGTCGACCGGCATCTTGGTGCGCGGCTTGACGATGGCGGCAAGCGCGTCGATCCAGTCCTCGCCGTACTCGATGTTACCCTCGATCATACCGGCCTCGTGCAGCTCGGGGACCATGATCTCGTCGGCAAACTGGGCGTCGGACATGTTGTTAATGTACTCGGCATTGACCCAGTCGAGCTTTTTGGGGTCGAAGGTCGCCGGGTTCTTAGAGATGCGGTCGAGCGAGAACTTACTGGCAAGAACATCGCGCGGGATGATCGTGGTCTCGCCGTCGAGCGACCAGCCGAGCAGCGCCAGGTAGTTAACGAACGCGTCGGACAGGTAGCCGGCGTCGCGGTACTCCTCCACCGAGGTGGCGCCGTGGCGTTTAGAGAGTTTCTTGCCGTCGGCACCCAAGATCATGGAGATGTGGGCGAACGTGGGAACGGGGGCGCCGAGGGCCTCGTAAACCATGACCTGGCGCGGGGTGTTGGACAGATGGTCGTCGCCGCGGATGACATGGGTGATCTTCATCATGGCGTCGTCGACGACGGTCGCGAAGTTATACGTGGGCGTGCCATCGGAGCGGAAGATGACAAAGTCGTCGAGCTCCTTGGCGTCGAAGGTCACCTCGCCGTGGACGGCGTCGTGGATGACGACATCGCCGCGGTCCTCGGGCACCTTGATGCGAAGGACGTAGGGCTCGCCGGCCTCGATGCGGCGGCGTGCCTCCTCAGGATCGAGATCGCGACAGCGGCGCTGATAGCCCTGGAAGGGGTCTTTACGCTCCTGGGCGGCCTTACGGTCGGCCTCGAGCTGCTCCTTGGTGCAGAAGCAGGGATAGGCCTTGCCCTCGTCCCAGAGCTTCTGGGCGGCCTGCTTGTACAGGTCCAGGCGCTCGGTCTGGGCATAGGGGCCATAGTCGCCGCCAACCTCGGGGCCCTCGTCCCAGTCCAGGCCCAGCCAACGCATAGCGCGCAGAATGATCTGCGTGTTCTCGTCGGTAGAGCGGGTGGGATCGGTGTCGTCGATGCGCAGGATGAACGTGCCGCCGTTTGCGCGGGCAAAAGCCCAGTTATAGATAGCGGTGCGGGCGCCGCCGATGTGCAGCTTGCCCGTCGGTGAGGGTGCAAAGCGGACGCGAACGTCTGAGGCCATGGAAATCTCCTCGATTGCAGGATGGATGTCTAACCGCACCAGTATAAAGCAACAATGCCCACCTCCGCACAAAGGGCACCTACCCAGTCATCGAAGCCGGGTAGCTAATTTGGGACGGGGCTTTTTTAGCTGCCCCGGCAGGCTATCGGCTAAACCAGCAAACAATCAGCCGGGGTAGCTAAAAAAGCCCCGTCCCAAATTAGCTACCTAATGAGTAGGTGCGGAAAGGGTGTGAATGTTGGATTTACGCGCTATGATGTGCCCCTGCATACAGAGCCCAGCGGAATGGTAACGGTCGCTGGGACACGTTATTCGAAAGGACAATCATGTCAGAAGAGCTTCGTTCCATCCCGCCCCAGCAGGGGTCTTTTGTGTTTACGTCGGAGTCGGTGACCGAAGGCCATCCCGATAAGATCGCCGACCAGATCAGCGATGCCGTCCTCGACGCAATCCTCGCCAAAGAAATAGAGCTGCAGGAGCAGGGCTATATTGCGCCCAACGGCGTGCCCGCCAATGTGGAAAACGTCCGCTGCGCCTGCGAGACCCTCGTGACCACCGGCACCGTCATCGTCGCCGGAGAGATTCGCACCCAGGCATACGTCGACGTGCAGGAAATCGCTCGTGGCGTCATCCGCCGCATCGGCTACAACCGCGCCAAGTTTGGCTTTGACTGCGATACCTGCGGCGTCATGAGCCTCATCCACGAGCAGTCGCCCGATATCGCCCAGGGCGTCGACGAGTCATTTGAGACCCAGACCGGCGCCACCACCGACCCGATCGACCTGATCGGTGCCGGCGACCAGGGCATGATGTTTGGCTACGCCTCCAACGAGACCAAGACCCTCATGCCCATGCCGCACTACCTGGCAAGCCGCCTGGCGGAACGCCTGTCCGCCGTGCGCCACGACGGAACCCTGCCCTATCTGCGCCCCGACGGCAAGACCCAGGTCACCGTGCGCTACGAGGACGGAAAGCCCGTGGAGGTCACAACCATCGTCATCTCCACGCAGCACGCTGCCGAAGTTGAGGACATGGGCAAGATCAAGGCCGACCTCATCGAGCATGTCATCGCACCCGTCATGGATGCCGAGAACATGCCGTGGGATGGCGCCGATATCTATGTGAACCCCACCGGCCGCTTTGTCGTGGGCGGCCCCATGGGCGACACGGGCCTGACCGGCCGCAAGATCATCGTCGACACCTACGGCGGCTACGGCCGTCACGGCGGCGGCGCCTTTAGCGGCAAGGACTGCACCAAGGTCGACCGCTCTGCCGCGTACGCCGCTCGCTGGGTCGCCAAGAACGTAGTCGCCGCCGGCCTGGCCGATCGCTGCGAGGTCGAGCTGGCCTACGCCATCGGCGTGTCCAAGCCGCTGTCGATCATGGTCGACACCTTTGGCACCGCGCATATTGCCGAGGACAAGATCGTCGAGGCCGTGGAGAAGACCTTTGACCTGCGCCCGGGCGCAATCATCCGCGACCTGGACCTGCGTCGCCCCATCTATGAAAAGACGGCAGCCTACGGTCACTTTGGCCGCGAAGACGCCGACTTTACCTGGGAGAAAACGGACCGCGTCGACGAACTCAAAGCTGCCTGCGGCCTGTAAGCCAGCGGCAAAAGCCACAGCCAAATAAAAACGCACCAAAAAGAGGTACCGGAACAACCGGTACCTCTTTTTTATTTAAAGGTGGTGAAGATGAGCCGACCTGGGACATGGAATAGGTCACAGGCCGATAAATTTTGCAGCAGAGCGACTCCAACCATGTATCCTAAGTTCCGAGGACTTTAGTATTTGGTCGATCGCGAGTTCCGCACGAGCCGGAGAGCACTTAATGTGCTCTCCGTGCGAGTCAGGACTGTCCGAGCAGGCGACCAAATACTAAAGCCCTCGGAACGGCGGGACAGCGTATGCCCCGCCCCTCGGGACGACGAGATAGAGAAGGAGCAGCCATGGCAGGCAAGCCGCAAACACTAGCTACGACCTCGGCATTCGAGATCTTGGGCCCCATCATGGTCGGCCCCAGCTCATCGCACACCGCCGGCGCCCTGCGTTGCGCCCAGGTTGCCGCCAGCCTGCTGGAAGGCCGCGTCACCAAAGTCACCTTTGGCCTGTGGAACTCCTTTGCCCACACCTACCGCGGCCATGGCACCGACCGCGCACTCGTCGCGGGCATCTTGGGCCTCGATACCGACGACGAGAACATCAAGCACGCCTTTGACCTCGCGCGCGAGCAGGGCCTCAGCTATCACTTTGACATTAAGGGCGACGACGCCTCCATCCACCCCAACACCGTCGACATCGACATGGTCGATGACACGGGCGCCACGGCGCAGGTCCGCGGCGAGAGCCTTGGCGGCGGCAAGATGCGCATCAGCCGCATCAACGGCGTCGGCGTCGATATCTCGGGCATGTATTCCACCCTGTTTGTGGCGCACCAGGACGTCCCCGGCGTTCTCGCCGCGCTCACGAACCAGCTCGCCTACGCACACGTAAACATTGCCTTCTGCCGCACCTACCGCACCGAGGTGGGCGGCCAAGCTTATTCCGTCTTTGAGACCGACGGCACCCCCGATGACATCGTCGTTCCCATGCTACGCATGCTCGACAATGTCGATTACGCCACCTTCATTGAGCTTCCCGGCTCGGCCTCATCGCTCTCCCCCGGCGTTTCCGCCAAGGAAATCTTCGACGATGGCGAACAGCTCCTCGACGCCTGCGCCGAACTGGGCCTCAACATCGGCGCCGTCATGGCCGTACGCGAAGCCCGCCTGACCGGCGAGCAGCACGCCGTCGCCGCCATGCGCCGCGTACTCGAGGTCATGCGCGAGGAGACAACGGCGCCCATCGCCGCACCGCAGCGCTCGCTCGGCGGGCTTATCGGCGGCGAGGCAAAACTCGTCGACGCCACACGCCGCAACGATCTGAGCACAAACCTGATGGGCGCCGTCCAAACCGAAGCCGTAGCCCGCGCCATGGCCGTGCTTGAGCGCTCTGCCACCATGGGCGTCATCGTCGCCGCCCCCACGGCCGGCTCTGCGGGCGTCGTGCCCGGCTGCGTGTTGGCGCTCGCCGACCATCTACAGCTCGATGACGAACAGGTCATGGACGCACTCTACTGCTCTGCCGCGATTGGTCTCAACCTCACCACAAGTGCCTGCGTCGCGGGTGCCGAAGGCGGATGTCAGGCTGAGGTGGGCAGCGCCGCCGCCATGGCCGCTGCCGCGCTAGTCCAGATGCTGGGCGGCACGCCCGAGCAGGCACTCGACGCTAGCTCTATCGCACTGAGCAATCTGCTTGGTCTTGTATGCGATCCCGTGGGCGGCCTTGTCGAAGTGCCATGCCAAAACCGCAACGCGATCGGCGTGGCGGCCGCATTTAGCTCGGCGCAGCTCGCCCTTGCCGGCATTAAGAGCCTGGTGCCGTTTGACCAGATGGCACACGTCATGCTCTCGGTGGGCCACGCGTTGCCGGCCACGCTGCGCGAGACGGCAAAGGGCGGCATCGCGCAGGCTCCGGCCGCGCTTTCGGCCTGTGCAAAATGCGGTGTGTGCGGATAAAGAGCAGTCCAAAACAAGAGGTGGGACAAATGTCCAACCTCTTGCCAATGCCACCGTTTCAATACCACAAACAACTAGGTAATCGCTATAATGCAAGCCCAGTAAAAACACGATGAGCCGCAAGGCGAAACTCGAAGGATATGCATACGATGTCGCAAAACGACCGCACTCAACTGATTCCCGATCCGCAGCAGCCTTCTAGGCCTACCGGCGGCGTTCAGTCGCCGCGCCCCATTACGCCAACGCATAGCACAAAGCATGGTTCGGGAAACACCTCACAGCGCCAGAACCCCCATGCGTATCAGCAGCGTCAGAGCAATAAAGCGACTAAGCACGCGCCTTCACACACGCAAAACCATCACAAGGGCCCCCGTGGGTCAGAGAACCACGCCAACGGGAAAAAATCCGGGGCCAAAATGACCCTTTACGTTGCTCTGGGCCTCATTGTTGTCGTTTACATTGTTGGCGTTGTCGCATTTTCGCAGGTAGCCTACCCCAACACCACCATTGCCGGCGTCGACGTCTCGTTCTCCAACGCTTCGTCTGCTGCCACTAAGGTCAACTCGGCATGGAAGCACTATAAGCTCACCGTGACAGGCGATGACTTTAACTGGACCTATCAGCCCGAGTCCGATGAACCCATCGTCGACGGCGAAGCTGCCGCAAAAGAAATCATCAGCCGCAACGAAGCCTTTATATGGCCGGTCCGCCTTGTGGAATCCTTAAGCGGCAAGACCAAAACAACCGCTACCTCCAACGAAGTCGATCTTGAACAAGACGTCGACCTGTCCATGCTCTCTGACACCTTTGACCAAAAGAAGTTTGAGGAGGATCTGGGCGCAGCCATTGACGAGTTTAACGAGGGCCGTTCGGGCACGTTCGAGGCCAATAGCTCCTATGACGAGCAAGCCGGCAAGTTTACCGTCGAGAAGGCGCGCTCCAACGAAAAACTCAACCGCGAGCATGTCATTAAGTATGCCGAGCTCGAGCTTGCCTCGCTGGCCGAGACCGTAGATCTTTCCAAGCTCGGCAACGATGCCTATGAGCCGCTCAATGGAACGCTGACCAATGATCAGATTCAGGCCGCATGCGATGCCGCCAACAACTTCTTGGGCGTCAACGTGACCCTCAAGCTCAACGGCGAGGATGCCGGCAAGGTCGACGGCAGCTCCGTGTTGCAGTGGATCAGCTTTGCCGATCCGGCCAACCCCACACTCGATACGTCGCAGATCGGTAGCTGGGCAGCCGAGCTCGCCAACGGCTTTAATACCGTGGGCACCACCCGCTGGTGGACGCGTGCCGACGGCAAAGAATGTGCCGTCGAGGGCGGTGACTTTGGCTGGTCCGTCGATAGCGACGCGCTTGCCAAGCAGGTCGAGGACGCCATTAACAACAAGCAGACCGGCGAAATCGAGATTAAGTACTCCCAGAAGGCCGACACCTATACCGCAAAGGGAGAGCCCGACTGGAAGGCGTATATCGACGTCGACCTGTCCGAGCAGCACGCGCGCTACTATGACGAGAACGGTAATATCGTTTGGGAAGCCAACTTTATCTCGGGCAAACCGGGAGAGGATGCCACCCCCGAGGGAGTTTGGCAGATCAATAGCAATGACGGCGCAAGCAAGCTCATCGGTGCCAAAGACCCAAAGACCGGAAAACCAAAATACGAAAGCCCCGTGTCATATTGGATGCCGTTTGAAGGCAACATGGTTGGTTTCCATGATGCAACATGGCAAAACGATCAGAGCTTTAACGACCCAAATTCGTACAAATGGTGCGGCAGCCACGGTTGCATCAACTTGCGTCTGGCCGACGCCAAGGCACTCCACGATTGCATCAACGTAGGCCTATGCGTGGTCGTGCACTCGTAGGGAAACACGCCTTCGCACAACGGGGAACTGACGCTCCAATCTAACAGTTCCGAAAGAATCCGCCATATGCGCCCGCTTCTCGCGACGGGCGCATATACTTATCGAAGAACTTTCTATAAAGGAGACGCCATGTCGAATGTCCCCACCATCACCCCGGGACCGAATGATACCGAGCGAGCGCCCGAGGGTGCCACCGAAACGCTTCCCCTCATAACAAACATGCGCGCCACACAGCAAAACGGCAGCACAAGCGATGCAACCGAGATTTCTGACGAAGAGGCCTACGCCAAGCTCAAGGCGAAGCGTGCCGAGCGTCGGCGCAAAAAGCTCATCCGACGCGGCATTGCGGCCGGCGTCGTGGCCGCCATTGTGCTCATCGCCGTTGTCGTAACCTTCGTCATTAACGCACGGCCCGCAGGTACCAACGGGCCGGTGACCGACATGGTCACCGAGGGTACATTTACGACCACCGTCGAGGCTAAAGGCCAGCTCAAGCCTATCTCGGCTTCGGTGGTCTCCCCTTCTGTCGACGGCACGGTAGCATCGATCAACGTATCAGCCGGCCAGTCCGTTAACGAGGGCGATGTGCTCATGACCATTAAAAATGACGAGCTCGATCGCAACGTTGCCGAGGCGCAGCGCGCGGTGGCGGCGGCACAGGAAGACCTCGCCAACGCGCAGAAAGCGGTAGCTGCCGCCCAAGCCGCTCCGGCGACTGACACAGATGCGGCAGGCGCAAGTGGCGCCAGCGGCAGCACCGGCACGAGTGCCGACACGAGCGCCATCTCGAGCGCCCAACGTAACCTGGCCTCGGCCCAGGCGACCCTGGACCAGGCCAACGCCAAAGCCGCCGAGCGCACTGTGACCGCGCCCAGCTCGGGCAGCATCGTCGAGCTCAACGCCAAGGTCGGCGCCACGGTGACGGGCGGCATGATTATGGGCGAAGGCGATACGACCGGCGGCAAGCAGTGCATGCAGATCGCTGACCTCTCCAAGATGAAGGTCACCGTTCAGGTGGGCGAAAAGGATATCGCCAAGATCGCAGTGGGCCAGAGCGCCAACGTCACCTATCCGGCCTTTCCCGATATCGTGAGCCAGGGAACGGTCACGACAATCGCTTCGGTGGCAAACTCCGACTCCACCTACGGTGGCGGCGGTAGCGTGACCTATAACGTCGATATTTTGATCGACGCGCCCGACGCGCGCCTCAAGCCGGGCATGACCGCCGAGGTCTCGGTGGTAACCGAGCAGCTCGACGATGTGGTGATGGTGCCGACCATGGCGCTCATGACCGAGGATGGCGAGCACTATTACGTCAAAGTGGCAACCGACGGTGAAGGCAAGGAGATGTGCCGCGTGAAGGTGACCATTGTGACGCAAAACGATAACGACGCCGTGGTCGGCAAGACGCAGGTCAAGCGCGACGACCAGGGCAATGAGATCAACGCAGACGTACCGGTTACCAAGCTGCGCGACGGCGACACCCTCATCGTGGACACCGGCGCAGGCATGACGGCCGACGGCGACGACTCTGGCAGCATGTCTGCCGACGAGGGCTTGTAATGCGTCCCGTCATCAACATCCGCAACGTTCATCGCATTTTTGAGAGCGAAGCCGGCTGCGCCCATATCCTGCATAACGTGAGCCTGGCAGTGAATCCCGGCGAATTCGTGGCCATTACCGGCCCTTCTGGCTCGGGCAAGTCAACGCTCATGAACATCCTGGGCTGCCTGGACAAGCCAACGGCAGGCGATTATTACCTGCAGGGCCTCAACGTGGCGGAGCTCGACGATGACGAGCTCACCGAAGTCCGCGCCCTGAGCATCGGCTTTGTCTTTCAGAGCTTTAACCTGCTGCCGCGCCTATCGGTCATCGAAAACGTCATGCTGCCGCTGTCGTACACCAACGTGCCGCGGGCTCAGCGTGAGATGCGCGCCGTTCATGCGCTGCAAGCCGTCACGCTGCCGGTCGACCACTGGGACCACCGCATCTCCGAGCTCTCAGGCGGACAGATGCAGAGGGTTGCCATCGCGCGCGCCCTCGTCAACGACCCGCCCATCATCCTGGCGGACGAGCCGACGGGAAACCTGGACTCCGCCACCGGAGCGCTCGTGATGGAGACCTTCCACAAACTCCAGGAACGTGGCAAGACCATTGTGCTCATCACGCATGATCCCGGTATCGCCGCCGAGGCCGACCGTGCCGTAACCATTCGCGACGGCCGAATCCACGACGGCGCGTACATCGCGCACGCACCGCAGACCCTGCACGGCGCCATTGATAACCTGCCCATGATTTCCGCACACGCCAATCCGACGAAAGGAGTGAAGGCATGAGCACGCGCGACCTTATCCAAGAAGCCCTTCACTCCCTCGAGGCCAACAAGGGACGCAGCCTACTCACCATCCTGGGCATTGTTATTGGCATCGCCTCCGTCATTGCCATGACCTCGCTTATCGGCGGTATCCAAAACAGCCTGGTCAACAGCCTGGGCCTCAACGCCGCGCGTATGGTGCAGATTTATTCGTCGCAAGAGCTCACCGAGTCGGACGTTGAGAATCTTCGCAAGATGGTGCCGCAGATCGAGCAGATCGGTATCGTGGACAGTGCCTATACCGAGTACAAGGCCGGTGACAAAAGCTATAACGTCATGGCGCAGGGCGTCGATAGCGACATGCTCGACGCAGTGGGCGCCAGCAAGCTCGTCGCGGGGCGCACCTATACCCAGGCTGAGTCCCAATCTGGCGCACGCGTGGCGCTCATCAGCCGCGGCGGCGCGGACCAGCTGTACGGCAACGAACAGGACGCGCTCGGCAAGACCATCAAGGTGTCGAACGGCGAGGTGCAGATTATCGGCGTTATCGACGGCGGCAGCGACTCCATGGGCTCACTCACGCTCTACATGCCGCGCGAGACCATCTCGGGCCTCTTTGGCGACGAGAACCCGTCTTTTCCCAGCGTAACGGCGCTCACCGTCGAGGGTACGGACATGGATGAGCTGTGCAAGACGATTGAATCCAAGGTGCGCAGCATGAAGGACATCGCGGATGACGACGAATATGACAGCGTGTCGGCGACCTCAATGAAAAGCGCCATCGACGCCCTCAACTCCTTTATGGGCGCGTTTTCGCTCATCATGGGCGCCGTTGCCAGCATTTCGCTGCTCGTGGGCGGTATCGGCATCATGAACATGATGCTCACCAATGTGACCGAACGCATCCGCGAGATCGGTATTCGTCGAGCCTTGGGTGCCAGCCGTCGCGATATCACCGCACAGTTTTTGGCCGAGTCTTCGGCGCTGTGCATCACCGGCGGTCTGCTAGGTGTCCTGATTGGCTACCTGCTTGCCTGGGGCCTAGCGATGTTCGCCGCGGGTTCCGGCGTGCTTGGCGAACTCGGTGCCAGCGGTACCATAACGCCGAGTTTTTCGATCGCCACGGTGCTGCTGGCCTTTGCGGTCTCCGTCGGCATCGGCGTAATCTTTGGCTTCTACCCCGCCCGCCGGGCCGCAAAACTCGACCCCGTGGAGTGCCTGCGCTACCAGTAATGCAATCCCCCCCTGAGTTGCGGTGAAATAGGGAGTGTTTTAGCCGTTAAAAGGCCTATTCAGTCCTTATTTCACCGCAACTCGGAGGGGATAAGGCGCTAGTGCTATTCGAAACGAGATTCCAGACTCGATAGCCCGTTCAACGTCAGATTGTTAGCGACCTCCGAAATGCGCTCGATGGGCACCGAGCCATCGGAGAGTGCCCACGTGCGGTAAATGCCGATAATGCCCGAAAGCAAAAACGCCAGATAATAGTCGAACAGCTCGTCCTTTAAGCCATCGGGCAGCAGGTCGCGCTCGGCAATCTCGTGCTCGAGCGGCACACGCAAGCGCGTCATAAAATCGTCGAGCGGAATGTTTTCAATCAGCTGGCGATTGAGCACCAAATTGTTGCACAGCGCCTCGTTAACGGTTTTGAAGAAGGTCGCCGCCGCTCCGAGTGCGCGCTCGTTGGTGTTACCGCCCATAGAGGAAAGCGTCTTCTCGACTGAGTCGACAATCATCTCGACCACATCCACGGCAATGGCATCGAGCAAGCCGTCCACCGTGCCAAAGTGCACGTAGAAGGTCTTACGGTCGACATTTGCCTCGCGCGCGATGGCGCTCACCGTAATATCGGCGAGGGGCTTTTCCATCAGCAGTCGCTCGAATGCCGAAAGAATCGCATTGCGACTGCGAACGATGCGGCGGTCAAGGCGCGGTTTAGTGGTGGCCATAGACGTGTCCCCTTCATGTCAACTGCCCACCTATAGCTCCTGTACAAGTGGGAGATAATCAACGTAAGAGGATTATCCTACATCTTGCATCGCAATGACGAGCATCATTAAGAACGCACGACTCACCAACTGGGCTCTAGGGCCGCTTCTTTTTATTGAGCGCCGCAGGGGAAACGCGGATACCGTCGCCAGTCTGACGAACATAGGTCTTCCGTGCCGGTTTAGAGGCCACAGCAGTCTTTTGAGCATGCTGATTGGGGTCCACGGTAACCTGAGAGGCTGGATGTGCCTTAACGGACGCAGAAGGCTTCTGAGGAGTGCGCCCGAGCTTGCACATCATACGGTCCCAGCGCGCATGGATACTCTCGTTATGAGCGCTCTTAAGGCCCAAAAGAGGGGCGGCCAAAATGGTCGGCGCGATAAAGGTGATCAGACGCCAAAGCAGATAGCCGGCAGTCGCTGCCGTGCCAAAAAAGTGACCCAGGAACAGCGCGAAGCCGCCCTCGGCACCACCGGTGCCGCCAGGCAGCGGGACGGCGGAACTCAACAGCTGTACAAAAGCACTCGCCGCCATGACCGAGAAAAAGTCAACGTCGTACTGACCAAAGGCAAGCATCAAAAAATACGGAACCAGGTAGAAAAACGCCAGCTGCAACATGGTGATGACGACCGTGAGCAGCATGGACGAAAAATGGCCGGCAGAGAGTTTGAATTTCTCGGAAAACGAGTAGATCTCGCCATCGACAAAGGTACGCCAGCCCTCGATCTTAGTAGCGGAAACGCCCATGCGCTCGAGCCAATTGATAATACAATGTGCGACGCGCGTGACGGTCTTGGGCATCAACGCCACGGCAAAGATGCCGAGAAGAATGCAGCAGTGGCCGCCAAAACTAAAGACGCAAAGCAGCGTCATGTCGCCATAGCGCTCGGCGAAAAACGGCATGCGGGCGAGCAGCAGAATGGCACCCCATGCCACCAAACCAAACTGGTACACGATAAAGCGGGTGAACTGCGTGGCACCCGCTTCGCCCACATTTTGGCCGGCTTTGGTCAGGCGATAAATCTGGGCAGGCGTGGAGCCCATCATCATGGGCGTCAGGTTGCCAAAGAAGATGCCGCTCGCCTCGACCGAAATGAGGTCGCGGATGCCGACAGGCGAATTGGGATCGAGCCATACGGCAATCGCGTACGCCACGATGCCAAAAAACAAGTATAGGAACATGCAGAAGCACGCGGCAGCGAGCCACGGCGCCTGAACGCTAGCCATGGCAGCCCAGAACTGACCCATCTGACCGGTCACGACCAAATAGACGATATAGCCCACCAGCACAATGCCAATAAAGATGGCACCACGACGTGCGCTCTTGTTGTCATCGCCGCCCGAAACATCGACTTGAGGCTTTGGGGTATGCTGAGAGGACTCCGTCATGAGACTCCTTCTGACCGTCAATGTATCTGGCCTATTGTACCCGTCTGGGAGATAAGCAAAACGTAAAGCTATGGGGCAAATGGGATTAACAGACAAGCCCGCAGGTAATAAAAAACCCGACCTTCGAAAAGAAGGTCGGGTATCCAAAACTTGGTAGCCCGTACCAGATTCGAACTGGTGATCTCCGCCTTGAGAGGGCGGCGTCCTAAACCGCTAGACGAACGGGCCATAAGCCTCAGCAGAAAAGAAGTGGTAGCCCGTACCAGATTCGAACTGGTGATCTCCGCCTTGAGAGGGCGGCGTCCTAAACCGCTAGACGAACGGGCCACATGACATCTGCACTGCCGTGCTGCGAGGACATATATTACGGGACAAAAAACGCGAGCGCAAGAAGAAATTACAAATTGGCCAAATTTTGTCGTGAGGTTATGGAACACACAGGTCAACCTGGTAGCTAATTTGGGACGGGGCTTTTTTAGCTACCCCTGCCAGAATCACTATTGTTCGTCCTATTGACAGCGGGGTAGCTAAAAAAGCCCCGTCCCAAATTAGCTACCCCAGGTTGAGGTGGGCCAGAAGGGCTTCGCGGGTATTGGGGACGTTGTCTTCGATCACGGCGTCGAGGGCAACGTTGAGCAGCTGTCCCAGCTCAGGCCCCGGTTTGACGCCGGCGCGAATCAGGTCCCCTCCGTTGATGCCAAGCATCTTAAGCGTATAGGGCTCCCCAGCTTCCAACAGTTCGTGGGCGAGCGAACGCATCTCCTCGATCGTCTCGACGTAATAGAAGCACGACGGTGCCTTACCCAGCGTATCGGCACGCTTAAGGTCCATAAGCTCGTCAATCAAACGCGGCGTGTCGACGCCCTCACCCGAAAGCGAGCGCATCATATTGAGCAAACAGGAGCGCTCGGGGCGCAACGGCTTATCGTGATACCTGATAAGCAGACACACGTCGCGAACCAAATCGTGCGAAAGCGTCAAGCGATCCATAATAGCGCGCGCTTTCTTGGCACCAAGCTCAGGATGACCGTAAAAGTGGCCGCTGCCCGCATGATCGACCGTAAAGCAATCGGGCTTGGAGACATCGTGCAAAAACGCTGCCCACATTAAGCTCGACGAAGGCGCCACACCGTCACACAGCGCCAGCTCCCCCGCTACCGTCAAAACGCGAGCGATATGCTCGTAGACATTAAAGGCGTGGTAGACGCTGCGCTGGTCAAACCCACGAGCCGGCGCAAGCTCGGGCACGGCGGCGCAAACAAGCTCGGGATAGCGTCGCATCGCGTCTCCCCCATGTCCGGTCGATAGAATCTCCTCGAGCTCGATGCCCACGCGTTCGCGTGCCACGGCATCGAGCAGCGGCGAGCACTCGGCAAGCGCCTGTTTGGTCTTAGGCTCGATCATAAAATCCAGACGGCAGGCAAAACGCACGGCGCGCAGCATGCGAAGCGCATCCTCGTTAAAGCGACGCTTGGGATCTCCAACGGCACGAATCAGCTTACGCTCCAGGTCGCCCTGGCCATCATAACGGTCGACAAGACCGCGCTGGGGATGCCAAGCCATGGCGTTAACGGTAAAGTCACGACGTGCCAGATCGTCCTCAAGCGACGCCGCACGCTCCACACTCTGGGGATGGCGACCATCGGTGTAAAAACCGTCCAGGCGATACGTCGTGACCTCAATACGCTCATCGTCACAAAGGGCGGTAATGCCGCCAAATTTTATGCCCGACTCAACTACCGCAATGCCGGCTGCCTCGAGCGCCGCCTTGGACTCTTGCCACAGGCCGCTACAGCACATGTCAACATCGTGGCTGGGACGTCCCATCAGGGCGTCACGCACCCAACCGCCTACGAACCAGGCCTCGAGACCGGCGTCCTCAAGCGCACGTAGCACACGCAGGGAGGCATCTGTGGGCTGCGTACCGTTGAGCGAAACATTACACATACCTATGGCCTCCTACGCTTGCAAGCGTTAAACGATGGTTCTCAAGCAGTCTAGCAAGAATCGAGCGTGAGCGCACATGAAATCACATCGTCGATTCGCGCGAACGAGACAGCAGAGCCCATGCGGCCAACAGATAAAAACACCCGCCTCGGAGATCCAAAGCGGGTGTTCGGCAACGATATGTCTAAACGGTTAGCAGACCTGGCGAACGTCGATGTGCTTCTTATATTCGTCCACCTTGGCAAAATCGCCCAAACCAGGGCACTCGACCACGTTGGCACCGGTTGCCATCGAGAGGCGCAGGGCGTCCTCGACGCACTCGGGGGCATCGTGCCACACGGACAGGAAGGCGGCAAGCGAGGAATCGCCGGCGCAGACCGTCGAGAGCAGCTTGACCTCAAAGGTGCGTTTGGCAAACCAAATATGCTCGCCGTTGGAGAAGTACGCGCCGTCGCCACCAAGGGTCAGCAGCACATTCTTAGCGCCCTTGGCGTGCAGCTCAGCCATAGCGCCCTTAACGGACTCGTCGTCGCCACCGCTCACCTTAATGCCAAAGATGTCGAGCAGCTCATCGTCGTTGGGCTTAATGAGCAACGGCTCCATGGCAATGAGATCGGCCAGCTGATGGCTCGAAATATCGAGCACGAACTCGGCACCCTTTGCCTTAACTCGGCGAAGAACCTCGGCCAGGAAACCCTCGGAGGTGTTGGGGGGCAGCGAGCCGCTAATGACCAGGCAGGTCATGTCGTCGAGCGAGTCGATGAGCTCAAACATCTCCTGCTCGTTGGCAGCATTGATGGCAGCGCCTGCATTGACCATGTTGTACTCGGTATCGGGACCGGCGTTGAGGAAAACGTTGACGCGCGTGATGCCGTCAGTCCACACGGGCTTGACGGGCACACCCAGGGCCTCGGCGCCCTTGACGATATACTCGCCTGAGAAGCCGGCAAAAAAGCCCAGGATCGTGGTGTCGACACCGTAGTGATCGAGGGTGAACGAGACGTTGAGACCCTTGCCATTGGGCGTATAGACCGCGTTGCGCGTGCGGGTGACGGTGTTGGCGGAAAGTCCGTCGCAGGATATGTTGTAATCAATGGCGGGATTTGCAGTGAGCGTGTAAATCATGAATGTTCCTTTCACAAATCAACGTGATAATGAAAGTATATTCCACACCTTGTGAAAAGACCATAGCAACTCGGCGAACGGTATAGAACGCGTGCAGGTCGCCAGAAAAGCAGCAAGGCGGGGCAAAAAAAATCAGGAATGGTTGCCCTGAAGCTCATTTGCAATTTACAAATAAGCGCCCCGGCTTAAACCGGAGCGCCATATAGCCACGAATATGTAGCGTTTCGCTTACTTGCGATCGAGCTTGCGGACAGCAACGCGCTTACTATACTCATCGACATGACCGAAGTCGCCGATGCCCACGGACTCGGCAACGTTGGCGCCGGTGGCCATAGCGAGCTTCATGGCCTCCTCGACGTTATCGCGATCCCTGTACCACTTGTGCAGGAACGCTGCGAGCGTGCAGTCGCCGGCGCAGACGGAAGAGACCAGCTTGATGTTGAACTCACGCTTAGCGTACCAGATGTCCTCGCCGTTGGAGAAGTAAGCGTCGCCGCGGCTACCACGGGTGAGCAGCACGTTCTGGACGCCGGCATCGTGAGCCATCTTCATGGCAACGCGGACCTCGTCGTCGGTGTCGACCGGCACGCCAAAGATGGCCTTCATCTCGTGATGGTTCGGCTTGATGAGCAGCGGCTTCTTGTGAGCGAGCTCCTTGAGCTTGTCGGAAGACAGGTCAAGGACGACGTCGGCGCCACGAGCCTGAGCGTGCTCCATGACCTGAGCCAGGAAGTCGGGCGTAGCTTTGGGAGGCACGGAGCCGGAGACAATCAGGCACTCAAGATCGCCCGCGGTGTCCAGGATGTTGTAGAGCTCCTTCTGGTGCTCCGGCGTAATCGGGGCGCCGGGGTTAAGGATGCCGTACTCGTGCTGGCCATCGTTGACATAGGTGTTGATACGCGTGATGCCGTCGGTCCAGACCGGGCGGCACAGGCAACCCAGGTTCATGACCTCCTCGACGATGAACTTGCCCGTGAAGCCGGCGAAGAAGCCGAGCGCGACGGTGTCGACGCCCATCTTCTTAAAGGCGAAGGACACGTCGAGGCCCTTGCCGTTAGCCGTGTAGCTGGCCGAGCCGGTGCGGACGTTCTCGTCGGGCTCGAGCGGAGAGCTCGAAACCGTCATGTCGACAGCCGGGTTAGCGGTTAGCGTGTAGAACATTTACAGTACCCCCTGTATATTTGAGGGCCGCGCGGCCAGCCCATTCCAACCACGCGGTTACCTCTGATACCAAATTAGCGAGCGGCAGCCTCAAGCAGCGCCTTGACCTCTTCGGCAGTGTTGCAGGCGAGCGCCTTCTCGGCGAGATCGTCGCACTCGGCCTTGGTCCACTGGCTGATGGTCTTGCGGGCGCGAAGGATAGACGGAGCGCTCATCGAGAACTCCTCGAGGCCCCAGCTGATCAGCAGCGGCTCAAGCAGCGGATCGGCAGCGGCCTCGCCGCACATACCGACCATGATGCCAGCCTTGACGCCGCTCTCGATGATGTTCTTGAGCGAGCGAAGCACGGCGGGATAGTACACCTGGTACAGGTTAGAAATGGTGTCGTTACCACGGTCGGCACACATGGTGTAGCCGATCAGGTCGTTGGTGCCGATCGAGAAGAAGTCGGCGACCTCGGCCAGGCGGTCAGCGAGCAGCGATGCGGCAGGCGTCTCGACCATAATGCCGACCTCGATGTTCTCGTTGAACTTGCGGCCCTCTTCGGTCAGCTCGGACTTGCACTCCTCGACGAGCTCCTTAACGGCCAAGACCTCCTCGACGCAAGTGACGAGCGGGATCATGATCTTGACATCACCGAAGGCGCTGGCGCGCAGCAGAGCGCGGAGCTGTACCTTGTACTGGTCGGGGTTGGCCAGGCAGTAACGCACGGCACGGAAGCCCATGAAGGGGTTCTCTTCCTTGACCATGTGCAGGTACGGGATCTCTTTGTCGCCACCCACGTCGAGCGTGCGGATGATGACCGGAGCGCCATTGAGCGCGCTGGCAACCTTGCGATAGGCGTTGAACTGCTCCTCCTCGGAAGGAAGCTCGGCGGAATCCATGAACAGGAACTCGGAGCGGAACAGGCCAATGGCCTCGGCGTCGTGATCGAGCGCGTTGGGCACGTCATCGGGGTTACCGATGTTGCAGGCAATGATCTTCTTGATGCCATCGGCAGTCACGGACGGCTTGCCACGGAAAGCCTCGAGGGCTGCCTTCTCGGCAGCGAAAGCCTCGGCCTTGGCGGTGTAGGCGGCAAGCGTCTTCTCGTCGGGATCGGCCTCGACGATACCCTTGCCACCGTCGACGACAACGGTCATGCCGTTGCGCAGCGCGGTGCAGCTGTTGGCAACCGAAAGGACAGCCGGAATCTCGAGGGCGCGGGCGATGATCGCGGAGTGCGACGTGCGGCCACCGGTCTCGGTGACGATACCGGCAACGTGAGCCTTATCGATCGTGGCGGTCATGGACGGCGTAAGGTCGTGCACGACAACAACAGTGTTTTCGGGCAGGACGGAGAGATCGACGACCTCCTTGCCCAAAAGCTCGGCCAGAATACCGGTTCGGATGTCGGCGATGTCTGCCGCGCGCAGGCGGAACATCTCATCGTCCATGGACAGGAACATGTTCTCAAACATGGTCGAGGTGTCCATGAGCGCCTGCTCGGCGCAGGTGCCGCCGTCAATGGCAGCGTTGATGGCATCGGTCATGCCCGGGTCCTGAGCCAGGACAATGTGTCCGCTCATGATCTCGGCCTCGGCCTCGCCCACCGTCTCCTTCATGTGGTCGGCCTGAGCCTGGGTCTTCTCGCAGAAGACCGAAAGGGCGGTCTGGTAGCGCTCCTTCTCTGCTGCCGAATCAGCAACCTCGTGCGGCTCAAACGTCAAGTCGGGTTCGACGGCAACCATGACGGTGCCGATACCGATGCCCTCGGAAGCGTTGACTCCCTGATACATTCCTATTCCTCTCTCCGTGTCATGTGATAAAGCGTTTTGCCATATCCATGACAAAAGAGCGCAGTTCCCTTTAAACAGGTCACTGCGCCCCCAAATATGAACTTAGTTGTTCAACATGCGACCCGTTTGAGTTCTACTCGCCAAGACCGCTCTTGATGAGCTCGATGGCAGCAGCCAGAGCCTCGGCCTCGTCAGCGCCGTCGCACTTGACCTCGACCTCGGTACCGCAGGGGATGCCGGCAGCCATGAGGGCCATCGGGGACTTGCCGTTGACCTCCTTCTCGGGGGTGACGACCGTCACGTCGCAGGCGTACTTGCCCATGGTGGAGGCGAAGAGGCCAGCCGGACGCATGTGAAGACCCTGAGGATTAACGAGGGTAGCCTTCTCAGAAACCATAATTGACTCCTTTTTTGTGTTTAACCCCTATCAGCCATGCGACAGGAGCCATATTCACGACGTTGATTATATTAACTCACATCAAACGGTTTTTCATTATGTTTCGCACGAATTGTTGGACAGATGTGTTTGTCGTCCGCTTGCTCGCCCACAGGGGGCCGGGCGCGGCCAGTGAGATTTCCTGCTCTACAGTCCTGCTCGCACGAAGAGCACATTAAGTGCTCTTCGGCTCGTGCGGAACTCGCGACAAACTTAACCGCCCCGCCCGGCAGGCGAGCTGCGGAAACTCGGTCGGTCCAGAGCAATATCGTGCGAACGAAATTTTGGCTGATTTTTTGTTCGCCTGGTTGATCTGGTTGATGGGGCTATCTATGCCCTCTTGTGAACTGAGGAGTATCCCGAACTGTCGGCAGGAAGGAAACGTCCCTCAGTACCGGTTTACTTGAAAAAAGGCGGGGACCCCTGATGGAGTCTCCGCCTCATATACAGGGGGCGATGTTATTCGCAAGCTGCGGGATTAGACCAGACGGGCGTTGATCGTCTTAGCGATCTCGGCAGCGTCGGTGGAACCCTTAACGGTGGCACGGAAGCCCTCGTCCATGAGCGCCTCGGCGACCTTGGACAGGATCTTGAGGTGCGTGGTGCCGGCCTGGGCACCGGGGATGAGCAGGGCAATAGCCACGTTGACAGGAGCGCCGTCCATGGTGTCCCAACCGGTCACGCCAGAGTCGTCCTTGACGACGATGACGGCGGCCTCGGTAATGGCATCAGACTTGGCATGCGGAATAGCGAAGCCCTCCATCATGCCCGTGGTGCCCTCGGCCTCGCGGGCCAGAAAGGCGTTCATTACGGCGTCGGCGTCGTCAGCGATACCGGCCTTGACAGCCTGGTTGGAGACAAAGCTCAGGGCCTCGTCACGAGAAGCAAAATCCTCGGCGACAAAAACGTTCTCGACCTTCACGAAGTCGGAAGCCTCAGCCTTGGGGGCCTCGACGGCAGCGGCCTTGGGAGCCTCGACCGGCTTAGCGGCAGCGGCGGGAGCGGCCTTCTGCTTCTTCTCGAAGTCATACTTCTTGAAAGCAACGAACAGGATGCCACCGACCACGGCGCCGATGAGGATCGCGAGGACCCACAGCGGACCGTTCTCGACAACGGGCAGGACCAGGAAACCACCGTGAGGCGCCGGATCGTGGACGTTGAACATAATGGTCAGGATCGAGGCGATGGAGGAACCGAGCATCATGATGGGCATGACGGGCCAGATGTTCTTGGTCATGAACGGAATGGCGCCCTCGGTGATGTGGGTGCAACCAAGGATGAGGTTGACGATACCGGCGTCATGATCCTCCTGGCTGAAGTACTTCTTGCCGACGATAACGGCAAAGGTGGTGATCAGCGGCGGAACGATGCAGGCGGCGGAGACGGCAGCCATGAAGTTGGTACCGAAGTTATAGGTGTCGGTGCCGACACCGGCAGCCAGGGCCTCGGTGAGCATAGCGGTACCGGTGACGTAAGCAGCCTTGTTGACCGGGCCGCCCATATCAAAGGCGCACATGCAGCCAATGGCAAGACCCAGGACAACAGCGCCAGAGGCAGACAGACCCTTGAGGAAGTCCATCATGGCGGTGTTAATGGCAGCCATGGGGCCGGAGATGCCGAGCATGACCAGGCCGACGATGGCGGTCGAGAACAGCGGGTACAGGAAGATAGCCTTGAGGCCGTCCAGGTTCTTGGGCAGCTTGGCAAAAACCTTCTCGAGCAGCAGGATGACATAGCCAGAGAGGAAGCCGCCGACGATGCCGCCCAGGAAGCCGAAGCCCACGCCGGCACCGCCGGCATCGATCATGCCGGTCTCGGCATTAACGGGCAGGCCCTGGATGGCGATCATACCGGCGACAAAGCCGGGAACGAGCGCCGGGCGCTTGCCGATGGACTCGGCGATATAGGCGGAAAGCACGGGAACCATGAGGTTCATGGCGATGCCGCCGATGATCTTGAGCATAGCGGCAAAGCTGTTGTAGTCGGCAGCCGTCGAGTCGAAGGACGTAATGCCCCAAAGGAACGAAACGGCGGTCAGAACACCACCGGCAACGACGAAGACCAGCATGTGGCTGACGCCGTTCATGAGGTGCTTATAGATGATGTGACCGATGGACTCCTTCTCCTCGACCTCATCCTCGACATCGGCAGCAGCCGCAACCGTGTCGTCGCCCTTGGCGGCGAGAGCACGGTCAATCAGCTTGCCGGCAGCCTCGACGGACAGGGCCTTGGAAACACCGACGGAAACCATGGGCTTACCGGCGAAACGCTCCGCCTGGACATCCTTATCGGCTGCGACGACGACGGCCTTAGCACCGGCGATCTCACCCTTCGTGAGTTCGTTCTCGACACCGACCTGGCCATGGGTCTCGACCTTAATGGTCAGACCGCGCTCGGCAGCTGCCTTCTCCAGCGCCTCCTTCGCCATGAAGGTGTGCGCGATGCCGGTCGGGCAACCGGTGGCGGCGATGATGTCAAACTTAGCCATGTGTCCCTCCTTCTTGAGTACTGCGCCCGCGGGCGCTCCCCTACACGCGCTACGGTGCGCGCTTTTCCACTCCTGAAAGATACCAAGCCACCGCTTATATGAGAAGCAATCAAGCCTATTTCTCCGGTGAAAGGTTCTTTCACAACCGTAAACGGTCGATGAAAGTTTACCATCAACTATTGAAACAGCAAGGTGTATCTTGTAATTAAAATCCCCGTATACTAGAGCGGCACACAACAAGACAGCTTTTAATGCCAACTAGGAGTCATCCATGTCCGATAGCAGCAAGAGCGCACTCTCCCTTATTAGCACGCACAAGGGATACAGCGAGTCCGAGCAGCGCATTGTCGACTATATCCTAGAGCACCAGTCCGAGGCACCGCTCCTAACAGCCGCGCAACTCTCGCGCGCCGCCGCAACCTCCGAGGCCACCGTCTCGCGCTTCTGCCGCAAGCTGGGCTTTGGAAGCTTTCGCAGCTTTCAGTTTTCGCTGGCGCGCGATCTGGAGAGTCAGCGCAGTGAAGGCCTCACAGACGAGGTCTCGCTCGACAATATGGAGCAGAGCCTCAAAAACATCCTCGCCGCAAAGGTCAGTGAACTCAATGCGACCATCGATGGCATTGATCACGATACACTGGCAGCCGTCGTGCACGCGTTTAAGAACGCAGGGGCTATCGAGTTTGCAGCCGTAGGTAATACCAACGCCGTTGCGCTCGACGCGACGTTTAAGTTTTCGCAACTGGGCCTTCGCTGTATGTCAAGCACCATCAGTGAAACCTCGATTGGTTTTGCGCTCACATTGCGCCCCGGCGACGTTATCGTGCTGATCTCGAACTCTGGCAAGTCGCGTCGACTGAATCGCATGGCAAAAGCGGCTCGAGGCTGTGGTGCCACCGTAGTCGTCATCAGCAGCGACAGCAAGTCTCCGCTTGCTCGCCTAGCCGACTACACCTTTAATACCGTGAACCACGAGGCGCTGCTCACCACGGGCGACTTTGCGTTCTCCAAGATCAGCGCCACGATGATCATCGAGGTTATCTACAACTTCCTGCTGCCCGAAATCGAGGACGCCCGAGAGCACATTAGCTACTACGAGGAGCTTATCCAGCCGGATAAGGTCGTGGAATAGAAATTTTGGCGAGCCGACAAACGCCACTCGCCACGAAACCGGCCCATCTACTACGTTTTATCAGTATGGCCCACCCACATACCGAAAATAGAAAAACCGCAGGCGTTCTACCTGCGGTTTTCTTTTTGCAATTCAAGGCGTGGTTGCCGATAGCCTATTAAACGTAGTAGATGGGCCGGTTTCGTGGCGGCCGGGTCGAACATACATGTAACGGCTCGGCCTAAGCACGCGCTTCCTCGAGCATCTGCTTAGCGTGCGCCAAGCTCGCCTCCGATTGATCGCCGCTCAGCATACGGGCGATCTCTGCGGTACGGGCGTCCCCGGCCACCTCATCCAGATGGGTTTGGGGAACGTCGCCGGGCTCTTTGCTCACCACGTAATGTTTGTCGGCCATGACGGCGACCTGCGCCAGGTGCGTTACGACAATCACCTGATGCGTTGCGGCAAGATCTGCCAGAACGCTCGCAAGGGCGCGTGCAGTAGAGCCGCCAACACCGGCATCGACCTCGTCGAACACCAACGTATCCACGCCGTCCGCGTTACCCAAAACAACCTTGCTCGCCAACATGACACGGCTCAGCTCGCCACCAGAAGCAATGCGGCGCAGGGGGCGCGGCGTCAATCCGGCACCGCTACGATACAAAAGCTCGTAGCTCGACGGGCCCGCCGGCGTCCACTCGGCGCGCGGAAGATCGCGCGAGTCCCAAACGAGCTCGGCGCCGCCCATCTCCAGGCGCGCCATCTGACGGCCAACCTCGTGGCAAAAGCGCGGGGCTGCCGTATTGCGTGCACGCTTAAGTGCCTTGGCGGCGGCGAACAGTTCGTGCTCCGCCGCGCCAAGCGCTTCGCGCGCCTTCTTAATCTGCTCATCACCATCGTCTACCAGCGACAACAGCTCTCGCGAGCTATCGCGCATAGCAAACACGTCGTCCATGGTGGGACCCCACTGACGCAAAAGTCCCTTAAGATCGGAATACCGCTCGCGCATACGAGCCAGCTCGCGCGGGTCGAAGGCGACCCCATCTCGATAGGCACGCAGCTCGTTGGCACAATCCTCGAGTGAGATGCAGGCATCCGAAAGCGCATCGGCGATAACACCCAGCTTGCGATCGACAGTAGCCATGCGCGAAAGCTCCGCGACGGCACTGTTCACGGCATCGAGTGCTCCCCCTTCGGCAGCAAGCGACGCATGGGCATCGTTGGCCGTTGCCACCAACACCTCGGCATGCTCGGAGCGCGGCAGCAGCTCCTCGAGCTCCTCATACTCACCCGGCTTGGGGTCGACCTCGGCGATGCGCTCCAGAGCGAAGCGCGCTTCCTCGACACGACTCCCCTGCGCGCGTGAGGCCTCTTCGACGCGACGGACCTCTTTGGCAGCCGCGCGAGATGCCTTAAGGCAAGCACGATAGCGATCGAGCGCCTCGAGCGCCGGGCGCCCCGCCCATGCATCGACCATGGCAACATGATGCGCAGGGTCGAGCAGGCGCTGGTGCTCGTGCTGGCCGCAAAGATCCATCATCACGCCGACGCGCTCCGAAAGCTCACGCACGCTGGCGATGCGGCCGTCAATTTTTACGCGGCTACGGCCCTCGGCAGAAAGGCTGCGCTGTACGGTGAAGCCCTCCGTGTCGTGCGGACCGTCAAACAGGCGCGCCTCGACGTTGGCAAGCGTCTCGCCCTCGCGCACCGTCGACGAATCCGCGCGCTCGCCCAGAATGAGCTTAAGCGCCGAGAGCAACGCAGTCTTACCGGCGCCGGTTTCTCCGGTCAGAACCGTTAAGCCCGCGCTCGGAACCAACGTCGCCTCGCGAATGAGGGCAATGTTGGAAACCTGCAGCTCATCGATCATGACGCACTCCGTAGAACACGCGGCTCACCGAGTTATAGAAGCTCTCGGGGCCGTAATCCAGCAGCAGAACATCGCCGGGACCGCGACGCACGGCCACGCTCTCGACCGTGCCATCGCAGGTAATAAACTGTCCATCGATGGCGATCGCAGGCACGCTCGGGCGGTCATCGGACATAAAAATCTCGACGACATCGCTTGGCGAGGTCAAAAAGGCGCGAGCCTGAATGGTATGTGGGGCGATGGGCACGCAAACCATGCCCGTGTAATCGGGACTGACGATGGGGCCGCCGGCGGAAAGCGCGTAGCCGGTGGAACCGGTCGCTGTCGAAACGACGACGCCGTCACCGCGCAGGCGGTCGATATGATGGCCGGACACCGTGATGTCGAACTCAACCATATCGGACAGGGGCCCGCGCGTAAGCGCCATATCGTTAAGGGCAAACGTGCGCACGACATCCTTCGTGCCATCTTCGCGCACCGAAACGATATCCGCGGCGAGGGTGGCGCGGCGACTCACATGGAGCTCACCGGAAAGGGCATCGCTCACGACCTGCAAAATATCGCGATCCTCGGGGCTCGCAGCCGTCAAAAAACCCAAATGACCATAGGAAAGGCCCAGAATGGGGATCTCGCGGTAGTTGAGAATGCGGGCGGCACGCAACAGCGTGCCGTCGCCGCCGAGCGTAATGACCAGGTCGGCATCGTCAACATCGGGCGCACGCTGGATCTTGGAACGCTGATCGGCAGCCCATGCGACCTCGTAGCCCTGGCGCGAAAGCCAAAGCTCGAGCATCAAGCCGCTCTCGACCGCCTCTTGCTTGTAGTAATTGGGAACCAGAAAGACCTTCATAGCGTTGCAGCTTTCTCGCTCAAAGCCGTTACCTGTGATTGCAGCTCATCGTCGGCACGCTCGCCAGAGGCAAACCTCGTGCCGTACAGGAAAAACTCGACGTTGCCCTTGGCGCCATGGATGGGCGACACGCACACGTCGAGCGGGAACAGGCCCTTGGCGGCAAAGAGCTCAATCGCCGCCACAAGCGTATCGCGGCGGACGGAGGGGTCGGTCACGATACCGCCCTCGCCCACCAGCGCAGCCGGCGCCTCAAACTGCGGCTTTACGAGCGTGCAAAACGAACCCAATGGCTTCAGGCACGCCAACACGGCGTCGATGATATTCGCGATACTCGTAAACGACACATCGCAGACAGCCAAGTCGATAGCGCCGCCGTAGCCAAGCTCGGGCAGTTGTGTCACGTTGGTGCGCTCATGGAGCCTCACGCGCTCGTCTTGGCGCAGCGACCAATCAAACTGTGCGCGACCCACATCGACCGAAACGACCGTTGCGGCGCCACGCTTGAGCAGGCAATCGGTAAAGCCGCCCGTGGAGCAGCCCACATCGAGGCAAGCAAGGCCCATGGGATCGATCCCAAACGCATCGAGCGCGCCCTCGAGCTTGAGCCCGCCGCGCCCCACGTAGGGAATACGGCCCTTCACGTGCAAGGGCAGACCGGGCGTCACCTTAAGGCCCGGCGAGGTCAAACGCTCGCCGCCACTCGAGACCAAGCCGGCCATAAGAGTGCGAAGGGCATCCGCGCGATCGGCGCAGATGCCCTGTGAAATCAGTTCGTCATCGAGACGCACGCGTTTCATGAATGCCATCAACCATTCGTATCCGGAGACGCGGCCTGGCTATCCTGGGATTCGTTTGCCGCATCCTCATCGTATTCCTGCTCGAGCTTATCGGCCTCACGAGGCGTCAACTCAAACTTGTCGACCATATCGACCGCACGGGAGCCAAGTTCGATCGCCTCGTCAAACAAATCGAGCGAACGCTCCAAGGACGTATCCTTGGAGCGAACGGTAGCGATGATCTGGTCCAAGCGGTCCGAGATCTCGTCGAAGTTGCGGACGGAACCCTCTGGCATGGCTACTCCTCGACGGTACCGTTCTCGGCCTCGGCGACCTCGGCACCCTCGTCGAGAACATCGGCCGCAGCCTGAGCGGCGGCAACCTTGGCGGCAGCCTCGGCGGCCTGGGCCTCCTCGCGGGCGCGGTCCTCGGCCAGCAGCTCCTGATACAGGTCCTCGCCCGGCAGCTCCTCGCTACGCGCGATCTTGCCCAGCACGCCATTGACAAACGACGCGGACTGGTCGGTGCCATAGGCCTTGGCAAGCTCTACAGCCTCGTTGATCACGATGGCGTCCGAGACCTCCTCGTCGGTGAGGAAGCGCATCTCATAGACGGCGATACGCAGCAGATTGCGATCGGCGCCGGGCATGCGCATAAGATCCCAGTTCTTGGCGATGGAGCGCAGGGCGCAGTCGATACGGTCGATATACTCGTAGGCACCGCGGCACAGCTCCAGAGCGTAGGGGTCGAGGGGACCCTTCGAGATCAGGAAATCGCCCTCGAGGACGCGCTCGAGCGGGCTGTCCGTCGCCTCGGCCTGGAACAGCAGCTGCAGCGCTTGACTGCGGGCAAGCGTACGCCCGCGATAAACCTTAAGGCTCAAAGGTTACTCCTTGGGGAAAACGAGGCCGTCGATGCAAACGTCAACGCGCTCGACCTCGACGCCTACCTGGGCATCGATAGCTGCGACCACGGCGGAGCGAACGGCCTCGGCGAGTTTCTTGAACGGATAGCCAAAGAACACCACGACGCGCACGGTGAGTGCGAGCTTGTCGCCGATGACCTCGGCCTCTACCGGCGGCTCGGAAGCCGGGGCCTTGGACGAAAGCATCATGGAGACAAGGTTGGTGGCAAGGTCCTTGACGCCCACGGAGGCGATGCCCTCGACATCCGTGACGGCGCGCGAGACGATGGCGGTCAGAACATCGGGCGAAATACCGATGCCGTCAATCTTGATTTCCTGGGGCATGAGTCCTCCTAGAAGAGTTGGTTGCTAGACGCGGGAGACGAACTTGCCGTCGCGGGTGTCAACCTTGATGACCTCGCCCTCGTTGAGGTACATCGGGACCTGGATGACAGCACCGGTGTCGATGGTGGCCGGCTTGGTGGAACCCTGAACGGTGTCGCCCTTAAAGCCCGGGTCGGTCTGGACGATGGTGGTCTCGATGAACATCGGCGGGGTCACGCCCATGAGCTCGTCGTCGGCGAAGAGCAACTGGCAGGTGTCGTTCTCGCGCAGCCACTTGGAGTTCTCGCCCACCATGTCCTCGGGAACGGGAACCTGCTCGTAGGACTCGTTGTCCATGAAGATGTAGTCGGCGCCGTCGTTGTAGAGGTACTGGAACTCACGGGTGGTGAGCATGACGCTCTCGAACTTGGTACCGGCGTTGCAGGTGTTCTCGACGACACGACCGCTCTTGATATCGCGGGTCTTGTAGCGCACAAACGCACCGCCCTTGCCCGGCTTGACGTGCTGGAACTCGACGATGGTGTAGACCTTGTCCTTAATGCGGAGACCGAGGCCGTTCTTGAAGTCGGCGGTAGAAATGGTAGGCATAGCGACCTTTCTTGTTATGGGTAGAACGCACAAGCGTCCAAATTACATACGAGCGAAATTATACACTTGCAGGCGGCGCCTGCGGCGAGCGCATAAAAAGAGAACGTGGGGCGCCCGAATCATTTCGGACGCCCCGCTTCCAAAATCGAACTGAATGGCTTAGCAGTCGATGACGTGCAAGTCGTGCGGGGTCTTGGTGAAGGGCTCATAGCCGTTCTCGGTGACAACACCGTAATCCTCCAAGCGCACGCCGCCCACGCCGGGCAGGTAGACGCCGGGCTCCATGGTGACAACCGAGCCGACCTCGATGATGTTCTTGCTGCGGTTGAAGTTGGGCAGCTCGTGGATGTCGATACCGACACCATGGCCCAGGCCATGGTTGTAGTAATCGCCATAACCGGCATCGCCGATGATCTTCTTGGAAAGCTTGAAGATATCGTTACCCTCGACGCCCGGATGGATAGCGGCGACGCACTCCTCGTGAGTACGGCGCACGAGCTCGTGCAGGTCGAGCTGTTCCTGCGTGGGCTCGCCCATCACGACGGTACGCGTCATATCGGAGCGATAGTCGCAGTAGCCCGCGCCATAATCCATGAGGACGAAATCGCCCTTCTCGATGACACGGTCGCTCGGGACGGCATGCGGGTTGGCGGTGTTGGGACCGCTCGCGACGATGGAGCCAAAGGCCAAGCTGTCGGAACCGTTGGCGAACATAAAGTTCTCGAGCTCGTTGCGAACCTGCTTCTCGGTCATACCGGGCTTAATAAAGCCGAGCATGTGCTGGAAGGCGGCATCGGTGATCGACTGCGCGTGTCGCATAAGCTCGATCTCCTCGGCATCCTTGATGGCGCGCATCTTACGAATGTCGTCATGCATCAGCGGCAGCATGCAGGCGACGGAGCGATCCTCAAGACCACGCTGAATACCCTGGTAAAAGTTAATCTGCATGTCATCCTCGACGGCGCAGACACGACACTTGTTGGCCGCGATCTTGTCGGCAACCCAACCGGGGATGGTGCCCTCGTCCATGTCGTAGACCCAGGGGCTGCCGGCGGGCGTGTTCTCCTCAAAGCTGTTGAGATAGCGCGAGTCGGTATGGAACAGGCATTGATCGGCCGTAATAAATGCGGCGTGCGGAAACTCGAAGGTGTAATCGAAGACGCCCTTCACACCCGTGAGCCAACGGAGGTTGGCCTCATCGCGCACGACGATAGCATCGTAGCCGCGCTCGACCATCAGGGCACGGACACGCTCGATACGACCGGCAGGACCGGCAGCAAACTCAGACATTCAGATTCCTTTCTTATTGTCCTCAAAAAGAGCAGGACGGGCTTCAAACGAATAGCCGAACCACAAGCGATTCGCAACCGATTGAAAACCCGTCCCTCAAAATGATACGAAAGACGATGGATGTCAATAAAGTTAAAAAAGTTCCTTGCGAGAAGCCAGATACGCCTGCGCATGGCGTTCGAGAATCTCGTCCTCGACATTTGTCAGGCGAATGGCGCCGAGCGCCGCGGGCAGCGGCAGCATGCTGCGGTTTGAGCGGGCAAACTGCTGCTTGCGGAACTCCTCGATAAACGCGGTGGGCTCCAAGTCGAAGGCAAGCTCTTCGATGCCAAAGTCCTCCAGGCAATCGTCGACCTCAAACACATTGTCGATATCGAAGTCGCAGGCATCATGTGCTAGGCGCGCCTCAAAGCGCATACCCTCGGAAAGGAGCTGGTATGCGGGAACGTTAGCCGCGGCCTCGCCCAGGCAGGCGCGAAGGGTGCGCTCCCCTGTCTTACCAAAATCGAGTGCATGGCGAGCACTGGGGTTCGTGGCCATGAGCACATCTTTGCGCGCGGTCTGGGACCACTGCACAGCATTGACGAGCGCGACCTCCTCGCCAGCAAGAATCTCGGGAACAGTCTCGGTAAACTGATTCCAGCGGGACTTGCTGCTCGAAAGCATGGTGCCAACAAGCACCACATAGCCGAGCTTGAGATCCTCGGGGTCCGCCTCGCGAACAAGGTCGAGGTCACACACGACCAAGCCCGATTCGGGACGGAACGCGATAGCGGGAAGCGCATTCGACGACGAGGCGACGAGCGGCTTCATGGTCGTCGCGACCGTGAGCATGGCGTCGAAGGTCGTCGGCAGCAGTGCGCACTCGGTACGACCGCACCACTGGTTGGCGCACCAGCAAACAACCGAGCAGGTTGTGGCATCACCAACGGCGACGACCAGATCGTCGCAGGTAATGCCGTTGGCAGATAGCGCGCCAAAGATGGCATCGGCATCGGCCAGCGTGGCACCAGCAGGCAAAATCTCGAGTGGGAGCTGCGACACGACAAAACCGGCATCAACCAGCGCATGCTCGACGACCTCGCCAAAACGCTCTGACGTGGCGTCGTTCCAAACCACCAACGCGCGCTTAGGCTTGCCCACAGCCGAGGCAAACATGCGCGACAGCTCCTCGAACGCGCCCAATCCGACGCGGACATCGACACTGCGGTTTTGGAAATTGATCAGTTGACGGCGAATCATAGCAGCCCACGCTCCAAAAGCATCTCGGCACAAAGGTAGGAAACGTCCTCGAAGGACTTGTTGCGAATATCAAGAGTAATATCGGCGGCCTGGCGATATAGCGGACGGCGATGCTCAAACAGGCGCGCGGCATGCTCGGGCGAACGGAAATCGGGACGCGTGTCGGACCGACGAATCTGGCGAATCGAATCCTCAAAGTCACCTTCGAGATACACACAGATTCCCATCTGGTGCATAAGCTCAATATTCACCGGAGTCTCGACGATACCTCCGCCGCAGGAAACCAGCAGGCTGCGCTCGCTTTGGAGCGAACGGAGCGCCGAGGTCTCGAGCTCGCGAAAACGCCCCTCGCCCTCGGTCTCAAAAATCTCGGTCACCGATTTACCGCAACGACGCACGACAAGGCGGTCGGTATCGATAAAGCGACGTTTGAACATAGTGCCCACGTTGCGCGCAAGCGTCGATTTGCCCGCGCCCAAAAAGCCGATAAAGAAGATATGGTCGCAGCCGTGTTTGGTGTGCTGGGACATAGCGAGACCTATTCCTCGCAGGGAAGGTCGCGCAGGGCCCGGCGCTCAAAGATACGGAAGATCTGCGTATACCACAGGTCCTGAGTGGCCTGCGGCTTTACCAGGATGGTATCGACGCCGGCGAAATTGCCGCTCCACACGTCCGTGTAGAGCTGATCACCGATCAGCACCGCCTCGTCGGCCGTGGCGCCGAGGCGCTTAAGACCCGCCTTGAGGGCAAACGGAGCCGGCTTCATGGCGTGGCTAATGGCCTCGAGTCCCAGCTCGCGTGCCGAGCTCATGACCTGGTCGCGATGCCAGTTGTTAGACACCATGCACAGCTTAAAGCCTTTGGCGCGGGCGGCGTCGAGCCAAGCGGAAACCGCGGCGGGAACCTGCTCGGTGTCGCGCGGCACCAGGGTGTTATCGCGATCGAGCAGAATGGCGCGTTTGCCGTCGGCCCACAGGGTATCAAGGTCGATGCGGTCGACGGATGCAACATATCGTTTGGGGCTGAAAATCCTCATGTTTAATTCCAAGACTGTTGGTGCTCTTCGTAGGTTTGCGAGAAGTACTCCTCGTCCTGCGTAATGTAGAAATACAGGTCATCGGAGTCGGTCGGCTCAAGCGTGGCCTTGAGTGCCTCGAGCGACGGGGAGCAGATGGGCGTGGGTGGCAGACCCTCGTGCTTATAGGTGTTATACAGGCTATCGCTCTGCAGGTCGTCGGCGGAAACCTCCCCACCGGTGACATACATCATGGTCGCATCGCTGTTGAGATAACGCAGGCCGTCAAGCTTGCCGGCAAGGCGGTTGTAGAAGACCGAGGCGACATGTGCGCGCTGCTCGGCGTTGAGACCCTCGCGCTCAACGATGGAAGCGAGATTGATGATGTCGTAATCGGACATCTCCACGCCGTAACGCTCTTTGATCTTGGCCTCGCACCCGGCAAAATCGAGAGACTTGTACTCGGTGTTGAACTGATCGAGCATGGCACGGATAACGTCATCGGCGCTCGGGTCCTTGCCCAGCGAATAGGTCTTGGGGAACAGAAAACCCTCGAGCGAATCGTTGGCGGCGCCCTTAAGGAAGCTATAGTCGTCCACGTAGTTGGAGGCCTTGGCCTGGTTGAGGAAGTCTTCCTTAGAGATGCTGTCGTAGGCCTGGGCCACACGGTCGGCGACTTGATCGACCGTTAGACCCTCGGGAATAGTAAGCGCATTGGAGCCCGCATTGGGGCCTTCCATGAGCTGCTGAACAACCTTGGTCGCATCCATGAATGTGGTGAACAAATAGGTACCAGGCTTGAGCGACATATCGGCATTGAGCTTTTTGACCGCCGCATAGTAATCCTTGGGATTTTCGACGATATGGTTCTCGGAGAGGATCGAGGCGATGGTGTCGCCCGAAGCACCGTCGGGAATGGTCACCGTAACCTGCTGACCAGCCGTAACCTTCGTATCCTCACCGGCAAAGAAGTCCTTGACGGCCGGCACGACAAAGAAAGCGATCGCAGCAAGCGCGAGCACCGCCACCACAACGCCGATGATCATGGGAACCGGAGAACTCTTCTTTTGAGCACCGCGTCGAGCACGCGTGTCGTAGCTCGAGCGGGTCGCCGGAGCAACGCCATGCAAACCGCGAGCATGATGCGAATGCGATTGGGTGGCCTGCGTTCGCCGGACAGGTGCCTGCTGCTTAAAGCGGGTACCGCCTGCAGGCTGGGCCGTACGAGCAGTGGGCTGCTGAGCCGCGCGAGAAGCCGGATGCTGAACCGAACGAGCAGAAGGCTGCTGACCCGTCCGTTGAGCAGGTTGGGCCGAACGAGCGAAGGACTGCACCGGGCGCGCGCCAGGCTGAGCTGCGCGCTGCGTCGGCTGTGCCGGACGCTGGCCAGGCTGGGCAGGGCGCGACTCGGGCTGACGTGTACGATTCGGCTGGCGCGGATCGGAAGCGCTAGGCATGCGAAACCTCCTCGTTTTTGCGATCGAGCCATGTCTGCAAAAACAGGCTGGCGGCAATCATGTCAATCTTGCCCCTCATCTGCTTTTCGTTGAGGCCCTGCTCGCGCAGGATGCGCTTTGCCTCTTGCGAGGACAGACGCTCGTCCTCAAACTCCAACGGAAGATCGAGCTCGTCGGCGATCTTTTGTGCCACGGCGGCAACGCGCTCGGCTTGAGGGCCAGGCTCACCGGCCATGGTCAAGGGACGTCCGCTTACCAGGATGTCGGGCTCATAGTCCTCGACCAGGTAACGGAACGTCTTGGCCATACCGGTGACCTCGGCGGCCGGGAGTACCTTGACGGGCATTGCCATCTTGCCATCACGGCTCGAGACGGCAATGCCAATCCTGGTCTCCCCTATGTCCAGCGCGAGCGCGACCACAGCGACTACTTCGGTTCTTAGGCGCCCAGCGCGGTCTTAGCGGCCGCGAGGGCATCGGCGATACCGGCGGCGTTCTTGCCACCGGCCTGGGCCATGTTGGGACGGCCGCCACCGCGACCATCGACCAGGCCCGCGATCTGCTTGATCACGTTGCCGGCGTGGAAACCGGCCTTGACGGCGTCATCGGAGCCGGCGGCGAGCAGCGCCGGGGTGCCCTTCTCGGTCACGCTGGCGACGACGCAGGCAACGGGGCCGGAAACCTTCTGGTGCACAGTATCCCAGACGTTGCGCAGGTCAGCAGCCTCAAGGCCCTGGAGCTCGGCGACAACAAGCTTGTAGCCATCGAGCTCGACGGCTCCCTCGATAGCATTGGAGATAGCGTCGGAGGAGCCACCGGTCAGGGCCTTCTTGAGCTTATTGGAGGTCTCGCGCAGCTCGGCCTGCAGGTTCTCCACACGAGCGGGAACCTCGTCGACACGGCACTTAAGCGCAGCGGCAGCGGCGTCAACGAGTGCCAGGCGGTCGGCCATGTAGTCGAGGGCACCCTTAGAGGTCACGGCCTCGATACGGCGGACGTTGGAGCCCGTGGAGGACTCGGAAATGATCTTGAACAGGCCGATCTCGGCAGTGTTGGCGGCATGGGTGCCACCGCAAAGCTCACGGGAGAACGGCTGGTCCTCGGCGCCCACGGAGACAACGCGGACAACGTCGCCGTACTTCTCGCCAAAGAGGGCGACAGCACCGGCGGCCTTGGCCTCATCGATGCCCATGACGCGGGTAACGACCGGCTTGGAAGCGAAGATCTGCTGGTTGACCAGGTCCTCGACAGCCTTGAGCTGCTCGGAGGACAGGGCCTCAAAGTGCGTGAAGTCAAAGCGCAGGTGCTCGGGCGTCACCAGCGAGCCGGCCTGGGAAACATGCTCGCCTAGGACCTGCTTAAGGGCGGCGTCGAGCAGGTGCGTGGCGGTGTGGTTGCGGCGCAGGAAGCCACGACGCTCGGCGTCGAGCGCGGCGGTCACGGTAGCGCCGACGGTCAGCGTGCCCTCGGCAACGTGGGCGACGTGGGCATACAGGCCGTTGTGGTTCTTGGTGTCGGCAACCGTCAGCGTAACGCCCTCGGCGGATAGCTTACCGGCGTCGCCCTGCTGGCCGCCCATCTCGGCATAGAACGGGGTGCGGTCGAGCACGACCTCGACGTCCTCGCCGGCGGCAGCGGACTCGACGGACTCGCCGTTGCGCACGATGGCGACAACCTTGGCACCCTCGATCACATCGTTGTCATAGCCGTCGAACTCAGTCGCAGCGACCTTGTCGGAAAGCTCGACCCACACGTCGTTGAAGCTGCCCCAGGCGTCGCCCTTGGCATTGGCGCGGGCGCGGGCCTTCTGGTCCTCCATGCAGGCGGTAAAGCCGTCCATGTCGACGTCGTGGCCAGCGGTGCCGGCGATCTCGACGGTCAGGTCGATGGGGAAACCAAAGGTGTCATGCAGCTTAAAGGCAACATCGCCCGGAAGGACAGCGCCGTCGGCGAGCGCGGCCAGGGCCTCGTCCAGGTAAACGCGGCCGTTGTCGAGCGTCGTGGAGAAGCGCTCCTCCTCGGAGGCGACGATACCCTTAACGAGCGCGACGTTCTTGAGCAGCTCGGGATAGGCCTCGCCCATCTGAGCGTTGACCTCGTCGATGAACTTGGTCAGGAAGGCGCCCTCGATACCCAGCAGGCGACCGTGGAACACGGCGCGGCGGAGCAGGCGGCGAAGGACGTACTCGCGGCCCTCGTTACCGGGGAGGATGCCGTCCGAGATCATGAAGTCGACGGCACGGGAGTGATCGGCGATGATACGCAGCGAGCGGCTGGCACCGGAGTAATCGTCGGCGTCATAGGTCTTGCCGCTGATCTCCTCGCCCAGCTTGATAAGATGCTGCATCAGATCGCCGTCGTAGTTGGCGGTCTTGTGCTGCATGATAGCGGCCATGCGCTCCAGGCCCATGCCCGTATCGAGGTTGCGGTGCGGCAGCTCCGGCATGGAGCCGTCCTCCTGGCGGTCGTACTGGGTAAAGACGAGGTTCCAGAACTCCAGGAAGCGGTCGCAGTCGCAGCCGGGCTTGCAGTCGGGGCTGCCGCAGCCGACCTCCTCGCCCATGTCAAAGTAGATCTCGGAGCACGGACCGCAGGGGCCGGTGGGGCCGGCGGCCCAGAAGTTGTCGTCCTCGCCCAGACGCGAGATGTGATCCTCGGCAACGCCCAGAGAGCGCCACACGTCATGGGTCTCGTCATCCTCGGTAAAGACGGTAAAGTACAGGCGGTCGAGCGGCAGCTTGAACTCCTTGGTGATGAGCTCAAAGGCCCAAGCGCAGGCCTGCTGCTTGGAGACGCCGCCAAATGAGAAGTCGCCGAGCATCTCAAAGAAGGACAGGTGACGGCCATCCTCGCCGATGCAGTCGATGTCGTTGGTGCGGACGCACTTCTGGCAGGAGATCGCGCCGATCTCCTTCATGGTCTTCTTGCCCTGGTAGTACTCCTTAAACTGGTTCATGCCGGCGTTGGCAAGCAGCAGCGAGGGGTCGTCGGGAACAAGGGACGAAGAAGGATAAAGCTTAAGACCGCGCTCCTCAAAGAAGTTGAGGAACTTGGAGCGGATCTCGGCCGTAGTCATTGACGGGTAGTCAGCACTCATAGAGGGAATCTCCTCGGTTTCACATCGAAACAGTTCAAACGTAAAGATATTACCATCCCACCGCGCAAGTGCAAAAAAGAGGGCCGCCAAACAGCGACCCTCCAGCGAATTTGCACGTTATTGCCTATGAACTTGAACTTGAAATGACTTACTGCTCATCATCGTCCATGGAACCGTCGATGCCGGCATTGGTGTCGTCATCCGAGTTGGAGTCATCGTCCTTGACGAAGGGATTCTTGAAAAAGCCCGTAGCATCGGGCTGAAGGCCCGAGAGCTTGATCCAGGGGTTATCGAGCTCGGGCCTGGGCATGGCCTGCGCCTCGGGCGCAGTCTCGTTACCGATGAGCTCGGACTCATAAATGAACGTATCGTCCCCAAGCGCATCGTAGGCGGCGACCGGGTTGCCCTCGGCATCGCGATACGGCGTTCCCTTAAACACGGCGCCGTCGTATGCCACGAGCTGGCGGCCGGTCTCGTTCTCAAAGTAGTAGACGAAAATGCCCTTGAGGGCCGCGCACAGCGGAATGGCGATGACCATGCCGATGGGGCCCATGAGTGCCGAACCAATAACGAGGGCCGTCAGACTCATGATGGGATGCACCTGGACCGAGCTCTGCATGACCTTAGGCGAAATGACGTTGTCGGTGACATTTTGTGCCACCATAGTCACGATCAAGGTCCATAACGCCAGCATCGGGCTGAACATAAAGCCGAGCACCGTGGCGATCGCCGCGCTCACCCAGGGACCGACAACCGGGACCAAGTGCATAATGCCCGTAAAGATGGCCATGAGCGCCGCGTAGGGATGGCCAATGAGCGTAAAGCCGATAAAGGCCAAAAAGCCACCGCAAATCGACGTGATGACCATGCCACGCATATAGCCGCCGACCGAGCGTGAAAGGATGGCAACCATAAAGCGGTAGGAGGTCTCCTTTTCCTGCCCGATGATGGTGCAGACCTCGTGGTGCATACGGGGATAGTCGCAGGCCAACCAATAGGCAAGCACCAGACCGAGGAAGATGACGAACAGCTGCGAGGCCGTATTGGTAATGAACGGGAATACACCGCGACCAAGCTCGGCGGCAATCTGAGATACATACTTGGACGCCACGGTAACCAGCGAAGAAAGATTATCGTCCAGATACTCTTTGAGCGGCGTGTTGTTGAGCGTCTTGGCATGCGAGACCATCTCGTTGAGATCACCGCCCGCAACACGAAGCTGCTCAGGCAGGCGGCTCAAGACTTCCATGATCTGGCCAAAGAGAATCGGCGACAAGATGCAAACGACACCGACGAGCACAGCAACGACCACGATCAGCGCGATAAGCGAACCAATGCCACGGTTGACGCCGTGATGCTCGAGCCAGTTAGTAATCGGCGACATCACAAAAGCGATGATGGAACCGACAGCTAGAAACTCGATAACCGGCGCCAAGATACCCATAAGGTTAAAGATGACGGCGGCGATGACAATGCAGCCGACGACGGCCCAGATACGAAGCGTCAGAATACGGGTATCGCGCAGCGCGCGATCGGTTTGTTGGGGGTGTTCACTCATGAACGAACCATCACTCCGTCGGGGTCGATCTTGTCTTGAACCTTCTTAAGGGTACGGCGCAGCAGACGCGAGACCTGCACCTGCGAGATGCCCAGCTTCTTGGCGATCTCGATCTGGGTCATGCCCTTTACGAAACGCAGCTCGATAACCTCGCGCTCGCGCGGCGAGAAATCGCGGATGGCCTCCTCAATCACCAGGCGGTCATCGGTAAAGTCGAGCTCGTTGTCGTCGTCGGCGTAACGGTCGAGAATTGAAGGCGCGTCGTCAGAATCGGACGCACCGGGGGCCTCGATGGGCACCGAGGTATAGGCCGAGGACGATTCCATGGCCTCCAGCACCTCGTCAACGGTCACGTCTAGGTACTCAGCGATTTCCTCCACCTTAGGCGAGCGCTGCAGCTCGTTAGTGAGCTTGTCGGTGGCCTGGTTAACCTTGGCAGAGAGCTCCTGTAGGCGACGCGGAACGCGCACACTCCAACCCTTGTCGCGGAAGTGACGCTTGATCTCACCCAAGATGGTGGGCGTGGCAAACGTGGTGAACTCAAGTCCGCGCTCGGGGTCAAAGCGGTCGATAGCCTTGAGCAAACCCAGATAGCCGACCTGCATGAGGTCGTCGAGCGGCTCGCCGCGATTCTTAAATTTGTTGGCAAGAAACCTTACCAGGTTCATATGGGACATGACGAGCTGCTCGCGGGCGTCCGGATCACCGGTCTCTTTGTAGCGACGAAACAGCTCGCGGGTTTTCTCCTTGTCCCAAGCGGTCTTACCGCTCCGGGAACGTTCGGTCATATTAGATATCCGCCTTGAGATCGAGGGAAAGCGTCAGGGGCGCCGCAGTCTTTTCGTAGGAATCGCACACGCTTGCCAGAATGAGCTCGGCATATACGGCGGCCTGGTCATCCTCATCGACAGTCGCCTGGTCGCCAAAGGTGAAGGTCATGCCCACGTGAGACTCGTCGACATCGAATTTGATCGAGATAACGTCAGAATCAACGGCCGTGCAGCCAAAGATGAAGGCCTCCTCGGCAGCCATACGAATGTCCTCGATGCGATCGACGGACATGGAACAGAGCGCGCCGACATTAGCCGCCGTCATGCGCACCAAGCGTGCCAGACGCGGATCCCCGGCAACAGTCAGCGTGATAGAGCAAGTTGCTTCACTACTCATCGCAGGACTCCTCAGAGGTCTCGGCGGGCGTGTAGGTGTAATACCGGGCTGCTTTAGCAGCAGGCTTCTGTGCATCATCGTCACCAGCAGCGGCATCGTCCCCGGCTTCGCCAATCAGGACACGCTCGGTCGGTTGCTCGGCTTCGGCGGCAGCGGAAAGATTATGCTCGGCGTCGACCGCGGGAGCCTTCACCTTGTTAAAGAGTTTCTGAACGGCACCGGCCGCAGAGTCGGTCACACTCGACACAGCATTGCTGGCCTCGGCCATGCTGCCCGTAACCTCGGAAATGTCGCGAACCACGGCTTCGACCTCTACGAGATTGGAGGTAAGGGCGTCGACGGCGGTCTTGCTCGACTTGAGGAGCGGCTCAACCTGCGCCAGCGCGGGGGTGAGCTCATCGACGGCGCCATCGAGCTTTGCTACCACGGGCTGAGCCTCGGCGATGGTGTTGTTAAGGTCGCTCACCGTCTTGTCGAGCGAATCAACGACAGTGCGGGTCTTTCGCAGCGTGAGCGCGAGCTCGATGACAGCCCACACGCCGGCAACGGCGAGCAGCAGCAGGGCGATTTGGATGGGACTCATACAAGCCTCCCGAAGGAATCGAAATACAGACGCTGTTCATGGTACCCCAAAGGGGACCGAACATGCCAAGAGCAGCAACGTGAGACAAAATTACCAGCAGCTACTTCGGTGCATTCCCGCTACGGTCGCGCTCGCTTTGCTCTACACGCCACTCTTCCCAGCCGCGGCCGGCAGGCTGCCAAAACGCGCCGCGCTCCAGCCCCTCGGGCAAATAGCGTTGATCGACCCAGCCTTCGGGATAATCATGCGGATACTTATACACACCGTATTCGTCGCTGCCCGGGCGATGACGATCGCGTAGATAGCTCGGCACCTCGCGCAGCCCACTTGAATGAATATCGGCCAACGCCGCATCAATCGAGGCCTCACACGCGTTGGATTTTGGCGCCAAGCACACATAGAGTGCAGCCTGAGCCAGATTAATGCGGCACTCGGGATAACCGATGACCTCGGCAGACTTAAACGCGGCATGCGCCACCAATAGCGCCTGCGGGTCGGCGTTGCCAACATCCTCAGAAGCCTGAATCATAATACGGCGAGCGATAAACTTAGGGTCCTCCCCCGCATCGATCATGCGCGCGAGCCAATAGATTGTGGCATCGGGGTCGCTGCCGCGCATAGACTTAATAAACGCGCTGATGATGTCGTAGTGCATGTCGCCGTTTTTGTCATACGAAAAACCACGGCGCGGATTGGCAATCTTTACGTCATCCACGGTAATGGGATAACGCTCCCCCGCCGCCGGCGCTGGCGTTCCCTCGGTATCGGGACGCGTGACGGCAATCTCGCTCGCAAGCTCGAGCGTCGTGAGTGCCGAGCGAGCGTCACCCGCAGCCAGCGTGCAGATGGTCTTAACCGTATCCTCATCGGCGGAGAACTTGCCGTTCAAACCCTGCGGCGCCTCGAGCGCACGCTCGATAAGCGTGGCGATATCCTCGTCCTTTAAATGTTCAAGTTCCACCACGCGACCGCGCGAGAGCAACGCCGAGTTGACCTCGAAGTACGGATTCTCCGTCGTGGCGCCAATCATAATGACGGTACGGTTCTCAACCGCATGCAGCAGGGCATCCTGCTGCGACTTGGAGAAGCGGTGAATCTCGTCGATGAAAAGAATCGTGCGACGGTCGTACGTATTCAGGCGCGTCTTGGCCTCGTCAATCACGCGGCGCAGGTCCTTCACAGTGCCCGTCACGGCGCTGACCTCGACAAACTCGCTCTTGGTATGGTTGGCGATAATGTGGGCCAGCGTCGTCTTGCCCGTACCGGCCGGCCCATACAGAATCACACTCGACAGCACGTCATGCTCAATCGCGGCACGCAACCACGAGCCCTTACCGACGGCCTTTTGCTGGCCCACGTACTCGTCGAGCGAATTGGGCCGCATGCGCACCGCAAGCGGCGCATTCTGAAAGGAACGCTCACGCGTCGAAGCAGAAAAAAGGTCGTCCATAGCCATCCCGTGCATCAATCAAAAACGTTTTCCATGAACAGTATACCGAATATATACGAACTACCGTTCGTTAATATAGGTACGGTGCGGAAACATCAATCCCGGGAACAGCTTGCTCGTGAGCTCGCAGAAATAACCGTCCGTCATGCTCGCAATGTAATCCACGACCGTCTGCTCCTTATCGTCCTGCCATGCATAGGTGCGATCGTAGTAGGAAAGCTGCTGCTCAATGCGAGAAATGTGGTGCTTAAAGATATACGAGGACTCGTCGCCTTCGTTTATGTCCCGCAGGCAACGGTCATAGAGCTTTTCGAAGGCCTCGCGCAGCTCCGCTTCGGAGTCGCCTTCTATGCCGCCCTTGCTATAGATCTTCTCGTAGTTCTCGCGCTTGGCCCGGCGGATCTCCGCAAACAGGTCCTCGCTCATCTCGATGCGCGGCTTGCCATAGCTGTGCTCGACGATATCAATAGAGGCATGCGTAAGGATCCAGCTGTTGTATGCACCGCCCAGGTCATCGTCAAAGGCGTCGGGTGACAGCAGGCCCGCCGCAATGGCGTCTTGGCGATCGCGCCCAACGTAGGCAAGGATATCCGAGATGCGAACCACGCAGCCCTCGAGCGTCATGGGGCGCAGGTGCTCAATTGCGCTATAACCCGTGGCAATGCATTCCTCGACGGTTCGGTCGAACTGGTTAAAGGAACCCATGTCCGAAAGCTCAAAAACACGCTGTTCGTACTCGCCGTTGTGACACAGTACGCCATCGAGCGTCTGGAGCGACACGTTGCGGCCGTACAGCGCGTCGAGCACGCGAACGGATTGTACGTTATGGAAAAAATAGCGACCCGTTCGCTCGTGATAGATATCGTTGAGGAAACGCTCACCGGCATGGCCAAAGGGCGTGTGGCCCAAGTCGTGGCCTAAGCCAATCGCCTCGATCAGATCGCAGTTGAGCCCCAGAGCACGCCCGATATCGCGAGCGATGCGCGAGACAAGCTGCACGTGCAGGCCGCGGCGCGACAGATCATCGTTGCTGCGAAAACTGAAGACCTGCGTTTTGCCTGCATAACGTGTGTATGCTGGCAGATGCAGAATCTTTTCGATATCGCGCATAAAGGCCGGACGCATAAGCGTGCCCTCGTCTGCGGCCCGATCGACACGGCGGATGGCCTGGTCGTCACCGCATCGATAGGGATTAACGACACCCGAGGCGCGGTCGGCGGCAATGCGCTCGACCAGCTTGGGCGACAACGCCGCGGGAATGCGATCCAGGCGCGCCTTGATGGCGGCTGTCTGTTGATTGATTGCCATGGCATGCTCCTTAAAAAGGGCGCGCAAACGGTTACAGCGTACTACCCACGAACTCGATTATGGCAAATATTGGCACCAAAAACGGCAGCAAAGGCAGCGAGCGCGATTTTACGATGAGACAGGCGGCGGCAAGGGTCAGGAGCGCAACTGCAAACGCGACGACGCCGCTCAGGGGATCGAAGGTGCAAAGGGCAAAGAGCGCCTTGGCATCCCCCATGCCAATGCCGGGGGCATGGCGAAGGCGACGCCAGAGTGACTCAGTAAGCACAAGGGCAAGGTAGACGATGACCGCAAGACCGGCGTGGTCAAGCGCCATGTTAACGCCCTTGTCGAGCCAGACGCCTGCAAACGCCGCCACCGCACACGCGCCGGCAAGCTCATTGGGAAACCGCCGCTCGCGGGCGTCAATCGCCGTGCCGGCAAAGATGCAAATCCAAAACGGGATATAGAACATCGAAACCCCTCAACTGAGCGCTCAAACGTAAAACCACCGCAAAGGTTCTATCCCCTTTGTGGTGGTTTTGATGATGGTTATTTGGCGCCCTGCATGACCTCGTCGAGGGTAACGCTTACGGCGTGCTGCGTCGGCACCCAGTCGACCTTCAAGAACAGCGCTGCCACCGTAATGGGGATATAGCTGAACATAAAGATCGGGAAGGTAAACAGGTTGGTTACCAGACGCCACTTTTGCGCGCAGTGAATATGCTTGTATTCAAAGATAGTCGTGAGCAGCGCCAGGATAAAGAAAGTCTGATACATCATAGCGAAGGTCATAATGAGCGAAGCGGCACACGCCTGCATCTCGACTTCGGTAGCCAAGAAACCGTGCGAAAGGCCGCCCACGATGAGGAACGTCGCATTAGCGAGCATCGAGATCAGAGAGAGCAGCATGCCCGGTGCGATCGTCATAAACATGTCGTAGGCGGCAAAGCGATGATAGCGGAAGGTCGATTTGACCAGGTGCTTACCGTACGTAAAGAACACCTGGTAGAAGCCCTTGGTCCAACGCATACGCTGTTTCCAGGATGCCTTAAACGTCACGGGCTGTTCGTCAAAGAACTCCGCCGGCGCATAGCCAATGCGAATGCCGTGAATGGCACAGAACGTGGTGAACTGAATATCCTCGGTCAGCGTGTGGAACTGCCAGCCGTGCATACCCTCGATAACGCTGGCGGAGATGAGGTAGCCCGAACCCGAAACGGCGCAAGACGTCTTACAGATGTTGCGCGCATTGTTGAGAAAGCGCGCCTCGCGCAGATACCACGTGGCATTAGCTGCCGAGATCCACGAGCTGCCAAAGTTCTTGGAATTGCGATAGCTCGTAACAACATGGAAGCCCTGGTCAAAAGCATCGTTCATCTTGGTCACGTAATCGCGGGCGATAACGTTATCGGCATCGAAGATAAAGTAGCCTTCAAACGTATCGGGATACTCGTTAAGGATGCGGTCGAAGCCATAGTCCATGACCCAGCTCTTGCCTTTACGGGCCAAGTCATTGCGCTCATAGACGACGGCGCCCGCCTCGCGCGCGAGCTGCGCCGTGTTGTCGGTGCAGGCATCGGCGACCACGAAGACCTCGATAAGCTCGGACGGATAATCTTGGTCCTTAATGGAGCGCACGAGGTTGGCGATCACGGCCTCCTCGTTATGCGCCGCGATAAAGAAGGCATAACGATGGAGCTTCTTGGCCTTGGGAGGCGCGACCTCACCACGAAGAGCACCGATGACAAAGAAGACCACCTGGTACAGAAAGCAGACCGTAAGCAGCGTGACGACAATCTGGTTGAAGATCACGATGGGTGTGTTGGTTTGTAAAAAGGCGAGCATGCAGGCTCCCAGGAACGCGTGACGTAAACAACCGTATATCTTACCGCAGGCTTACGGAGTTCAAGAAACCACCTAATACTGGCTAGGCCTCGAGCAGACCGAGCTGAGGGACGATTTCGTTGCCAGCGGCAGTGCGGCCGAGCGAACGCGGGGCCAGATCATCCAGAACCGCCGAAAGATCCCATGGCAGCTCGTCACGGCACTCGATGTGCTCCCCCGTCACGGGATGATCGAACGCCACACGCCAGGAATGCAGGAACTGCCTGGTCAAACCCTGATCGGCACGAGCATCGCACTTGCCATAGAGTTGATCGCCCACGCAGGCGTGGTTGATATGGCGCATGTGAACGCGAATCTGATGCGTGCGGCCGGTAAACAGGTGACACTCGACAAGCGTGTAGCCGTCGTCGAAGCGCGTGGAATCAAAGCGCTCAAGGACCTTAAAGGTCGTGATGGCCTGGCGCGCAAAGGGGTCATCGGAAACCGCCATCTTCACGCGGTCGCGCGTCGATCGGGCAATACCGGTGTTGATAGTGCCCTCGTCCATGGCGATGTGCCCATGAACGAGCGTAATGTAGCGACGGTCGAGCGTGCGCGTGCGGATGAGATTTTGGAGCGCACGCTGGGTGTCGTCGTCTTTAGCCGCGAGCATAAGGCCCGAGGTATCGCGATCCAGACGATGCACGATGCCGGGGCGGTCCTCGCCCTGCACGGTACCCAGATGGTCGATGCCGCAGTGATAGACCAAGGCATTCGCAAGCGTACCGCTCTCATGACCATGCGCAGGATGGCACACCAGGCCGCGCTGCTTGGAGAGCACCATGAGATAGTCGTCCTCATAGCGAATGTCGAGCGGGATGGCCTCGGGGATCACGACGGTCGGGTCATGCGGCTCGGGCAGGTCGACCGAGATGCGGTCACCGGAGCGTACGGCATACTTTTTAGATAGGCAGGTCTCGCCGTTGACGGCAACGGCGCCTCCCTCGATCAGATGTGCGCAGGCAGAGCGCGTGGGGCAGCCATCGTTGGCGCCCAGATAGGCGTCGAGACGCTGACCGGCGCAATCGTCGGCAACGAGAATATGGATGTCGGCCATTAGCGCCCATTCCTTTCGCGAATCTTGCGGGCACGCTCCCCACGCTGCTTAGCTTTACGTTTGGCGCGGGCCTCGTCACGGGCGTTGAGCTCGGCGGTCGCATCGACCTCGCGAGCGGCAGGACTCAAGAACATGTATCCGATGAGCGCCAGCACGACACCGGCGGTAATGCCGATATCGGCCACGTTAAAGACGGGGAAATCAATGAAGGTAGTGGCAATAAAATCAGTCACAAAGCCCATGGCCAGGCGATCGATCGCGTTGCCGATGGCGCCGCCCGCAACCATGGCCATACCCACGACCTCTAGGCGAGCGAGCTGAGGAGCACGGAGCAAGTACACGGCAATGGCGGCAATGGCCGCAAGCGCCAGCACGGCAAACGCTATGCCATGGCCCTCGCCCATGCTAAAGGCAGCTCCGATATTGCGGACAAACACAAAATCAATCACGCCGGGGATAACAGTCATATGCAGGGCATCGCCCACGGCACGAACCGCAAGCTTGGTCAGCTGGTCAACAAGCAACACAAAGAGCGCCACCCCACCAGCAACACCTAACCGCCAACGCAAAGGCGGCGTCATATCCGCACCACGACCCAAATCAATCCCCTACCCTCAAAACAATCGAATTCCGTTTAACGCAAATAAATATCTTATATTGCCATACGCAGAACGCACGACATATCCACCAATGCGACAAAGGGGCTGTCCCCTTGTCCCTTCACCGGGTAGTCTTTTTGGGACGGGGCTTTTTTAGCTACCCAGTCCAGCGCTTTCGAAGATTAAGTCCTTATTTGAGGTAGGGCAGCTAAAAAAGCCCCGTCCCAAAAAGACTACCCAACGTCTACCTATTATCCGGCAATGAAAACGTCGCGTATTTGGTAACGAAAGCGAAAACCCGCCAGAGCGAGCTAGGTGCCTTGAAACGAGGCGGCATAGACCTTCTGGTCATGCCGCCGAAGCTGAAAGGCAGATTGCCGCTCTGGCGGGTTTGCAGCGTCAACCTGTTACACGGTTTGGTAAAACCGCGTAACTACAAGGCATTCGCGCAGCGCTTGCAGATATGCGCGTGACCGTTGTACTCGCCGACGGTGGTGCGATAGTTCCAGCAACGGTCGCAGCACTCGCCCTCGGCGGCCTCAATAGCGACGGAAAGCTCCTCGCCCTGGGTTAGCTCAACATCGGAGACGATGTAGAACTCGGCCAGATCGACGGCCTTGTCGCCGGTCAGCAGCGCATACATCTCGGCGGGAACGACCGCCTTGACGCGGACCTGCTGGCTCTTGGTGAAGGTACCGGCGGAGCGGGCATCCTCAAGGGCCTTGGTCACAGCGCTACGGAGCTCGAGCGAGGCCTCGAGCACGCCCTCGAACTCATTGGCCTCGTCGACCGTGATGGGCGACTTGTACCAATCGAGCAGCGCGGCGTACTTCTGGTGATCGACGCAGCCGGCGGGCGCATAGGCCATGGCCTCGTCGACCGTGTAGGACAGGATCGGCTGCAGGTCGCGCATGAGCATCGAGAAGAGCTCAGCCAGCACGGTCTGGGCGCTGCGGCGCTCGAGCGAACCGGGCTTGTCGCAGTACAGACGATCCTTCAGGGCGTCGAGGTACACGTTGGAAAGCTCGGTAACCACAAAGTCGTAGAGCGCACGGTAGGCGCGCGGGAACTCGTAGCTGGCGTAGGCGTCGTCGACCTCGGCCTGGACCTGGGTCAGACGGGCAACCATGAGCTTGTCGAGCGGCAGCAGGTCGGCAAAGGCGACGCCGTCGGTCTCGGGCTCAAACTGACCCTCGAGCTCGGAGAGCAGGAAGCGCAGCGTGTTGCGGAAACGACGGTAGGCATCGGACGTACGAGCAAGGATCTCGTGGTCGATGGAGACGTCGGAGCTGGTATCGACCGAGGCGACCCACAGGCGGATGATATCGGCGCCCATCTCGTCGCAGACCTTGTTGGGGTCGATGACGTTGCCGAGCGACTTGGACATCTTGCGGCCCTGGCCATCGAGCGTGAAGCCCTGCGAGACGACCGCCTTGTACGGAGCGTGGCCGTTGGCACCCACCGAGGTGAGCAACGAGCTCTGGAACCAACCGCGGTGCTGGTCGGAGCCCTCGAGGTACACATCCGCCGGGTACTCAAGCTCGGGGCGATACTCGCAGACGGCCTTCCAGGAGACGCCGGAATCCCACCACACGTCGAGGATGTCCTTATCGGCCTTGAGGTGATGGCCGCCGCACTTGGGGCAGACGCAAGCCTCGCCCAGGTAGCTCTCGGGAGCGTCGGTGAACCAGGCGTCGGAGCCCTTCTCGTGGAAGAGCTTGATGACGGCGTCGAGCGTGGCGTCGTTCATGACCTTCTCGCCGCAGTCGGCGCAGGTGTAGCTGGGGATAGGCACGCCCCAGTTGCGCTGACGGCTGATGCACCAGTCGGGACGCTGCTCGACCATGGCACCGATGCGGTTGGCCGCGTGGGCCGGATACCACTTGACGTTCTCGCGGATCTCTTTGCCAGCCTGCTCGCGCAAACCGGTCTTGTCCATCGAGACAAACCACTGGTCGGTAGCACGGAAGAGCACCGGATGCTTGCAGCGCCAGCAGTGCGGATAGCTGTGCGTGATCTTCTTCTCGAAGACCAGGGTGCCGCGCTCGCGCAGGAACTCGATGATGTGCGGATTGGCCTCGTCGGTATCCATACCGCTGAAGGGGCCACCGGTACCAAACTCCTCGCCGGTGTAGAACTTACCGTCGTCATCGACCGGCATGCAGATATCGGTGATGCCCTCCTTGAGGCAGGCGAAGTAGTCGTCGACGCCGTGGCCGGGCGAGTTGTGGACGATACCGGTACCGTCATCGACGCCGACGTAATCGGCCAGCAGTGCCACGCCCTCGACACCGTCAAAGATCGGCTGCTTGTAGTGGATGTGGTGGAAGGTCTCAGCGGGAACCACATAGGGCTTACCGTCGACCATGACCGGGGTGTACTCCCAGCCAAACTCCTCACAGCACTTGGGAGCCAGGTCCTCGAGCATAACCTCGGCACGGCCATCGTGCTCAACGGCAACATAGGCGGCGCCGGGCTTAAGGGAAACGGCCTGGTCGGAGGGGATGGTCCACGGCGTGGTCGTCCAGATGATGAAGTCAACCGGGCCGTCGAAGTTCTCGAGACCGGCAGGCTTAGTGGTCATCTCAAAGCGCACGAAGATGGACGGGCTCGTCTCGTCGGAGTACTCGATCTCGGCCTCGGCCAGCGCGGTGTGGCAGTGCTTGCACCAGTGGACGGGCTTATGACCGCGATAGATCATGCCCTTGTCGAACATGGCCTTGAAGACCTCGATGTCGGCGGCGTCATGCTGGTGATAGAGCGTCAGATACGGGTTGTCCCAGTCGCCAAGCACGCCCAGGCGACGGAAGCCGGCCTTCTGCAGCTCGATGTTCTCGACAGCGAACTTATTGCAAAGCTCGCGGATCTTAGCCGTGGAGGTCTGGTTGAACTTCTCGGTGCCGAGCTTCTCCTCGACCTTGTGCTCAATCGGCTGACCGTGGCAGTCCCAACCGGGGACATAGGGAACCTCGTAGCCCTGCATCATCCAGTAACGGTTGATCATGTCCTTAGAGATCTTGTTCATGGCGTGGCCGATGTGGATCGGGCCGTTGGCATACGGAGGGCCGTCGTGCAGCACGAACTTCTTGTGACCCTTGTTCTTCCTTAGAACTTGCTCGTAGACCTTGTTGTCCTGCCAGTCCTTGAGTCGCTTGGGCTCGGACTTGGAAAGACCGGCACGCATGGGAAAACCGGTCTTGGGCAGATTCATCGTCTGCTTGTACTCGTTTGCCACGGTACCCCTTTCTTGTCATGGGCGCGCACGCCCTCTGGGCACCAAAAAAGCGCCCGTCCCTGCAAGCTGGGACGAAGCGCCACAAGACAGGCAGTCTGCCCGTAAAAGCTCTTCGCTTAACCACCCAGCTTAGATGCCCTCGCCCGCGTCGCCGCGCGCTCGCATCCGTTACTCGGCCGGCCTGTATCGACGACCATCTCGGCGATATCTACTAAGACGTGCCTGCGCGGCACGTCCGTTGGGACCGCAGCTCCGGGGTGATTTTCATCGGTCGCATGCACGGGTTCTCAGCGCTCCCCGCTCTCTGTAGCATGCGGACGGCCGACTACTCGTCCCCATCAACGCTTATGCGGAGTATGCTAGCACGTTCCGCGCCGGCGAAAAACCCTCAACACTGGTTTTATACGTTCGAAATTTCTCGCGGATGTGGACCTTCTCTAGGAGCAAAATACCTGAAAGCACTTTATCGGACGAAAGAAGGTTGCTATGCGCACGATCGGAATGAGCGACTATACCGTCGGCGAGGACTGCTTCGACGAGCTGCCCAGCGCGCTGGCCGAATACGGAGCGACCAAGGTCGCAATCATCGGTGGCAAGCGAGCACTGGCTGCAGCACTTCCCGGTATCGACGCCGCGCTGGCAGGAACCGGCGTCGAGGTTCTGGAGACGCGCGTCTACGGCACCAACAGCACACGCGCCAATATCGCCAAGGTCGTAAACTCCCCCGCCTGCCAGGAAGCCGACGTGCTTATCGCCTGCGGCGGCGGCAAGGCACTCGACACCGTCAAGACGGCGGCCATCGAGCTCAAGAAGATCGTCTTTACGGTGCCGACGATTTGCTCAAACTGCTCCGCCGCGACCGCCATTGCCGTTGTCTACAACGACGACGGCTCGCTCGAGGGCTATTCGTACCCCAACCGACCGGCGCACATCTTCATCAACCCCAAGATCATCGCCGAGGCGCCAGCGGAGTACTTCTGGGCCGGCGTGGGCGATGCCCTGTCCAAGCAGCCCGAGGTCGAGTACGCCACGAGCGCCGGAAATTTGGAGCACACCGCCGGTCTTGGCCTGGCACTCGCCCACACCTGCTCCGAGCCGCTGTTTACCTATGGCGTCCAGGGTCTTGAGGACGTGCGCCAGGACCTGTCGAGCGAGGCCGTCAAGCAGATCGCGCTCGACATCGTGGTCAACACGGGATATGTCTCGAACCTGACCAACCAGAACGATTACTACTACAACTCGAGCGTGGCACACGCGTTCTACAACGCCACTTGCAGCATTCCGCGTGAGGGCACCTACCTGCACGGCGAGGTCGTAAGCCTGGGCGTGCTCGTGCTGTTCGCCTACACGGGCGACACCGATAACCTTGAACGCTACGCGGCCTTTAACAATCAGATGGGCCTGCCCGTGACGCTTGAGCAGGTCGGGCTTTCCGAGGCCGATATCCCTGCCCTGTGCGAGTACGCGCACGCCACCAACGAGTGGAAGCAGGGTAACCCCGAGCCCTTCACCGACGAGAAGTTCGCCGCCGCCATCAAGGCCGCCAACGCCTACGGCCACACGCTCCTCGCCTAACCTACCAAAAAGGGACAGGTTTATTTTGGCAGGTTTTATCTGGGCAAACGCCATTAAACATCTGTTGAAATTGTTTAGCTTGCCAGTAAAGGGGGCGACCATCTACTCGATGGCCGCCCCCTTTCATTTGCTATTCCAACATGCTCGGGTCAAATACACTTGCGGGAATCACACGGTACCCGTGGCGCAGGAGCAGGTCGACGAAGACACCGTTGCCCGCGGTGAGCGTGCCGCTAAAGGTGCCATCGTAGATGCGACCTGCACCGCACGAGGGACTACGGTCCTGTAAGATGCACGCGGCGATCTCGGACGGCCCGCCCGCCTGCTCGCACATATCGAGTGCTCGTTGGGCACCCAAGCGAAATTCCCTGTCAACGGACACGCCCTCGCAGGTACGGACTTCGCCGTTCACAATTTCGGACGGCTTGCGCGGTGTGGGCAGACCACCAAAAACCTCAGGGCACACGAGGAGCACCTCGGTTCCCGTGCGCTCGAAGGCCTCGACCAGCTCGCGATGGTAATTATCGAGCCCGTTATACTTGCAGGTCTCGCCCATCAAGCAGGCACTTACCACGATCTTCATATACAACCCTTCCCAAGCAAAACGCCCCATTTGAGGTGGACACTCAAATGGGGCGAAAGCACTGCACAACTAGTATTACTGCTGCTTTGGCATCAGCGGATTCTCACGCGTGAGGAGATTCATAAACTCCTCGCCCGTGATCGTCTCCTTCTTGTACAGATAACGAGCCAGCTCGTGGAGCTTAAACTTGTTCTCCTTCAGGATCTGCAGGGCGCGGTCGTGCGCATCCTCGATCAGCTTGGCGACAATCGCGTCCACGCGCTCGGCCGTACCGGGGGCGCAGGTGAGCGACGTATCCTGGTTAAGGTACGCGTTCTGCACGGTACCGAGCGCCATCATGCCAAACTCATCGGACATACCAAAGCGCGTCACCATGTTACGGGCGAGCTTGGTGGCCTGCTCGATATCGTTGGCGGCGCCGGTCGTCATCTCGCCAAAGATGAGCTCCTCGGCTGCACGGCCACCGCAATAGACGGCGAGCTTGTCCAGGATCTCCTGGCGCGTGGTCAGGAAGCGCTCATCCTCCTCGACCTGCATGGTGTAGCCCAGAGCACCGCTCGTGCGCGGCACGATGGTGATCTTCGTGACCGGCGCAGAGCCCTTCTGGCGAGCGGCAACGATGGCATGACCGATCTCGTGGTAAGAAACGACCTGCTTCTCGTGGTCGGACAGCACCGTGGACTTGCGCTGCTGACCGGCGATGACGACCTCCACCGACTCCTCAAAATCGTCCTGCGTGGCGCGTTTGCGACCCTCGCGGACGGCACGCAGGGCGCCCTCGTTGATGATGTTGGCCAGGTCGGCGCCCGAGGCACCGGGCGTGGCGCGGGCAATCGCGGTCAGATCGATCGGCGGCTGCGTCTTCACGCTCTTGGCGTGCAGCTCAAGAATGTTCTTACGGCCGGTCAGGTCGGGCAGCTCAACGGGGATGCGGCGGTCAAAACGACCGGGGCGCAACAGGGCCGGGTCAAGGCTGTCGGGACGGTTGGTGGCAGCGAGGACGACGATACCCTTGTGGTTATCGAAGCCGTCCATCTCGGTCAGCAGCTGGTTGAGCGTCTGCTCGCGCTCGTCGTTACCACTAAAGCCGCCGCCGTCGCGCTTCTTGCCGATGGTATCGATCTCATCGATAAAGACGATGCACGGGGCCTTTTCCTTGGCCTGCTTAAACAGATCGCGAACCTTGGCGGCGCCGCGGCCGACGAACATCTCGACAAACTCAGAGCCCGAAATACTAAAGAACGGCACACCTGCCTCGCCGGCCACAGCCTTGGCAAGCAGGGTTTTACCGGTACCCGGAGGGCCGACAAGGAGGGCACCGCGCGGCAGCTTGGCGCCAATCTCCTCGTAGCGCTGCGGCTTCTCCAGAAAGTCGACGACCTCCTTGAGGGACTCCTTGGCCTCTTCCTGGCCAGCGACATCCTTAAAGGTCACGCCCACATCCTTGGAGGCAATCACGCGCGCGCCGGACTTGCCCAGTCCACCGCCGCCAAAACCGCCGCCGCCAAAGTTCATCGACGGACCGTCATCACCCATGGCCTTCTTCATGCGGCGGTTGAGCCACCAGCCGATCAGGAAGAAAATCGCCATGGGAAGAATGAGGGTGAGCAGGTAGTAAGTCATCAGACCCGAGTTCTTATCGGGAACGACCGACTCAAGCGAGGCGCCAGATTCAAGCACGCGATCGGTAAAGCCCGCATCATTCGGCACACCGGTCGTCTTGTAGGCGATGTTCTCGTCCTCGCCCTTCTTGGTGTAATAAATCGAGTAATCGTCCGTGTTGTACTCGACCTTATCGACGCTCTTCTTGTCGAGCGCTTTGACAAACGTCGAGTAATCGGTCTTCGTAATCTGCTGCGTGTGACCGATGTTGGGGAACAGAACGGTCGAGAGCACGAGGTAGACGACGAAGGCGATGAGAACGTAGAGGATCATATTCCGTCTACGTTTGTTGTCATCCATCTCCATCTGCTTGAACTCCATCTACTGGGGTTGATAATGCTAACTAGAATACCCCACCCGGCCGGCGATAAACCGACACCGGGCACGAAAGGACAGAGATGGCATCACTGGAAGTCGGCAAGGTTCAAATCTATACGGGCGACGGCAAGGGCAAGACGACGGCTGCGCTGGGGCTCGCGCTGCGCGCCACGGGCTATGGACTTAACGTGCTCATGCTTCAGTTTGCCAAGAAGCTGCACTGCGCCGAACATGACGCAGCTCCTCGATTGGGGCTTTGCATCGTACAAGCCGACCGCGACACGCCCGAAGCCTGTGCCGCACAGATCATGGAGCTGGCGCGCGAGCAGATTAGCCAAGTCGACGTGCTGATCTTGGATGAGCTGGGAGAAGCCATGCGACGGGGCTTTGTGACGCGCGAAGATGTCGAAGCGTTGATCGCGATGAAACCAACCACCACGGAGCTCGTGCTCACTGGCCGCGGCTTGCTGCCCCTCGCCGACCTTGCCGACCTCGTAACCGAAATGCGCCCCGTCAAACACTACTTCGACGAAGGCCTCCTAGCCCGCCAAGGCATCGAATACTAATTGATCCAAAGGGGACGGAGGAAAACGAATCATCGACATCACCACGGAGAGCAATGATCCGTTTTCCTCCGTCTCATACGGATCATTAGGCAGTGGCGCGGCCTAGCCAGTTGCCGCTGTGGTGGTAGATGGTGAACATCGTGGCCGTGATGAGCCAGGTTACGGGGTAAACCAGCAGCAGGAGCTCAAGCGACGGATCGAAAGGCATGATCGCAAACACCCAGATCACCCTGAGCACGACGGTGCCGAAAATCGTGAGAATCATGGGCTGCAAGCTCACGCCGGCACCGCGAATGGAGCCCGACGCGTTTTCGATAATCGAGAAAATCGCATAGAACGGCGCAATAAAATGGATGATGGTCGTGGTGTACGCCGAGATCGAAGCATCGTCGACAAACAGACGCGACAGAGGACCCGAGAACACCAGCAGCACGGCAGACAGGCCACCAATGAGCATAAACGACAGCACGAGCGACGTATGGTAGCCCTTGCGCATGCGCTCGTAGTTGCGCGCGCCAAAGTTCTGTGCCGAGAACGTGGTGATCGACACGCCAAGCGCCTCGGTAACCATCCAGACAATGCCATCTAAGCGGCCAGAAAGACCCCAAGCCGTGGTGACATCGGCACCAAACGAGTTGACCGACACCTGAATCAAAACGTTGGAAATCGAATACGCAGCAGACTGAAAGCCAAGCGGCAGACCACACGAGATCATGCTCTTGCAAATACCAGGATCAATGCCGAGTTTGGACAGTGAAAGCCGCCACGCACCCGGTGCGTGCATCATGCGAATCACGATCATCGTGGCGTTGGAGCAAATGGTCAGCGCCACCGCAATGCCGCAGCCCAGAGCCTCCATATGCAGCACGGCAACAAAAATGATATCCAGCACCACATTAACGAGGCAGCCGGAAGCGATGATCACGGCAGGGCCACGCGTGTCGCCCACGGCACGCAACAGCGCGGTGCCCATATTGAGCAACAGCGCCGCAACCATAGCGGCAAAATAGCAACGAGCATAGGCCACACCCTCGGCCAATAGTTCATGCGGCGTATTCATAAGCACCAGCATGGGCTCAACGAACACTATGCCCAGAATCGAGACGACGATACCGCCCACCAGAGCGAGCGTCATGGCCGTATGGACCGAACGACTCAGTCGCTCATCATCGTGCTGGCCAAAATACTGACCCGTAATAACAGCACAGCCGGCGCCAACACCGACGCAAAAACCGATGCAGAGCTCCGTGAGCACCATCGTGGCCTGAATGCCACCCAGCGCGAGCTTGCCGCCAAACTGACCGACGATATAGGTACCGATAAGCGTGTAGGCCTGCTGAAAGAACGAACTAAAAAAGATGGGAACGCACAGCGAAAGCAACTGCTGCCAAATAACACCCTGTGTTACATCGATAGCCGTAGATTTCTTAGCCACACGCCCTCCCCACCAGCGCACGTCAAACAACAAAACGTCAATATAAGACTAAAGCCAGCACCAGCTTAGCACCGACCGGCGTCAACCGAAACACCCGGACTCAGAGCCCGCTGCAAAATATCTGCCTAGTGATACAGTCCCGGCTGGTAGTGATACTCGTTGCTCACGTGCGGACACAGCTGCCAAAAAGCGACAGCACTCGCCGCGGCCACGTTGAGCGAATCGACCCCGTGCGCCATCGGAATACGCACAGCCCAGTCACAGCCCGCGATGGTCTTGGCGCCCAGGCCGGCGCCCTCGGTGCCCATAAAGATCGCCAACCGGTCAATCTCTTGCAGCGCAGGATCGTCCAACGACACCGAATCATCCGTCAATGCCATGGCGGCACACGAAAAGCCGGCATCGTGCAGCGCTGCCAGCCCATCATGCGGCCATACGCGCGCCTCGCTGCCAATGCGCGTCCAGGGCACCTGGAACACCGTGCCCATGCTCACACGGGCCGAGCGGCGGTACAGCGGGTCACAGCAAGTGGGGCTTACCAAAATGCCATCGACATTCAACGCTGCCGCCGAGCGGAAAATCGCACCCACATTAGTATGGTCGACAATACCCTCGAGCACGCACACGCGCACCGGGCGCTCACCCGCCACCTCGACGACGCCGCCCAAGAACTCATCAACCGGAATCTGACGCGGGCGACGGAACGCCGCGAGCGCACCGCGCGTCACGTTAAAGCCCGTCAACTGCTCCATGAGCTCCATGGAGGCCACGAACACAGGAACCGGACCTGCGCCCTCGCGTGCAACCAGACGCTCGAACAGCGGCATCATCTGATCGAGCCAGCGCTCACCCAAAAGAAAGCTCACCGGCTCGTATCCGGCACGCACCGCGCGCTCGATGACCTTGGCGCTCTCGGCGATAAAGATACCCTTTTGCGGCTCCAGCACGCAGCGCAGCTCGCGCTCCGTCAGTCGCACATAGGCGTCGAGCCGCTCATCATTAAGGGAATCGATTCGCAGCACCTCAACGGCATCAGTCATAGCAGCCAGCCCGTACCCTTCTTTACAGCACATCTATACCAAACGAGGCGACGCTAAGCGCCGCCCCATGCATTCAATCAACCCGGTGATACCGTTCAAGCCAGACGATTTAAGCATCAACGCGACGATATGTCACGAACTCATAATCGAGGCCTTCGTCACCCTCGCCCGCGGCAATCGTGGCAACCCCGTCGCGCCGCGCAACTTCCCACGCAGGATCGACATCCAAATTGGGAAAGTACGTATCCACGTCATGGGTGCAATGGTCGTGCGTGACCTCGGCCTCCACACAGTACGGCAAAAATTGCCGATACACCTCGCCGCCACCGATCACCCACGCAACAGGTTCATCGGCCACGGCGGCCAAGGCCTCGTCAACGCTATGCACCACGTCGACGCCCTCGGGGGCAAAGCCCTCGTCGCGCGTGAGCACAATGTTGCGGCGGTTCTTGAGCGGACGCCCGCCGGGAAAACTCAGCAGGGTCTTGCGTCCCATAATGACCGGACAACCCTTGGTGCACGCCACGAAATGGCGCATGTCGGCACGGTTGGACACGACCATGTCACCCTCGCACCCAATGCCCCAGTCATCGCACACGGCGACAATGGCAGAAAGCTTACACGTCATGCGCGTCACCTACACCGCAATGGGGATGTTCTTGACCTGCGGGCCGTGCTCATAGCCCTCAACGATCAGATCATCAGTCGTAAACGCGTAGAAATCATGCACATCGGGGTTGAGCGTTACCTTAGGAGCCGCAAACTGCGGACGCTCGATAAGCTCGCGGACGATATCGACATGACGGTCGTAAATATGGGCATCGGCGATCACATGCAGCAACTCGCCAGCGATCATATCGACCGACTGCGCGACCATCATCAGCAAAATGGCGTACTGGCACACATTCCAGTTGTTCGCGGCCAAAATGTCCTGGCTGCGCTGGTTGAGAATCATGTTGAGTGTTGGCTTATCGTCCTGCGGGCGCTGCGTGACGTTATAGGTCACGCTGTAGGCGCACGGATACAGGTGCATCTCGGACAGGTCGCTAAACACGTACGTATTGGTCATGATGCGGCGGCTGTACGGCGTGTGCTTAAGGTCGTACAGCACGCGGTCCATCTGGTCGAAATCGCCCTCGGCATAATGGCTCTTCTGGCCAATCTGGTACCCGTAGGCCTTGCCGATGGAGCCGGTCTCGTCGGCCCACTCATCCCAAATATGGCTGTTGAGGTCATGCACGTTATTGGACTTCTTTTGATAGATCCATAGAATCTCGTCCATGGCAGATTTGAGGGCCGTACGACGCAGGGTAAGCGCCGGAAACTCCTCACGCAGGTCGTAGCGTGCCGTAACGCCAAAGTTTTTAATGGTATAGGCAGGGGTGCCGTCCTCCCACACCGGACGAACCTTTTGGCCCTCGGTAGTGGTGCCATGGTCCAGAATATCGCGGCACATGGCTACAAACTGTTGATCAGCCTTGCTCATTGACCCTCCTGTCAGTCGCCTATAAGCGATTTTTATTGTAGCCCAGGGGCGCAGCATCGAATTGCACACTTGGGGCGGCACACGCAATGCACGGCAGTACGGCGCCGCATTCACAAATGCTGCACCTTTAGCTTTTTTGACATATGCCAAAAATAGCTTGAGCGGCTCCGCATACGCGCTATCCTATTGTTGACATATGTCAGATTTGGAGAGTGTATGGCAGGAAGACGCGAAAAATTGCGCCGCGTTGGGATCATTCCCGAATATCGCGGCTTTACCCCTGACGGCCTTGTCAGCGGAGACGCCATCGACATGACGGTCGATGAGCTCGAAGTCCTACGGCTTTGCGACCTGGAAGGCCTCAATCAGGAGGCCGTCGCCCAGCAAATGGGTATCGCCCGTGCCACCGTGGCGGCCATCTGCAGCCGCGCGCATCGCAAGGTGGCAAACGCGCTGGTCAACGGGCGAGCACTTAGTATCGAGGGCGGCAATATCGCATACTCCCCTACACCTACGACGACGGCCATATGGCCAGCAAAGGAGGTCGGCACCATGAGGGTGGCAACGACGTACGACAACGGCAACATCTTTATGCACTTTGGCCGCAGCGAGCAGTTCAAAATCTATGACATCCAGGATGGCAAGGTTCTCAACGAGCAGGTCGTAGGCACCGGCGGCACTGGTCACGGCGCCCTAGCGGGTCTGCTCGCCAACGGTGGCGTCGATACGCTCATCTGCGGCGGTATCGGCGGCGGCGCCATCAACGCGCTCACCCAGGCAGGCATCACGGTCTATGCGGGCGCCCAGGGCAGCTGCGACGCCTGCGTCGAGGCCCTCATTGCCGGCACACTCGCGCAGACCGGCGAGGCCACCTGCGACTGCCATGGGCACGACCACGAGCACGCCCGCGAGCATGGCGAGTCCTGCGGCTGCCACGGCCACCACGACCATGATGGGCGCGAGGGCTGCGGCTGCCACTAGTGGCAAGCACCTCAACGTCAACGCGCTTCCGCGCGTGAGAAAACCTGCGAACGAACGGCGAAGGCCGCCTGGAGTACCATCCAGGCGGCCTTCGCCATACTCGACTCAACCAGTCGTTACTTTTTATTACGCATCTGCGCTTCCATCTGGCGCAGCAGGTCCATATCGGACTTGGGACCACCTGCTCCCATGCCACCCAGACCACCCAGGCCGCCCAGGCCCATGGCATCCAGACCGGGAATATTGGGCATGCGCATCTTTTTGCCTTTTTTACCCTTCTTGCCCTTCTTGCCGCCGGCTTGCGCCTGGTTGGCCATCGAGCGCATGCGGCCCATCATCTTGTTCATCTCGCCCCACTGCTTCATAAGGCTATTGACCTCGGTGGGGGTCACGCCGGCACCCTTGGCGATGCGGGCGCGACGCTGGCCGTTGATGATGGAAGGACGCAGGCGCTCCTCCTTGGTCATCGACATGATGATGGCCTCGTTCTTGTCGAAGATGCCCTCATCCAGGTTGCCGCCCATCTGGTTGAGCGCGCGCTGGCCGCCGGGAAGCATGCCCAGAATGCCCTTCATACCGCCCATCTTCTTGACGGCCTTCATCTGGTCGAGCATGTCGTTCATGGTAAAGCCCTCGCGCAGCATGCGCTCGGCAGCCTCGAGCTGCTCGGCATCGGCTGCCTCCTGGGCTTTCTCGATAATGCCGACGACGTCGCCCATGCCCAAGATGCGCTTGGCCATGCGATCGGGATAGAACGGCTCCAGCGAATCGGGCTTCTCGCCCATGCTCACGAACTTGATGGGCTTGCCGGTCACCTGGCGCACCGAAAGCGCGCCGCCGCCACGGGCATCGCCGTCGAGCTTGGAGATGATCACGCCGTCAAAGTCGGTGCGCTCGGCGAAGGTCGAGACAACGTTGACGATATCCTGGCCGGTCATGGCATCGACGACCATCAGCACCTGATCGGGCTTGACGGCCTTCTTGATGTCCACGGCCTCCTGCATCATCTGCTCGTCGATCTGCAGACGACCGGCGGTATCGACGATGACCACATCGCGCAGGTGGTCGACGGCCTCCTGGATGGCGCCCTTGGCAATATCGACCGGGTGCTCGCCGTCACCGCGGAAGACCGGCACGCCGATCTCTCCACCAAGCGTGGCCAGCTGGTCGGCAGCGGCGGGACGGTAGACGTCGCACGCGGCGAGCAGCGGCGAGCGGCCCTGCTTCTTGAGCAGGTATGCCAGCTTTACAGCCGCCGTGGTCTTACCGGAGCCCTGCAGGCCCACGAGCATAATGACGTTGGGAATGCGGTTGCTAAAGACGAGCTTGCTCTCGGTGGAGCCGAGCATCTCGGTGAGCTCGTCGAGCACGATCTTGACGACGTTTTGCGCCGGCGTCAGCGATTCCATGACCTCGGCGGTCATGCAGCGCTCCTTGGTCTTGGCGACAAACTCCTTGACAACCTTAAAGTTGACGTCGGCCTCGAGCAGCGCCATGCGAATGTCGCGCATGGCCGAGGTGATATCGGCCTCGGTCAGCTTGCCCTTGCCGCGCAGGCGGTCAAATGTGTCGTTGAGGCGATCGCTCAGAGAATCAAACACTGGTCACTCCTTAGTTGGACTCGCCCACCAGGGCGCGGCAGAAATCTTTGGCATTAAACTCCTGCAGGTCATCGACCTGCTCGCCCACGCCCACGCGCAGAATTGGGAGCTTGAGCTTCTCGGCCACGGCCATGGCGATACCGCCCTTTGCCGTGCCGTCGAGCTTAGTCATGATAATACCGTCCAGACCCAGCGCCTCATTAAACTCGAGCGCCTGGTTCAGGCCGTTTTGGCCCGTCGCGGCATCGATCACGAGGACGACCGAGACGGGCATGGGGCCGGCGGCCATATTGGCGGCGCGCTTACGCGTCACGTTGACCACCTTGGCAAGCTCGCGCATGAGCTCGGGGCTCGTGTGCAGACGACCGGCGGTGTCGATGAGCACCAGGTCGCTGCCGCGCTTATCGGCCTCGTCGAGCACGTCGTAGCAAACGCTTGCCGGGTCTGAGCCGCGGTCGCGCTTTATGACGGGGACGCCGGCGCGCTGGCCCCACACATCGAGCTGTTCGATGGCGGCAGCGCGGAAGGTATCGGCCGAGCCGATCACGACGTTCTTGCCACGGGCAGCCATGGCGCTCGCGATCTTGCCGACCGTAGTGGTCTTGCCGGCACCGTTGATGCCCACAAACAGAACGCAGCTCGGCGTGTCGGCGAACGGATCGCGCTCGACGGGTACAAAATGCTGCTCGAGCTGCTCGGCCAGGGCCCGACGGAGTTGCGGGGCGGTCTTGAGGTTCTTCTTGGCCGCGGCATCGCGCAGGTCGTCGGAGACCTGGATGGCGACCTCGGCACCCATGTCACCCATGACGAGGGTGTCCTCTAGGTCCTCCCAAAAATCCTCGTCGACCTCGCCGCCAAAGTAAAAGACCTCGTTGAGGGCCTCGCGGCTGCGCTCAAGTCCGCGCGAGAGAGCATCGAAGAATCCCATTATGCATTCACGACCTTTCCGGTTTCGCGATCGAGTTTTTGCGAGACGACGCGACTGACGCCGTCAGCTTGCATCGAGACGCCGTAGAGGACGTCAGCGTCCTCCATAGTACGGCGCTGATGCGAGATAACCAAGAGCTGCGTATCGGATCGCAGCACGTCGAGCGCGCCGATGAGCTTGGACAGGTTGGCGTCATCGAGCGCCGCCTCGACCTCGTCCAGCACATAGAACGGCACCGTACGCGTGCGATACACGGCAAAGAGCAGGGCAAGCGCCGTCAGGCTCTTCTCGCCGCCCGACATGAGCATCATCTTGGTGATACGCTTGCCGCGCGGCTGCGCCACGACCTCGATGCCCGTCTCGGCCGGGTGCTCGGGGTCGGTCATCTCCAGATGTGCCTGGCCACCCGGGAACAGCATGGCGAAGATCTCGCGGAAGTTCGCATCGACCTTCTCGAAGGTCACCAGGAAGGCTTTACGCATCTTGCGGTCGATGGCCATGGTAATCTTGGTGAGCGCCTTGCGCGCGCTCTCCAGATCGGCCAGCTGCTCCTCGATGTAATCGGCGCGGCGCTTGAGCTGCTCGTACTCCTCCATGGCAACCTGGTTCACAGGGCCCAGGTTGTTGATCTGGCGCACGAGCTGGTTGAGCTCGCGCTCGGCGGCGTCGCGATCGGTGGGAGCAGGAAGCATGAGCGCTTCCTCGAGCACGGTGGTGCCATCGGCGGTAATGGCCTTGATGGCCGCCTCTACCTGCACCTCGAGCTTGCCGCGCGCGACCTTGAACTCGTTTTGTGTCGCTGTGGCGGCATCGACCCGCTCCTTGGCGCGGGAGACCTCGGCCTTGGCATCCTCGATGGTTTTCTTGAGCGAAGCCGAGTCTGCCTCCTCGAGTGAGGCCTGGTCACGCAGGCGCGCGGCCCAATCAGATGCACGCTCCAGCAGGGCCGAATAGCGCTCGTGCATGGGATCGACACGCAGGCGCAGCAGCTCGAGCGAGCGCGAAGCCTGACGTGTTCCGCGGATACGGCGGTCAATGCCCTCCAGGCGATGCTCCAGATCGGGCACGCGGCCCTTCAGCGAACGCAGGCGCTCGCTCGTCTGGGCCAGGCGCACCTTGGCGTCGGCGAGCTTACCGGCTGCCTCGGAATCGTCACGGCGCACGCGATCGAGCTCGTCGTTGGCTTCGGCAATCTGGAGACCCAGGTCGCTTGCCTGCGCACGGGCCTCGTCGCGCGAACGGGTGAGCTCGTCAACGCGCGGGCGCGCGGCGCGAACGGCCTCGGCCGCCTGCTCGCGGCGCCTGGAGATGCGCGCACGCTCGACCTCGGCGTTGTTGGCGCTTTGCTCCAGGCGGCCAATCTCGGAGAGCAGCGAGCGGCGCTCGCCCTCAAGACGGGCGATCTCGCCGGCGGCATCACCCTCGGCGGCACGCGCCTCCTCGACGGCCGCATTGGCCTCGATAACCTGGTTCGACACATGCTCAAAAACGGCAGCCAAATCGGGCTCCAGGCCTTCGAGCTCGCGAATGCGGCGCTTCCGCTCCAGGGCACCCGAGGCCTCGCCGGCATCGAGCCCCACGCGCACCAGGCCACCAAAGCTCACGCGAGCGCCATCGGGCGTCACATAGGTCACACCGTCAACGACTGGTGCCGCCAGCGCACAAGGCAAGTCATCGACCACGTAATAGCCGCCGAGCAGTGCCTCGACAATCGGGCCATAACCGGCACGCACGGACAGGCGATCAACCAGACGCGAACCGGCAGCGCCCTCGGCAGCAGCAGAGCCGCTCACACCACGCGCCACCAGCAGTGCCTCGCCCGAGGCCTTCTTTTGGTCCAAAGCCGCACGACCGGCACGCTCAAGCGTGGCGGCGTCATCAAACAACAGGGCATCGATATCGCCGGCAAGCAGCTGCTCGACCAGGCCCTCAAGCTCACGCGGCGCCTCGAGCACGTCGCCCAGACGGCCCGTTACGTCATCGCCCAATGCCCCTACCAGACGGCTCACCAACGGCGAGCTATCGGCCATACGGGCATCGAGCTTCTTTTGGCTCGCAAGCTCAGAGCGCACCTCGGACAGCTTGTTGCGCGACTCGCTCTCACGGGCGCGCAAGTCCTTCAACGCCGCACGGGCGACCTCGGTGGCCTGGCGCGCATCGGCCTGGGCTTGGCGAGCCTGATCGAGCGCGCCGTCGAGCTCCTCGGCGCGGTCGCGACGACTCTCGAGCGAGGCCGTGACCTCCTCGAGCTGCTCGTCAATCTGCTCCAGGCGCGAGGCGTACATGTTGTCCTCGACCTCGGCATTGCTCAGCGAGTCTTTCACCTTGGCAAGCTCGAGCGCAGCCTTGTCGGCCACGCGCTGCACATCGCGTTGCTCGCGCGTAAGCTGCGAAATCTGATGGTCGAGCGCAACACGGCGCTCGTGGAGCTCGGCAGCGGCAGGGCCGGCGGCGTCAACGTCGTCCTGGGCCTGCATGTGCGCACCGGTCACTTCCTCTAGCTGGGCACGTGCATCCTCGAGCTCCTCGACCACGCGACGACGCTGATGCTCGGAGCTCGAAATCTGGCCGCGCATATCGGACAGGCGCGACACCATATTGTGGCCCTTTTCCTCGAGCAGGCGCATATCGGAGTTAATACGGCCGACCACATCTTGCATATGACGGCGCTGCTCGCCCAAGTCACCCACAAACAGGCCCTTTTCCTCGAGCATCACCTGGAGCTTCTCGAGCTCGCGCTCCTTTTCGCCCAAGCGGTACTGCGCAAGCTCCAGCTCGGCGGCACCCTCTTTGGAACGGCTCTCCAGATCGTTCCACTGCGACTGCAGCGAACGAAGCTCGTCAACGGCCAACATCTGCGTAAGCTCGTTCGCGCGCGAGGACAGCTCTTTGTACTTGCGCGCGCGATCGACCTGACGCTCCAACGGTCGCAGCTGACGGGCAATCTCCTTATTGATGTCGCGGGCACGAGTAAGGTGCTCGTCCATCGACTTAATCTTTTTGAGCGCACGCTCCTTGCGGCGCTTGTGCTTGGAAATGCCGGCAGCCTCCTCGATAAGGACGCGGCGCTCCTCGGGACGGCTCTGCAAAATGGCATCGAGCTTGCCCTGGCTGATAATGGAATGCGTATCCTTACCCAAGCCTGAATCGTGCAAAATGTCCTGGATATCCATCAGGCGGCACGGACTCGAATTGATGAGGTATTCGCTCTCGCCCGAACGATACATGCGGCGGGTGATGGCAACCTCATCAAAGTCGACAGGCAGCACATGGTCCGAGTTATCGAGCACCAGCGTGACCTCGGCAACGCCCACCGGCTTGCGCGCCGACGAGCCCGAGAAGATGACGTCCTCCATGGCCTGGCCGCGCAGTTGCTTGGCGCTCTGCTCACCCAGTACCCACAGAATCGAATCGGAGATATTCGATTTTCCCGAGCCGTTAGGACCGACGATGACGGTCAGGCCCGGCTCAAACGTCATATGGGCGCGGTCGGCAAACGACTTGAACCCTTTGAGCGTAAGGGACTTGAGATACACGGTTCCTCGCTTAAACGGGCTTCTTGTTGAGAATCACACCGTTGGTGGTGTAACCCATGCGGTCGAGCGCCTCGAGTGCAGCGGCTCCCTCGGCCTCTTTCTTAGAGGCGCCGGTGCCGCGGCCCTGACGGATACCGTCGACAAGCACCACGGCGGTAAAGGTGGGCGCATGTGCCGGGCCCTCGGAGCCTACCAGCTTGTATGCCGGGGGCTCGTGACCGTCTGCCTGCACGCACTCCTGCAAGAACGACTTGGGGTTCGCGGGGTGCTCGGCACGCTCGGAGGCCAAATGGGGCTTAAGCGTGCGGTGGATGAACTCCGCCGCCGCATCCCAGCCGGCATCGAGGTACAACGCACCCACGAGCGACTCATAGACGTTCTCGAGCGCCGAGTTAAGGCCGCGCGCGCCGGTACCGGTCTCGGAGGCGCCAAAGATGATGATGTCGTCGATGCCCAGCTCGTGCGAAACCTCGGACAGCGTGGCACCCGAAACAAGCGATACCTTCAGACGCGTGAGCTTGCCTTCATCGAACTCGGGATAAGACTCAAAGAGCGAACGGGCAACCACGGCGCCCAGAATGGAGTCACCCAAAAACTCAAGCCGCTCATAGCTGGCAGAGACCGGCTGCCCCTCTACTGCCGAGGGGTGGGTGAGCGCCGCGCGTAGCAGCACCTTGTTATTAAACTCATAGCCCAGGATTTCCTGAGCGCGCGTGAGTCGTTGAGATAAAGCCAAGACCTAGGCCTCCCTGGCGTTTTCGATAGCGTCGACGGCGTCGGCAACGGAGGTGAGCGACAACAGGGTCTCGTCATCGATCTCGAGGTCAAACTCGTCCTCGATGGCCGTCACCAGCTGCAGGCGCTCGAGCGAATTGGCATCGAGGTCGTCAAAAGTTGTCTCATCACTGATCTCGGCAACGTCAACGCCCAGCACGTCGGCAGCGATCTCGGCGATCTTGTCAAAGATTTCGGAGCGATCCATAGCGCATCCTCTCATAAGTCGTGGAATACAATGTGTCACGCGGGCGGAAGCCGCATTGCAGCACGGCTCCGATTCTACCCCACGATGCATAGCTTGAGCCACGTAACGGAGCTCTTGCTAAACGATACCTTCCATGGAATTGGCAATGCTTTCGATAAGCCCGGCTCGAACGGCCTGAGCCGCGGCGAGCGTACCGTTCTTAACGGCTTCGGCCGACGTGGCGCCATGGCCAATCAAAACGACGCCGCGAAGGCCCAGCAGGATCGCGCCGCCCTTGGCATCGCCCGAGAGCTTGGCTTTAATCTGGCGCATCTGCTTTTTGATGAGCAGCGCGGCGATCTTGGTACCGAGCGAAGACATAAAGGCGCCCTTGAGCTCTTGCAGCAAAAACTTGGCAGCACCCTCGGTTGCCTTGAGCGCAATATTGCCCGACATGCCGTCGGCGACCACAACGTCAAAATTGCCCGACGTAAGATCGGTGCCCTCGCAGTTGCCCACAAAACCGGGGACCGCGGCTTTCATAGCCGGGAAGCACGCCTTGGTAAAGTTAGAACCCTTCTCGTCCTCGGTGCCGTTGCCAAGCAGGCCCACACGCGGATGTTCGATGCCCAGGACCACGCGGGCATAGGCTGCACCCATCTGGGCAAAGCGAACCATGTCGTCGACCTCGACATCGGGGTTGGCCCCCATGTCACACAGTACCGTAAGGCCACCGGCGCGGTTGGGCAGCGCATTGGTGAGGCATGGGCGCACCGGCTGCTTCTTACCCTCTACCAAATATCTAAACGGCGTCACGTAGGCGGTGGCGGCAGCCGTCATGGCGCCGGTCGACCCCGCGGAGAAAAACGCGTCCGCGTTGCCCTTCTTAATAGCACGGCAGGCAAGCACGATCGAAGACTTACGCTTGGTCATCACGGCGCGGATGGGATCGTCGTCCATGGCGATGACATCGGGGGCCTCCAGAGCCTCCACGCGCGCGTGCGCCGCGGCAAAGGGGTTGACGATATCGGCGGGGCCAACAGCAATGACCTCGATATCGGGATCGGCGGCAAGTGCGGCCTCAATACCGTCGAGGACAACTTGGGGCTTCTCGTCTCCGCCCACAACGTCTACACAAACGCGAACGTTACTCATTTCAAGTGCTCCTTATACAAAAATGGCCGACTCATTGAGCCGGCCATTGTGGTTCCAGTTGGAACGGCATCGTATCCAGAGTATACCGTTACTCGGTAACGATAACCTCGCGGTCCTTGTAGAAACCGCAGCTGGGGCACACGTGGTGCGGGAGCTTGACAGCGCCGCAACGGGGGCACGTGGACTGAGCCGCAGCCGAGATCTTCATGTTGGCGGAACGACGGGTATGGGTGCGGATACGACCCTGCTTTTGTTTAGGTACGGGCATAGTGACCTTCCTTATGAACTATCCAGTGTGGCGATTACGCGCAAGTAGCGATACTACCACATTTTTACTCATCAAGATTGAGATTCTTCAATGCTGCAAATGGATTTTCCGTGGCAGCGGCCCATTCGGCCTCGGCCTGGGCGGCGCAATCGCATTGCTCGACGTTGAGATTGATGCCGCAGGTGGGGCACAGGCCGCGGCAATCGGGCTTGCAGAGCACCACAAACGGCGTGTCCATGACAACGGCGTCGTTAATGGGCTCCCCCAGATCGACAATGCGGTCCTCGCCCAAAAGCTCGTAACCGTCCTCGTAGGCCTCGGGATCCTCGGGCTCCTCAAAGAGGTAGAACTCCTCGATCTCGCCGGCGATATCAAACGAGGCGAGCTCAAGGCAGCGGTCGCATTCGCCGGTGACGTGCGCTCGAACCATGCCGGAGAGCAGAACACCGGTGCCCGCATTGGTAAAAACCACGTCGTAAGCAATGCCGTCCTGCAGCCGGTACTCCTTCTCGCCCACCGTGTAGGTGGCGACATCGACCTTGCCGGTCAGCGGATACGAGTCTCCGGGAAACTCGAGCTGCTCGGAAAGATCGACGGTAACGCTCGGGAACTCAGCCATTACCACTGACCGTTCTGCTGGGCGGCACCCTCGTTGAGCTGCTGACGGCAACGGGTAACGGTGCCGGTCAGGCTCTTGAGGTTCTCCTCGAGGTGCGTAAAGACCTGCTCGGCATAATCCTCGGCCGCATAGCGCGTCTCGCGCTCGTACTGCTGGGCACGATCACGGATATCGTCGGCCTGCTGCTGCGCCAAGCGGACGATCTCCTGCTCACCGGCAATGGTGAGTGCCTGCTGCTGAGCATCGGCAATGATGGAATCGGCCTGAGCGGCGGCGGAAGCCATAAGCTCGTCGCGTTCCTTGAGGATGCGACGGGACTTCTGCCACTCCTCGGGATAGCTCATACGGATCTCGTCAAGGATGTTAAAGAAGACGTCGGCATCGATAACCTTCATCTGGGCATTCTTGCCGAACGGCGTCTTAGCCTCTTCGATGAGCCCCTCGAGCTCCTCGACAAGGCTCACGATCCTGTCGCCAGGAAAATTCTCGCCCGGCATCCGGTCTCCTTTCATAGGTAACATGTCATCGTGTTAGTTTACCACATGCCATCAGGCAATATGAAACGTCACGAAAAGCGATGTTTAAGCGCTTCGACCACATTGGGCGGCACAAACGTCGACACATCGCTTCCAAGCGATGCGATCTGACGGACCACCGAGCTCGAGATATAGCCGTACTGCGGCGCACTCATGACAAAAATGGACTCAAGCTCGTTGTCCAGGCGATAGTTGAGGTCCGCCTGCTGCAGCTCGTACTCAAAGTCGGTCATGGCGCGCAGGCCCTTGACCACAGCACCCGCACCCTGCTCACGGGCAAAATCGACCAACAGGCCGGTAAAGGGCAGTACCTCGACACCGTCAATATCGCCCAGGGCCTCGCGGGCCAACGCCACGCGCTCATCGAGCATAAAGGTGGTGCCCACGCCGTTTTTGCCCTGCGACTCCGCCACGGCAACAATCACGCTGGGAAAAATGCGGCGGGCGCGGCGGATTACATCGATGTGACCAAACGTGATGGGGTCAAACGTACCCGGAACGATCACGCGGTTGATAGTGTCATTCATGGGTATCCTCCAAAGCCACGTCCTCGTCAATATCGCTGTCATTAGCATGGTCGCACTCGTCCGCGGCCACCCAGCGCAGCAAGTCAACCGAGGTAATGCCGTAGCGTTTCTCTCGCACGGTCTCAAAACCAGCCGGATGAGCGCCCGCGTCGCTTGCGGCATGCTCAAACAGGGCAAAGGCCCCTGGTGCCAGCAAGCCCTGCTGGGCAAGATTGCGCAGCAGCTCCTCGACCGGCTCGGCACCAAAGGCATAGGGTGGATCGAGCAGGACCAGATCAAAGGGGCCGCCCGGAACACGGCCGCGCGAGGCGCTCGCCAACACATCGCCGGTAACGACGCGCCAACGCGAGCGGTCGCGACACAGCGACTCGATATTCTTAGTGATCAGTCGGGCGGCATTGCGATCGATCTCGAACGTGATGAGCGAGCGAGCGCCGCGCGAGAGCATCTCGATTCCCAGGGCACCGGAGCCGCCAAAGGCATCCAGCACGCGGACCTCGTCCAGATCGAAATCGAATGCCGACATGACCATGGACGCACATGCCTCGCGCACGCGGTCGGTCGTGGGACGGGTGACATCGCGCCCACGCGGCTCTTCGATCTTGCGGCCGCGCCATTCACCGCCGATGATTCTCATCCTCCGCTGACCTCCTTGAAGATATGTCGATAGCGCGTGGCGACCGCATCGCGCAAGGGACGCGTCGCCACGGAGTCAAGGTTGCAAGCATACCGCAAGAGCTCGACCGCGTCCAAATGGGCCCATTCGATAAGATCCTCGTCGGCATCCAGGTCCACAAAACGCAGGGTCACACCGCCATGTTGGCGATAACCCAAGATTTCGCCCTCGTGGCGCAAACGCAGGTCCATCTGCGCAAGTGCAAAACCGTCAGAGGTCTTTTCGAGCGCCCGCAGGCGGTCTTGCGCAGCAGACACACCGCCATTGCCCTTGGAATGCGTCATGACCAGGCACGTGCCCGACACGCTGCCGCGGCCCACGCGGCCTCTAAGCTGATGCAGGGCCGCCAAGCCAAAGCGCTCGCCGTTCTCGATAACCATGACGGTGGCGTTAGGTACGTCGACGCCCACCTCGACCACCGTAGTCGAGACGAGCACGTCGATCTCGCCGCGCTTAAAGGCGTCGATCACGCGGTCCTTCTCCCCCGCCGGCATGCGGCCGTGAAGACGCTCGACGGAAAGCCCCGGCAATGCCAGACGCAGGCGGTCGAGCTCGGTCGCGGTGTCGTGCAACGGCACGGGCACCGTCACGCGACCTTCATCGTCGCGAGCAATGCCGGGAACGTCTTCCAAATCGTCCGCGGAGTCACTCGGCTCCACAAGCGGGCAGATAACGTAAGCCTGCTGTCCTTGGGCATGCGCCTCGCGAATGGCACCGTAGGCCAGGTCGCGGCACGACTCGGTGAGCACGCGCGTCGAGACGCCGGCCCCTGGAACGGGGCGATGACGAATGATGGACGTGTCCAGGTCGCCATAGACCGAGAGCGCCAGTGTGCGCGGAATAGGCGTGGCCGTCATAACGAGCAAGTCCGCACCTGGGCCTTTGGCACGCAGGGCATTGCGCTGCCCCACGCCAAACCGGTGCTGCTCGTCGATAACGACGAGTGAAAGATGTTTAAACGTTACGTTATCCGAAAGGACCGCATGGGTACCAAAGAGCACATCGAGCTCACCAGACTGCAGCTGTGCATGGATGCGCTCGCGCTCGGCGGCCGGGGTAGCACCCGTCAGGAGCGCCCAGGACATACCGGCCTGCGAGAGCAAAGGGCCGGTCTTATCGGCATATTGACGCGCCAGCACGCCCGTGGGTGCCATGACGCAGGACTGGGTACCCGAATCGGCCGCGACTGCCAGCGCGCAGGCGGCGACGGCGGTCTTGCCGGTACCGACATCGCCCAGCAGCAAGCGGTTCATCACGTGGTCGCCATCGCACATGTCATGCAGGATGTCTTGGAACGCGGCCTCCTGCTCGTCGCTCAGCGAAAACGGCAGGGCCCGCCTAAGCGCCGTCAAATGATCACCCGCGGTATGGGTGTAGGGAACCACCTCGACCATACCGCCGTCGTTGCGCAGACGAAGCGCCAGCTGAAGATAGAGGCATTCCTCATAGGCAAGCCGTGCGCGCGCGATATCGCGCTCGGCCATACTCGAGGGAAAGTGAATCGAACGCAGCGCACGGGCGCTGCTCATAAGGCGGCGCTTGGCGCGCAGGGGCGCGGGAATCGGGTCGAAGGGATTGCCGACAATCTCGAGCGCGCCGCTCACGATACGGCGCATCCAAGCCTGGCTCACACCGTCGCTCACATAGTGAACCGGCAGGATGGTGCCCGCGGCACGCCCGTCCTCGAGCTTTTCGAAATGCGGCGAGGCCATCTGCTTAAAGCCGTAGGCAAATTCGACCTTACCCATCACGGCCAGGCGGTCGCCCTGCTTGAGCTGCTGGGCAATCCAGGGCTGGCGGAAAAAAGCGACTTGCAGCACGCCCGTCTCGTCCACAAGCGAGACCTCGGTAACCTGCATACGCGGGCGGGGCTGCTTTTGAACGATACGATCGACCGTGGCGACGATCGTGCACACCGTACCGATAGGCGCCATCTCGATGGACCAGGAGCGTGTAAAGTCCAGATATCGATGAGGGATATGGAGAAGGAGGTCCCCCACCGTCCTAATTCCCAGACGGCGAAGGGCCTCCTCACGTTTACCCGAAACATATTTGAGTCGCGCGATATCCTCGTCGAGCGCATTGCTCTGGGCAAAGCGCTCCGAGACGCGCGGCACGGAGCACAGCTCGGACATGGGCAGATGCCTACTCGATCGAGAAGATCACGGGATAGAGCGGCTGCTCGCCACGATGGGCGTCAATCTCCAGGTCGGGCTGAGCCTCCTCGATGGCATCGACGATCTCCTGGAAGGCCTCATCGGACAGCTCCTCGCCGGCCAGAATCGTCAGCGCGTCGCCCTCCTCTTCCTCCTGCATGCGGTTGATGCAGTCGAGCGTTACCTGCTTCACATCGGAGCCGACCACGTCGATGGAGCCGGCAATGATACCCATGACGTCACCGGAGTGAATCGGCGAGCCGTCAGAGGCGCTGGAATCGCGCACGGCACGGGTGACCTCGCCATCGCGAACCTCGCTGATGGCATCGACCATGGCGGCGACGGCGTCCTCGAGCTCGGAATCGGGCAGCACCGCGAACAGAGCGGAGAACGCCTGCGGAACGGTCTTGGTGGGAACCACGGCGACCTTTTTGTCGGTGCAGGCAGAAGCAGCAGCCTCGGCAGCCATACGGATATTGCCGTTATTGGGCAGGATGATGACCGAAGTCGCGTTGACCTGGTCCACCGCGCCCAGCAGGTCGGCGGTCGAGGGGTTCATGGTCTGGCCACCCGAAACGACCACGTCGACGCCGAGGGACTTGAGGATGTCGGCCTCACCGGAACCGGCGGCAACGGCGACAAAACCCAGGGCCTTGGCGGGCTCGGCGGCCTTTTCCTGGTCCTCGTGGATCTTAGCGGTACGGTCGTGGGCCTCCATCTCCATGTTGTGGATAAAGACCTCGTAGATCTGGCCAAGCTGCAACATGTGCTCGAGCACCAGGTTGGGGGTGTTGGAGTGCACGTGGATCTTGTAGTCGGGGTAGGCGCCCACGAGCAGCTCGCAGTCGCCCATGGAACCCAGGAACTTAAGGCACTCGTCCTCGTCAAACGGGGCGTCGGCCTTAAAGAGGAACTCGTTGCAGTAGCGGAACTCCGAGCCCTCCCAGTCGTCGTTGGCCTCGATCTCGACGCGACCGAGGGCCGCATCGCGGGCAGAGCCAGCGGAATCAAACGTGGTGGAAAAATCCTCGACAACGGTGCTGCGGCCCAGAGCAGCGGCAACGAAGTTTTCCAGGAAGATGGCGAAGCCAAAGGCGCCGGAGTCGACCACGCCGTTCTCCTTCAGAACGGGCAGCAGGTCGGGCGTGCGAGCCACAGACTGGTAGGCCTCGACGACGATGGCGTCGAGCGCGTCTTCGGCCGAGAACTTCTTCTTCTCGCACTCGTCGGCCTTGGTCGAGACGTCGCGCAGGACCGTAAGAATCGTGCCCTCGATGGGCTTGCGGACGGCCTGGAAGGCGACCTTGACGGCGCGACGGAAAGCATGCGCGATGTCGGCAGACGTGATGGGCTCATCGGCAGAGACGAGGCCCTCGGCCACGCCGCGCAGGATCTGCGAGGTGATAACGCCGGAGTTGCCGCGGGCGCCCATGAGGGAGCCGTGGGTGATGGCGCCGGCGATGGCCTCCATATCGGCATCGGCGGGAAGGGCGGAAAGCTCCTTGGTCACCGAGGCGAGCGTGAGCGACATGTTGGTGCCGGTGTCGCCGTCGGGCACGGGAAAGACGTTGAGTTTATTGATCTCCTCGGCCTTGTCGGAAACGGCAGCCGCAGCGATCGGAAAACAGGTGCGAATGGTCTTTACAATCATGAGTATTTGAATCTCCGTTTTCGGATGCTAGTTTAGACGGCTCTTGAGCGCGTCGATGTGAATGCCGATCTTAAGGCTGGCGGGATCGATCTGGGCGATCTCCTGCAGGGTGAAAGCAACGGAGCTCGAAAGATTGTGGCAGACGGACTTCATGTTGACGCCGTTCTCGAGCACGACGTGAAGGTCGACCGTAAGGCCGTTCTCGTCGGCGGAGACAAGCACGCCCTTGCGGAGGCGCTGACCGGCAAGCAGGCGCACGCTCTCGGCGCCTTGGAGCTGCTCGGCCATACCGACGACGCCATAGCACGTCATCGCGGCATAACCGGCAATATCGGCAATAACGTCGTTCGAGACGCTCAGGCTGCCGTTAATGGTCTCAGACACAAGAATCTCCTTATCTGGTGCTCGCGGCACCATGTCGTGGGAGCAATCATTGCAATATTCTACAACGACCGCGCCATGTTGAGGTGGTGGGTCGCGGGATTACATCCTCGACACGAAATGTTGATATGGCAACGTTTGCGTTAAGCAATCGCGGCATGAAAAAACCCGCCGCAAAAGCGACGGGTTTTACAATCTGGCTCCCCGGGTAGGACTCGAACCTACAACAGCGCGGTTAACAGCCGCGTGCTCTACCATTGAGCTACCGAGGAATTTAAAGCCCAGCAGATTGGGCTGAGAAATTCTGGCTCCCCGGGTAGGACTCGAACCTACAACAGCGCGGTTAACAGCCGCGTGCTCTACCATTGAGCTACCGAGGAATAGGTGCATGCTCTCAAGCAACGAAGTTTATTATACGGACGAATCAGCTCAGGGCAAGAACTTTTTTAAGAAATTTTCCGACCCAGTCATTGGGGACGTTCTTAAACGACTAGTCATTCAAGAACGTCCCCAACGACTAATCAACCAGACGCCCAGGGTAGTCTTTTTGGGACGGGGCTTTTTTAGCTACCCTATCTCAATGAGCGGCTCAAGCTTTAAAGGCCCCAGATTGGGTAGCTAAAAAAGCCCCGTCCCAAAAAGACTACCCGTGCCCCAACTGCCGGCCCTTGTTACATGAAAGCGCCCTCAAGCGGATGTGCTTGAGGGCGCTTCTTGCTTAACTAGCTTTCGATATAGTCTTTGAGCTTGCTGCTGCGGCTGGGGTGGCGGAGCTTGGCCAGGGTCTTGGACTCGATCTGGCGGATGCGCTCGCGCGTGACGCCAAACTCGCGGCCGACTTCCTCGAGCGTGCGGGGATGTCCGTCGACAAGTCCAAAGCGCAGCTCAATAACCTTGCGCTCACGATCGGCAAGCGAGTCGAGCACCTGGGTGAGCTGCTCCTGCAGCATGGAGAAGCTGGCGGCATCGGGCGGAACGATGGCCTGGGAGTCCTCGATAAAGTCGCCCAGCTGGGAATCCTCTTCCTCGCCGATAGGAGTCTCGAGCGACACGGGCTCCTGCGAGATCTTCTGAATCTCGCGGACGCGGTCGGCACTCATGTCCATCTCGGCACCGATCTCCTCGGGGGTCGGGTCGCGACCCAGATCCTGGAGGAGCTGGCGCTGCACGCGGACAAGCTTGTTGATGGTCTCGACCATGTGCACGGGAATACGGATGGTACGGGCCTGGTCGGCGATGGCGCGCGTGATGGCCTGACGGATCCACCACGTAGCGTACGTGGAGAACTTGAAGCCCTTCTGGTAGTCGAACTTCTCGACGGCGCGGATCAGACCGAGGTTGCCCTCCTGGATCAGATCCAGGAACAGCATGCCGCGACCGACGTAGCGCTTGGCGATGGAGACGACCAGACGGAGGTTGGCGCTGATGAGCGCCTGCTTGGCCTCGAGGCCCACGTTCTCGATACGAGTCAGACGACGCATCTCGGCGCGGGTGAGCTCGATCTCGCCCGCCTCGGCGGCCTCGAGCTTCTCGGTGGCCTCGAGACCGGCCTCGATCTTCATGGCCAGATCGACCTCTTCGGAGGCGGTCAGCAGGTCGACTTTGCCGATCTCCTTAAGGTACATTCGAACCGGGTCACCGGTCAGCATCACCGTGGAGGCATCGATGCCACGCACGCGAGAACGCGAGCGGGACGTGCGGACGGTGCGCTTCTTTTTGCTCTTGCAAGAACCCATCTCGGCATCGGCCTGACGGGCCATCTTAAGCTCGTGATCGTCGAGCGAGCCGGAATCGTGCTCCTCGTCGTCATCGAAATCGTCGGTATCGTTATCGTCATCGTCGACGTCCATGGGGGCGTCGTCGTTTCCGCTCGCGGAGATAATCTGGATGCCGCTGTTGCGCAGCGCGGAATAGACCGCGTTGAGCTGCTCGTCAGAAACATCGATATCCTTCAGGACGACCTGGATCTCGTCCTCGGTTACCGAAGTCCTGTTTGAGCCGTTGCCCATGAGCTTAGCAACGTAGGATTCCAGCCCAGTACCCGTGCTCTCAGTCTTATTTGGCACAGATTCTCCCTTCGTAGTCCACAGGACACATTACTTTAGCACACACTTACACGTCTATACCCAAAATTCAGACTGGATATAGCAGATAACATGCCGATTGACCACAACATCTAGGCCTGATCGGGACCCGCGGCCTCCAAACCAATCAACCGGAACGGATCGGCCACGCCGCCAATCGATTTCTGGAGCTCGCGCTGGCGCAAAGAATCCTGCGCGGCCTGCATGGTCAATGCACGGCGCGCGTCATCGTCGAGCGACCGGTCCTGGCGCAGCTTGGCCTGAGCAGCCCGCATACGGCGCTTGATGGTGTAAAGCTCAAGCGTATCGAGCATAAAGACGATGTTCGTCTCGGTGGGGTGCTTGCTCGTCGCCGAGATGCGCCCGGCGCTGACGAGCGAAGCCGCCTCGGGACACACCGCGCGCGCGGCGTCCATGCACGCCACGGGGTCGGTGCCCGGCGGCGTCGCGAGCACGGCCCACGCGATGGACTCGTGACGGGGGTCTACCCACTCGATCGAGCAGATGCGATCGGCGTACGTGCGGAATAGGTCGGGGTAGCTGGTGAGCATCGTCAACAGCTCGCGCTCCCCCGCCAGAGACTTCCGCTCCAGATCGGTCAGCACGATCGGCGTCGCCGGAACGGAAGCGGTCGAAGTAGACCCCGCGGGCGCCGCGTCCATGCCAGCAGGCACATCGATCGGCGGCATATCGTCGACGACCTCGACCGGCGCGGCCCCGTAGGCCTCGAGCGGCACATAGTCGTACGGTTCCTCCTCGACCGGTGCGGATACCGGCGGCGTCGTCCCCGACGCCCAGGCGCCGCGAGATACCCCCTGCGGACCGGACACCCGACCGCCCGCGCCTCCTGCGCGCTCGGCCTGTGCCCGCTGGCGCTCGTAGTTCTGCTCGCGACGACGCTCGGCGTCCTCGCGTTTGGCGACATCGCGAAACACACGGCCCGAGCTCGAGCGTACCGTCTCCAAATCCAGGCCCAAAAGGTCGGCTATCTGGATAAAGTACGTATCGATCATGTAGCTATCGCGCAGCGGATAGATGAGCGTCAGCGCATCCTCGAGCGCCTTGGCGCGACCGCCCGGCGTGGTAATGTCGCTCGACTCCTGCAGTGAGCGGTACACAAAGTCCATGAGGGGCTCGGCGGCGTCGATACGCGCCTGCAGTGCCTCGCCACCATGCGCCGTGATGAACTCCATAGGGTCGTTGCCGTCGGGAAGCACCACGCAGCGCAGGTCCATCGAGTCCTGCTCGATAAACTGAATCGCGCGGCGCGCGGCCTTTTGACCGGCGGCGTCACCATCGAACATATACACAATACGCTTGGCAAAACGGGTGAGCGTCTTTACGTGATGTTCCGTCAGCGCCGTGCCCAGCGTGGCGACGACGTTTTTGATCCCCGCCTCCCAGCAGGCGATGCAATCGGTATATCCCTCCACCACGATGGCGGTATCCTGCGCGACGATAAACTCCTTGGCCCAGTTAAAGCCGTAGAGGTTTCTCTTTTTATGAAACACACTCGTCTCGGCGGTGTTGAGGTACTTGGGTTGGCCGTCGCCCATAATACGACCGCCAAAGGCGATGTTATGACCCTGTTCGTCAAAGATGGGAAACATCACGCGGTCGTAAAAACGATCGGCAAGCTGTCCGCGCCCGCGGCTCACGGCCACGTTGGCGTCGATCATCTCCTGCGGGGTAAAGCCCTTCTGCGACAGATGGGCCACCAACATATTGCGACCCGGCGCAAAGCCCAGGCAGTAGCGACGGCAGACGTCGCCACCCATACCGCGGCTGGCAAAGTACTCGCGCGGACGGCTGTCCTTACCGCGCATGAGCATGGTGTGATAGAACTGGGCCGTCTCGGCGCACAGGTCATAGATGCGGGCGCGCTTGGTGCCGCGATCGCGCTGCGCGCCGGTATCGTGCAGCTCAATGCCGGCACGATCGGCCAGGTAGCGAATCGACTCGGGAAAGCTCAGGTTCTCGCGCTTCATGATGTAGGTGAAGACGTCGCCGCCCTCGCCACAGCCAAAGCAGTGCCACACCTGCGTAGCGGGGATAATGTGAAACGATGGGGTCTTTTCGCCATGGAAGGGGCAGCAACCCCAAAACTCATGGCCGCGGGGCTTGAGCTCAACCGTTTCCTGCACAATGGCAACCAGGTCGGACGCAGCGCGCACCTGGTCTTTCTCCTCATCGCTAATCACGGATGCTCACCCCCTGCTCGCCCAAGTTATGACGGATATCATCAATATTACCTTCGACGGTCTCAATAAGCTCGTCCAGCGAATCAAACACGCGCGAAGGACGCAGCCAACGCGTAAACGCCAACGAAACCGAACGTCCATACAGGTCGCCCGCATACCCGATCAAGTTGGCCTCGAGATGCGCCGAGGCGGCATCGTCGGCATACGTCGGCGGCAGGCCCACGTTGACGGCAGCGGGCCACACGGTATCGTCGACCAGCACAAGGCCCTCGTAGACGCCATCGGCAGGCAGCTGAATTCCGTTTGGCACCAACAGGTTTGCCGTAGGAAATCCCATATCGGAGCCCTCGTGGCGACCGTGAATCACGCCGCCGCGCAGCATATAGGGACGGCCGAGTAGATCGGCTGCCAGCTCAACGTGGCCCAAGCTCAGCTCACGTCGAATGCGGGTGGCGCAGATAGCCTCGCCGGCCTCGCACAGCAAATTGTGCCCATACACGTCAACACCGCGCTCGACACCCCATGCCTGCATCTCGGCAACGCCCGAGGCACCGCCGCGGCCCAGCCTAAAATCGCTGCCAACGCGAATGGAGCGAATGTCGACAACATGCGCCAACAGCTCAAGAAAGCCCACGTGGTCGAGCGACGCTACCGCAGGCGTAAAGGGAACAGCCACCACGGCATCGACCCCAGTCTGAGCCAGGGCATGCAGGCGGTCGGCCGTCGTCATCAATTTTTGAGCGGGCGCAGGGCTCACCACAACATCTGGATCAGGGTCAAACGTTACGACAACCGCTTTGCAGCCGTGGACGCGCGCATCGCGAATGACCGCGTCGATCAGCTCACGATGTCCCCTATGCACGCCATCGAACACGCCGATGGCAATCGAGGCGGCACCCATAGACTCGCAGTCACCAAAAGCATCAGCCAAAACGATGCGGGCCTCCGCCGCCGCGCCCACAAAAAATGTGCGCGCGAGCTCGCGAGGGTCCAGCATCATCGAACACCGCCGATCGCCTGCGGAAAGACGTGCTCCATCACAAAGCGACCATCCTCGATACGAGCCAAAGCCTTGAGCCCGCCATCGAGCACCAGCGCAAACGGTGCCTTCGACGCATCGAAGCCGGCGAGCGCGCGATCAATAGGAATACGACGACCGCACAGCAGATCTTCCGCAAGATTGCCCGGCAAGTCGACACGCGTGGCGCCGAGGGCCGCAATGGGGTCCAAGGCAAAGCCGGCAGCGGACTCGGCAGAAAGCTCCTCGACCGCATGGCAGGCACCGATGGAGACAATGCCAGAAGCGGTACGGCGCAGCGCGGAAATATGCGCGGCACTATCGCAGGCGCGACCCAGGTCGCGAGCGAGCGCACGGATATAGGTGCCCTTGCTCACCGAGAAGGCAACGGTCCAAATGCAGGAATCGCCCTCGCCACTCACGGCGATCAGGTCGGCAGAATATACCTCGACCGGGCGCGCAGGCAACTCAACGGCATTGCCCTCACGTGCAGACTTATAGGCGCGCACGCCGTTGACCGAAATAGCCGAAAACGCCGGCGGGACCTGCATCTGAGGGCCCAGCATGGCGCTCAAGCGCTCACGGGCATAGGCCGGATCGCGCAGCTCGGGTGCAATGGCAACCGTACGGACGGCCTCGCCTTCCGCATCGTCGGTATTGGTCTCGGCGCCAAACGAGATATCGGCGACGTAACTTTTGGTATCGAGGGTAAGCATGCCCAGCAGACGCGTAGCCTGGCCCACGCCCACCACCATGACACCCGACGCCATGGGGTCGAGCGTGCCGGCATGACCGACGCGCCGCTCATGGAGGGCGCGCCGGCACCGCGATACCACGTCGTGGGACGTGCAGCCCACCGGTTTATCGACGGCGAGCAGCATATTCAATTGAGAAGGCGTACGACGAGCCATGTACCATCCAAAAAGTTAAAGCTCGACGGTCACCGAAGCGGGATCCTCCCCCACCAGCTCGGCCAGCATGGGAAGTGCCGCGGTGAGCGTCTCGAAAATCGTTCCGTTATTGGTAAAGCCGGCGGCAGCGTGATGTCCGCCTCCGCCAAAGTTGGCCGCAATCTCGGAGACATCCATGTCGCCCTTGGAGCGCAGGTTTCCGCGCACCTTGGTATCGCCCTCGATGCCCTTAAGGAACAGGCAGACCTCGACACCCATCACCGAGCGCACCACATCGACCAAGCCGTCGCACTCATCCGAGGTGACGCCACATTCCTTAAGGTCGCTTTCGTACGCGTAGCTATACGCCACGCGCCCGTGCGCGACCGTCTTGATGCGGCCCATGACGATGGACTTGAGGTGCAAGAACTCGACGCGCATGCTCTGATAGACCTCGAGCGCGACACGCGCCGGGTCGGCACCGTGCGCCACCAGGCGCGAAGCCGCATGGAACGCAGCGGCATCGGCATTCTGATACTGAAAACGACCGGTATCGGTAACCAGGCCACAGAGCAGACAGGTGGCGATGCGATCGCGAACGACAATGCCGCAATCATCCAGAAAGCGGTCGATGATCATGGCGCACGCCGCAGCATCGACACGCCTCAGGCTTACCTCGGCAAACTCCTCGCGCGCCGGATGGTGGTCAAAGCACACCACATGTTTGGAGCGGCGGAGCACGTCGGCCGAGTTGTTCAGACGCTCGACAACCGGCACATCCACCGAGATAAACAGGTCGGGATCGCCCGTAAAGCTCGAAGCCGGCACCAGACGATCGGCGCCTTCCATAAAGCGGTAAATACGCGGAACGGGATCGTCGTCTGCCAGCAGCAGCGCGATGTCCTTGTCGGGGAACGCCTTCATGAGCGAGAGACCCAAGCCCAACACGGAGCCCAGGGCATCGCCGTCGGGAGAGGTATGACCCGAGATCGCAATGGAGGACGCACCCTCGATAAGCTCGAGGATGCGTCGTTTAATATCTGCAGACTCGCACGAGACGAGGTCGGCGGAATTAGTCATCTAAAGCTGCCTCCTGGGCGGCATCCGCTATGGGATAGCCGTCCTCGTCCTTTTCGATCGCCAGCGTGGCCGGGACATTATCCAGCGCACGCGTAATGCGCTCGGCCTCATCGGTCGAGCGATCGATGCGAAAATCGAGCTCGGGTGTGACGCGCCAGTCGAGCGAGCGAGCCAACAGGCTGCGAATGCGGCCCTTGGCGCTGGCGAGCGCCTCCATGACCTCATCGTAGCGGCTCGCATCGCACGACACGTACACGCGCGCGAACGAACGGTCCACCGCGACCTCGACCGCGGTCAAGGTGACCAGGTCGAGACGCGGATCGGAAACCTCAAAGAGAAGGATATAACCGAGCTTCTCGCGAAGCTGCTCGCCCAGACGGCGGGTTGCCTGCGTTTGCTTCATAGCGCTACCCCCTACTCGGTACGGGCAACCTGGTCGATACGGTAACCCTCGATCTGGTCGCCGGGCTTGATGTCCTGGAAGTTCTCCAGGCCAATGCCGCCCTCGGAACCGCTCTTGAGGCTCTTGGCCTCGTCCTTGTAGTGGCGCATCGAGGCGATCTTACCGTTAAAGACAACGATGCCGTCGCGCACCAGGCGCACGGAATCGGTCGCGGCAATCTCGCCCTCCTCGACGCGGACACCGGCGGCGATACCGACTTTGGGCACCTTAAAGGTGTCCAGGACGGTCGCGGTACCCGTGGAGACCTCGACCTCGGTGGGCTTGAGCATGCCGATACGGGCAGCGTCGAGCTCCTCGAGACACTTGTAGATAACGTCGTAGCAACGAATCTCGACGCCCTCGCGCTCGGCAGCGGAGCGGGCCTTACCGTCGGGACGCACGCCAAAGCCAATAATGATGGCGTTGGAGGCATCGGCCAGGACGACGTCGGTCTCGTTGATGGCACCGACCGCGGAGTGGATCGTGTTGATGCGGACCTCGGACTGATCCATCTTGTCGAGCGAGTCCTGAAGGGCCTCGATGGAGCCCTGGACGTCGGCCTTGATGATCAGGTTGAGCTCCTTGACCTCGGCGTCGGCGATGGTCTCGAAGAGGTTCTCGAGCGTGACGTGCTTCACGCGGCTCTGCTCCTCGATGCGGGCCTTGAGCGAGCGCTCATCGGCCAGGGCGCGCGCCTCGCGCTCGTCCTCGAACACGCGGAACTCGTCGCCGGCGTTGGGGACGGACTGCAGGCCCAGGATCTCGACGGCGTCGGAGGGACCGGCCTCGGTGACGGCGCGGCCCTTGGGGTCGAGCATGGCGCGGACGCGGCCATAGGTAAGGCCGGCTACCAGCGTATCGCCCACGTGCAGGGTACCGCGGGTCACGAGCACGGTAGCGACCGAGCCGCGGCCCTTGTCGAGCTTGGCCTCGAGGACGTTGCCCGAGGCGAAGGTATCGGGGTTGGCCTTGAGCTCGAGCACGTCGGCCTGGAGCAGCACGGTCTCCAGAAGGTCGTCGATACCGATCTTCTGCTTGGCCGAGATGTTGACGAACATGTTCTGTCCGCCCCACTCCTCGGGGATAACGCCGTACTCGGTGAGTTCCTGGCGCACACGGTCGGGGTTGGCGCCGGGCTTATCGATCTTGTTGACGGCGACGACGATGGGAACGCCGGCGGCCTTGGCGTGGTTGATCGACTCGACCGTCTGGGGCATGACGCCGTCGTCGGCGGCGACGATCAGGATGACGATGTCGGTCACCTTGGCGCCACGGGCACGCATGGCCGTAAAGGTAGCGTGGCCCGGGGTATCGATGAAGGTGATCTTGCGGTCGTTGATCATGACCTGCGATGCGCCGATGGCCTGGGTAATGCCGCCAGCCTCGCCGGCAGCAACGCCGGTGTGACGGATGGCGTCGAGCAAGCTCGTCTTGCCGTGGTCGACGTGACCCATGACGGTGACGACCGGGGCGCGGGGCTTAAGGTCGGCGGGATCGTCGTAGAACGAGAAGGTGTTCTCCTCCTCGGGGGTGATGATCCTGATCTGACGGCCCAAGTCGTCGGCAACGAGCTCGACAAGGTCGTCGGACATAGACTGCGTCATGGTGAGCGGCGTGCCCAGCAGGAACAGGCGCTTGATGATGTCGTTGGCCGGAACGTCGAGCGCCTCGGCAAGCTCCTGGACGGTAACGCCCTGGGAGACCTTGATGGCGTCGAGCTCCTCGGGGTTCACGCCCTGGGCCAGCGCCTCCTCAATCTTGCGCTCCTCCTGAGCCCTAGCGGCCTCGCGCTCGCGCTTCTCCTTGCGCTTCTTGCGGCGACCGGTGGACTCGCGAGAGGCCTCCTCGACGGCGGCACGGGCCTCCTCGAGAACCTTCTCGCGGCTGTACTCCTCGGCCTCGCGCGCCATGCGGCTGTAGTGGTCCTCTTCGCTGTTGTGACCACCCTTGCGCTTCTTGCCCTTGCCCTGCTTATCGGGGTTGGGGAAATCCATGCCGGCAGCGACATTGTTGCTGGCGTTGGTGCGATGGCTGTGCGGGCGGCTCTCGGAGGCGTTGCGGTCGTTGCGACGGCCGCCACGACGATCGTTGTTGCCGCCGCGACGGTTGCCGCGCTCGGCCTTGGCCTTGTCCTCGGCGTCCTTCTTCTCCTTGAGCACGGTCTCCTGTGCGGCGATCTGATCGAGCAGCGAACGGAAGCGCGAACCGGAGTCAGACGCGGGAACGGCGCGGCGCTGGGCCTCGCGAGCAGCCTCCTCCTTTTCGCGGGCAAGGCGCTCCTGCTCGGCCTTCTTCTTGGCCTCGGCCTCGGCACGGGCTGCCTCCTCGGCGGCCTGGGCGGCGGCAAACTGGCGGCGCTCCTCCTCGCGTGCCTTCTCGGCGGCGATGCGCTCGCGCTCGGCCTCGGCGGCACGCGCTGCCTCCTCGGCGGCGGCAGCCTCCTCCTCGGCCTGCTTGGCGGCCTCGACTTCCTGGGCGCGGGCCTCGATCACCGAGGCAAGCTGCTTGCGGACCATGGCAACATAAGCGTCCTCCAGCGCGGAGGAAGCAGACTTAGCGGGAATCTTCATTTCGGCGAGGTGACCCATCAGTTCCTTGGAGGTCATGCCGAACTCTTTGGCCAGGGTGGACACACGGACTTTTGCCATATGACTTCACCTACCCTTTCTGGCACCTTGGGTGCCTAGAGACTGAACGAGCGTGGGATGTGCGCCGGAACCTGTCCAGCGCAACCGCGCGCTAGATCAGGTCCTCCGCATCATCGAAGGCGTCGGTGTCGTGGACACCGCAGAAACGGGAACCGGGACGGGCCTGGTTGCGGCACTGGATGCCGTCCTCGGACACGTACTCGCAACGACGGGCGTCGTCATCCTCCTCGTCACCGATCAGGTCGGCGGCAGGCTCCTCGTGAACGGGAACGTTCTTGAGGATGTCGGCGGCAAGGGTCTCGGACTTAATGTCGATGTGCCAGCCGGTCAGGCGTGCGGCCAGGCGGGCGTTCTGGCCCTCCTTGCCAATGGCGAGCGAAAGCTGGTCGTCGGGCACGATGACGCCGGCATAGGCCTTCTCCTCGTCGATAAGGACGCGAGTGACCTTGGCGGGCGACAGGGCGTTGGCGACGTAGACGGCCGGATCGGCATCCCACAGGATGACGTCGACGCGCTCACCGCGCAGCTCACCCACGACGGCGCGCACACGGCTGCCCTTGGGGCCGACGCAGGCGCCCACGGGATCCAGGCGGTCATCGAGCGAGTGGACGGCGACCTTGGAGCGCTGGCCGGGCTCGCGGGCGATCGACTTGATCTGGACGGTGCCCTCGTAGATCTCGGGCACCTCCTGCTCAAACAGACGACGCATGAGCTCGGGGTGGGTACGCGAGATAACGATCGGCGGACGGCTGTGCTCGCCGCGAACCGGCGGAAGCGTGGAGTTGGGGTCGCGAACGTCAATGATCACGGCCTTGATGTGCTGGTTGTGCAGATAGCGCTCGCCCATGGGGCGCTCGTTGCGCTCGTTCTCGTAGCGGCGCTGATCAAAGTGCGGAAGCTCGGCCTCGACGCCTTCGCGGATCTTGACGATCGTAAAGTCGGGTGTGGACTGCAGTACGGTACCGCTGATGAGGTCGCCGATACGGCCGGAGAACTCCTCGTAGATCTGCTCGCGGGCGGAGTTGCGCACGATGGCGTTGATCTCGGCCTTGGCGTGCTGGGCGGCGATGCGGCTGGTGTTCTTGGGGGTGACGTCGATCTCCTCGAACTCGGTGAAGTTGCCCTCCTCGTCCATGGAATCGTCGATCGGTTCCAGGCGGTAGACATAGATCTTGCCGGTGGTGCGGTCGATGGTCACCTTGGCGCCCCACTCAAGATGCAGGATCTCGGCATAGCTCTTGGCGAGCGACTGCTCCAGACGGTCGATCAGGTAGAGCTGGTCGATGTGCTTCTCCTGGCAAAGCTCCATCAGGGCGGACATCATGTCGGATGCTGCCATGTTAGTTTCCTTCCTTCGCGGGCTTGAAGTCATAGACGGGCTTCAACTTGCACTTTTTAACATCGGAAAAATCGAGGGTGACAGACTCGCCGTCCTCGAGCTCGAGGGTTACGTTGGTCTCGGTCGCGGCGGCAATCTTGCCGGAGTACTTGCGACGGCCCTCGGTGGCGGTGGAGGAAAGCTCGCAGTCCTCGCCCACAAAGCGGGCAAAGTCACGCGGACGGCGCAGCGGGCGCGCCATACCCGCGCTCGACACCTCGAGCGTATAGCTCGAAGAGATGGGGTCGAGCTCCTCAATCACGTCGCCGACCCACTTGGTGTTGGCCGTGACGTCGTTGAGCGACAGGCTCTGACCCTCGGCACCCTCGATACGCACACGCACGCAGGGGGCCTTGGTGGCACCCACGAGCTCAACGTCGACAATATCGACATCGTGCTGGGGGGCGACGGCCTCGAGCGCGTCGATGATCGCCTGCTCGATCTTGGTCTTGACCATTGCGGCACCTCCATCCATACAAAAAAGAAGCGGGGCCGAAACCCCACTTCTTTCAATTACAACTTCATTTGCAAGCAAACTATACCAATACCTGCGAAAACGTGCAACCATAGCACAAACCCGCAGGTCAGCGTGAGCACAGGTTCTCCACAAGAAATGGATAATTGGGTGTAGTCGCAAGTATCCATATCCAAAAAGAGGGACGACCCAGCCGGATCGTCCCTTGTCTATTGTGCATCAACTATATGCGCGAGGTTTACTTAACCACCAGGTTGACCAGCTTGCCGGGCACGCAGATGGCCTTGACGACCGTCTTGCCCTCGAGCCACTTGGCAACAGCGGCCTCGGCGGCAGCCTGCATCTCCTCGTTGGAGGCATCGCGGGCCACATCGATGCGGCCGCGGACCTTACCGAGCACCTGGACCACGATCTGCACCGTGTCCTCGATGGACTCGGCCAGGTCAAACTCGGGCCAGGCGGCGGTGTAGGCGTTGCCCTCGCAGCCGAGTGCCTCGTGCCACAGCTCGTCGGCCCAGAACGGGCAGATGGGGGCAAGGACGCTCACGATGTCCTTGGCCACGCCGTAGCACAGTGCCTTGTCGCGCGATGCGCCCTCGGTGGCGTTGAGGTAGGCGCTCGCTGCGTTGACGAGCTCCATGACGGCCGAGATCGCGGTGTTAAACTGGCCGCGATCGAAGTCCTCGGTGCACTTGGCGATGGTGCGGTGACGCTCGCGATAGAGCTTCATCGCGGTCTCGTCGAGCACGGACTTGTCGAAGGCAACGTTGGCATCACCCGACTGGACAAGCTGCCACACGATACGCCAGGCGCGCTTGATAAAGCGGTTGGCACCCTCGACGGCCTTGGGATCCCAGTCAAAGTCCTTCTCGGGCGGGGCGATAAACAGGATCGCCAGACGCATGGTGTCGGCGCCGTAGGGCTCGATAACCGAGCTCGGAGGCACGACGTTGCCCTTGGACTTGGACATGGTGTCGCCGTTCTCGTCCTTGACCATGCCCTGGCACAGCAGGTTGGTAAAGGGCTCGTCAACGCTCAGCAGACCCAGGTCGCGCAGCGCCTTGGTAAAGAAGCGGCTGTAGAGCAGGTGCAAAATGGCGTGCTCGATGCCGCCGATGTAGTTATCGACGGGCATCCAACGGTCTGCCGCCTCGCGGGAGAAGGGCAGCTCGGTGTTGTGCGGGTCGGTATAGCGCAGGTAATACCAGCTGGAGCAGGTGAAGGTGTCCATGGTATCGGTCTCACGCTTGGCCGGGCGGCCGCAGACCGGGCAAGTGGTCTCGTAGAACTCCTTGCACTCGGCGAGGGTCTCGCCGGCGCCCAGGTCCAGGTTCTCGGGCAGCGTCACCGGCAGCTGGTCCTCGGGCACGGGCACAATGCCGCAGTGCTCGCAATGGATGGCCGGGATGGGGTTGCCCCAATAGCGCTGACGGCTGATGAGCCAGTCGCGCAGGCGGAACTCGACCTTGCGACGACCGCAGCCCATGGCCTCGAGGTCGGCCACGATGGCAGCCTCGCCCTCGGAGTGCTTACCGCCGCGCATGCCGGTGTACTTGCCGGACTGGACGAGCGTGCCCTCGGCAGCGTGGGCGCAATCCCAGTCGACGGTCTCGGCATGGAAGGTATCGATGGTCTCGCCACTGGCCTCGACGGCAGCGCGGTCGTCATCGTCCAGGATGATCGGGACGATCGGGAGGTCGTACTTGCGGGCAAACTCAAAGTCGCGCTGGTCGCCGCAGGGAACGGCCATGACGGCGCCGGTGCCGTAATCGGCAACGACATAGTCGGCAACCCACACGGGAACCTTCTCGCCGTTGACGGGGTTAACCACGTAGCGGCCCGTAAAGGCACCGTGCTTCTCGAGGGTGCCCTGGGCACGCTCGACAGCAGAGATATGCTTGGAGTCCTCGACGATCTTGGTCACGGCCTCCTCGTACTCCGTGCCCTCGACGAGCTCGTGCAGACGAGCGTACTCGGGAGCCAGGACAAAGAAGGAGACGCCAAAGAGCGTGTCGGCACGCGTGGTGAAAACGGTAATCTTGCCCTCGTCGCCCTCGATGGGATCGCCGTTGGCATCACACAGGGTAAAGTCGACCTCGGCGCCCTCGGAGCGGCCGATCCAGTTGGCCTGCATCTGCTTAACGCGCTCGGGCCAGCCGGGGAGCTTCTCCAGATCGTCGAGCAGCTCCTGGGAGTACTCGGTAATCTTGTAGTACCACTGCTCAAGGTCGCGCTTCTCGGGCTCGGTGCCGCAGCGCCAGCACTTGCCCTCGGTAACCTGCTCGTTGGCCAGAACGGTCTTGCAGTTGGGGCACCAGTTGACCGGGTTCTTCTTGCGGTAGACCAGGCCCTTTTCCCACATCTTCTCAAAGATCCACTGACCCCAGCGGTAGTAGTCGGGGCTGCAGGTCTTGACCATGCGATCCAGATCGTAGGAGAAGCCCATGCGCTTCATCGTGGCGAGCGCCTGGTCCATGTTCTTATACGTCCAGGCGGCAGCCTGCGTGTTGTGCTTGATGGCGGCGTTCTCGGCGGGCAGGCCAAAGGCGTCAAAGCCAATGGGGTGCAGCACGTCAAAGCCGCGCATGCGGGCCTGACGGGCCATGGCATCGCCGATGGTATAGTTGCGCGCGTGGCCCATGTGCAGGTCGCCCGAAGGATACGGGAACATCTCGAGCACGTACTTCTTGGGCTTGCTGGCGTCGGTGTCGACGGCAAAGAGGTTGGAGTCCTCCCAGGCCTTCATCCACTTGGACTCAATGGCCTGCGCGTCGTAGGCAGGGATCTCGTCCTTATGATCTGTGCAATCGCACATATCAGCTCCTTTAATCTTAGCTGGGGTCGGTCGGCTTGGCTTTATTCGCTACTGCGGACAGTCCTGCGCAAGACGAAGAGCACATTAAGTGCTCTTCTTTGCGTGCGGAACTTGTAGCGAACAAAGCCAAGCCGACCGACCCTAAGGTTAACTTGACTGATGATAGCAAATACGACAAGCGAGATGCCTGCGACTTGCAGGCATCTCGCTTTATCTTAATAACGTGGTTGGAACTCAACCTTTATGTGCGGCTCTTATCCTATCGATAAGACACAGACTGCTGCGAATCCTTGACGACTACGTCGTGGGCGCCGCCTTCGACGATCGAGGTCGAGCTCACCAGGGTCAGGCGTGCCTTTTTCTGGAGCTCGGGGATCGAGAGGGCGCCGCAGTTGCACATCGTGGACTTGATCTTGTAGAGCGTGCCGCCCACGCCGTCCTTAAGGGAGCCGGCGTAGGGAACGTAAGAGTCGACGCCCTCGACGAAGCTGAGCTTTGCGGCGCCGCCCAGGTCGTAGCGCTGCCAGTTGCGGGCACGCGCAGAACCCTCGCCCCAGTACTCCTTCATGTACTGACCGTTGACGTTGACGCGCTCGGTCGGGCTCTCGTCAAAGCGGGCAAAGTAGCGGCCCAGCATCATAAAGTCGGCACCCATGGCAAGAGCGAGCGTCATGTGGTAGTCGTAGACGATACCGCCGTCGGAGCACACGGGCACGTAGACGCCGGTCTCCTCGTAGTACTCGTCGCGAGCGCGGCAGACGTCGATCAGCGCGGTGGCCTGGCCACGGCCGATGCCCTTGGTCTCGCGGGTAATGCAGATGGAACCGCCGCCGATACCGACCTTGATAAAGTCGGCACCGCAGTCGGCCAAAAAGCGGAAGCCCTCGGCGTCAACGACGTTGCCGGCACCGACCTTGACGTCCTCGCCGTAGTTGGCGCGGATCCACTCGATGGTGCGCTTCTGCCACTCGCTGAAGCCCTCGGAAGAGTCGATGCACAGGACATCGGCGCCGGCCTCGATGAGCAGCGGCACGCGCTCGGCATAGTCGCGGGTGTTGATGCCGGCGCCGACCATGTAGCGCTTGTCGCCGTCGAGCAGCTCGTTGGGGTTGGTCTTGTGGCTGTCGTAGTCCTTGCGGAAGACAATGCCCATAAGGTGATCGTTGTCGTCGACGATGGGCAGGGCGTTGAGCTTGTTGTCCCAGATGACGTCGTTGGCAACCTTGAGGCTGATGTTCTTGTCGCCCACGATGAGCTGCTCACGCGGGGTCATGAACTCGGAGACCTTCTTTTGGTGGTCATCGCGGCTGGGGCGATAGTCACGGCTGGTGACGATACCCAGGAGTTTGCCCTTGGGAGTGCCGTCGTCGGTGACCGGCATGGTGGAGTGACCGGTCTTCTCCTTGAGCTCGATGACCTGCTCCATGGTCATGTCGGGGGTCAGCGTGGAATCGGACTGGACAAAGCCGGCCTTGTGATCCTTGACGGCCTTGACCATGGCGGCCTCGGACTCGGGGGTCTGGGAACCGTAAATGAAGGACAGGCCACCCTCGGTAGCGAGCGCGACACCCATGTCGACGCCCGAGACGGACTGCATGATGGCGGAAACCATGGGGATGTTCAGGGTGATTGCCGGCTTCTCGCCGCGCTTAAAGCGGGTCAGCGGCGTCTTAAGAGAGACGTTGTTAGGGATGCACTGCGAGGACGAGTAACCAGGGACCAGCAGATACTCCGAAAACGTGTGGGACTCACCGGGAAAGAACGTAGCCATGTTTCTCCTTTTTCCATGCGACCGGTCGGCTGCAGGCCTCGTAGGACCCAGCCCAACCTTGGGCGCCCAATACTGGGGAAGTATCTTAACGCACTTTGACTGCTACAATGCATGATTTAAGAAGAGCACACGAGGGTTTGACGCAGGCTTTGCGTTTGCCCAGCAAACACTTTAGCGGAGAGACGTGGAGCGCATGGAGTACAAGACGACGGCAAAACTGGTCATTCAGTCGTGCGACAAGGATCTGCCGGGCGTGTTCGGCCACGGCTGCGTCTTACTGCTGCAAGGTATCGCCCGCGAGCACTCGCTCAACCGTGCCGCAAAGAGCATGGGCATGGCATATTCCAAGGCCTGGCGCATTGTAAACGAGGCCGAAGGGCAGCTGGGATGCAAACTCATCGAGCGCGACGGCGCCCGCGGATCCACCCTCACCCCCGCCGGCGAGCGAGCCATAGCGGCCTACGAGGAGCTGCAGGCAGAGATCAACGAAGTCATAGCCGCAAGGGCCAACGACCTGATCGACACCATCAAAGAGTAGCTAATTTGGGACGGGGCTTTTTTAGCTACCCATCCAGAGCATTCTTAACTCATAGCCAAAAATTGACATTGGGTAGCTAAAAAAGCCCCGTCCCAAATTAGCTACTATCGGAGGGCGTTATCGAGGGCGGCGGCTACCGTCAGGGGATCGTCGGTGCCGGCGAAGAGGCGGATGGTGCTCCCCTGCTTGCCACGTGGAGCAGAAAGGCGTGTTATTGCACCGCCGGCGGGCGATGTGCGAAACTCCCCCGGCAAAGCATCGAACAGCTCACCCGCGCTACGCTCGATAAGGCCAAACTCAACTGCCGGGCCAAAGCCATGCTCAAGGATTCCCGTTGCAACCGCATGGTCGGGATGCGAGCTCAACCCGGGATAGCGAACGTTGCGCACCATCTCGTTGGCGACCAGATACTCGGCCAGCGCACGGGCGCGGTCGAAGTGAGCCTGCATGCGGGCATCGAGCGAGTCCAGCCCGCGCTCCAATACACCGGCCTCGTCAGCAGGCAAATCAAGCTTGTCCAGGCCACAGTCCTCAAGCAGGGCATGCGCGCACTCAGCCGCGGCATCCACGCGATGGCGCTTAAGCTGCGAGCGCGCCACCGAAGCGGCAACGAGTTTGCGCGGAGCATCACCGGCACATACGCGGTCGAACGCCTCCAGCGATAACGCAGCGCCCAGCCGCAGCGGATCGCAGCCAAAAGCTGACGCCACGGTGTTATCCACCACGAGCAGCGCATGAGCCTCACGCGCGGCGCGGCCTAATGCGCGCAGATCGGGCACGCGCAGTCCAAACCCGCCAATAGAGTTGACGAACCACCACAGGTGCGGCCCCTCGACCTCAAACGAAGCATCAAAGCCCTCGGATGCAGCAGCAAACGCCGCAACCGACGGTTCCCCCACCATAGCCATGTCGCAGCCATCAAAGCCGCGCACAAAAGCTTTGGCAAAGTCATCCGCAAAGGCCACCAGGCGGTCACCGGGGCGCACAATCCCCAACAGCGCAAGCGCTGCCGGCGCATGCGAGGCAGCAACCAGTCGCGCCTCACGTGCGTTGGCCCTTGCAGCCCAAGCCTCTTCTAGCTGTTGCACGTCCACGTGGCACCGTCCCTTCAAAACAAAAGCCCACGATGCGGGTGTTCCCCGCATCGTGGGCAACGGCTGCAGTATAGCGCCGATATGCGACGAGTCGCCTAGATGTTGAGCGCGTGGTAGGTCACGTTCGCGCCAGCGGCGTCAACGGACACGCCATAGGTCGCAGGGTAGCTGCGCGTCGAGAACACGAGCGCACCATCGTTCACAAGCACCTCGACCGACGAGACATCGCCAACAATGCGTACGTTACGGACTCGGCCACATCCTTCATCTTTACCACGAGCACACCTGTCGTTGAAATCGCTTTCACCATGATACCTGTTCGTTCCGGCGTTCTAACGAACGCCGGACTGCTCGACCAGGACCGCCCCTCTTTGTGCAATCTACTCGCTAGGGTTCTAGCCGTGGTATTCGCCGTTGTATTGGATGAGCGTTAGGTCCTCCACGCCATCGAGGGCACGGATGGCGTCGGCATAGGGCATATCCACACCGTCAGAGAGCACCTCGACGGTCATCTCGACCTTGTCGCCGCGCATGGTCTTGGACTTAACGGTGAACCTGGTGCGCCCAAACGCGCGCACGATATCGTCGCCAGCGGTCTGGCCCGTGTAGTGAATGACCATCATGCCTGGAAGGTATAGCCATACTGGGTAAAGTAGCTCACGGCCAAGCCCACCGATGCCAGCAGCGCCGCAACCAGGCCAAAGTCCAGGCCATACAGCGTACCAATGAGCACGACGTAGAGCAGGCGATAATCGAGCACGTTGAGCCGGGCCGACTGGGAGAACAGATGCTCCAGCACCTCAAACAGGACCCAGGCAACGCCCGTCTCTAGGCATTTAATAGGCAGCGTGCGCGTCTGGATGCGGTCGATGGCGGCGCGCAAGGGGTTGACCTTCTTTGCACGGCCAGCATCCCAGCGAGCCTGAATGGTCGAAAGATCGCGCAACAAGTCGTAGCGCTGAAACCAGCCATAGCGAACGCGAAAGATGTCGCTGACGGGCAGGGCATAGCCGGCAGAATCGCCATAGGCAACTGAGAGCCCTGGGAACAGCGCCTTGAGAGCCTCTCCCAGGCCGCCCGCCGTGTGATGGAAGGTATCGGCAACATCGAGCGTCTCAAAGGAGGCATCCCAGCTATCAAAGATGCGGCGCACCAGCACCGCGAGCTCCTCGGCGCACAGCAGGGGAAACGCCGCATCCTCCGCTCCCTGTAAAGCAACCGATCCGGTTGAGCATGCGTCGAACAACGGCGCCAAAAACGGATCTTCCAGTGCGGCAGAGGCAGTGGAAAGGCGCGCGCAGAATCTTTACCTGAACGTCTTCGCGCGCAGCGTAATGGCGGCACAGGTCGTTAGCCACTCGGGCGATAATTCCCTTTCCCGTTTGCTCTGCGGCATCGGCGGCACCCTCAGCGCCCGCGGCCCGGCTACATACAGCAACTGAACCCGGCGCCCCATGCACGCACGAAAGACCGAGCGGAGCAACTCGATGTCGCCAAAGTTCTCGGTATGCGGCGTGAGGTAGTTAGACAGATAGACCACGCGGTCGAACTCATAGGCCTGATCCAGGTGTTGCAGAAGCTCTTTCCATGAGGCATGGGGCGACGACTCGTCGCGATGTGCATCCGCGGCGGCTACGACCTTAACGTGGTCCCCGGGGAACGCCTTGGCACAAAAGTCATCGTCAACATATGCAGTGTTGCCAACAACCAGCACTTCCATAGCGCACCCCTCCCCTTAATTCCACATTTGCCATAGTCAAACGTTCGTATTGTACGCCGTCAATGTAGGTCGAAGGCAACTATTAAAACTGTTTTAAGAACATCTTCAGAGGATGTGGGAGTGGCAACTCATTCGACTTAGATTCATCGAGGAAATGCTATTCGCTCTGAAAAGGCACATCGCAATCTGCTGACATCTCCGCAGGGAGAATGGCAGGCAATGTAAGCGCTCCCATGGGTGAAAGTCCAGTAACAACCATCAGATAGCTCTTCGCATGGGCATACGCCATCGAAATGGCATTTGAAAGAAGATAGTGACGTGCTTCGTCATCGGGAGAGTTCGCTGGTATTTGCGCCGAAACCGAGATGGATACCGTAACGCCAGCGCGCATCTTCTCCTGCGCATCACCATCCCTGTCAACGAGACTGCCAGATACGCACATCTTTAAACTTGTGTGCGCGCCGCTATCGTTTTTCCAAAGGTGAACATCCTGATAGCTGACGTCAACTTTTAAATCCATATTATCCGAGGGCGAATCTTCGATATGAAAATCGGAGTCAACGACGAACAAATTCACAATCTGAATTGGAGCAATAAAATCCCCACTCATGCTGCCAAACCTCCTGGAACCATCTCTAGATTCGCGTGCGACGACGGAAGCTCGCTCCTGAATGACCATTGCTCTCGCACAGAATCGTTGGATGAAAGAAACGGTAGCTCTTTAGAATAGCTAACGGTAACCTTAGGAACGATATTGATACCCAAGGCGAGCTCGAACCTAGCGATCGTCTTCAACGTCATATTGGGCTGAGAATTCAACAGCTTCGAAAGCGACTGAAGGCTCACGCCCATACGCTTTGCCAAATCGCTTTTGCTTAAACCCAAATGCTTCATCTCGCGATGAACAATAAACTCGATATCTAGCGCGTGTTCATAAGCGCGTGTTTCGCTAGTTTCTGTCTCGGCGTAAAAATCAGATAAATCTACTTTATTCATTGTGTTCTCCGTTTCGAAAGCCAAGTATAAAAGTCAACGCTCAGATTCCAGAAGCTGACGCGCTATTACGGCTAATCGCTTGGCCCGCTCGATTTCTTTACTGATATTTCCTGATCCCTGGTGTCCTTTAAACCAAAACAATAGAACAATTTTGTCTACGCCCTGACATATGGCATAAATCATCTCTCGATTTGCCCCGTCAAACCCTTTTAGTTCATAGAGACCAATCTTAGAATCGATACGTCGCAGCTTTGAGGTCCCGCTCGCAACCTTTAAACCGTAATCGTAGATTTTTGAAATCTGGTCGATCATTTTACGAGCGACAAATTTCCGTTTAGGGTCTGACATCATTTTCTGAAATTGGGAGTTGTCAGGAGAAGTCGTCAACTCCCAAAACGGTCGGCCCTTGGGGTCTCTATATTCGACAAGTTCATATCCTGCTGCCAAGGGCCACCCCCCTTTCTAGATACACTTAACTTATAAGTTAAGTATATCTATTTAAATACAAATAACAAGGTATAAACTAGATTCCGCAGCCCCAAATCGATAAACAATCCAGTCGAGCTTGTGCTCAATCCGGAAGTGCGGTGAAAAGCAAAGATCGACCGACCGGACTCCGGTTTTGAGCTTCGGCGACCTGCAGTTTTACTGGAAAATGCGGGGGGGGTGCTCGGCGGTTTCCGATTATCCCTGCACTTCCGAAATACGCGATGAAACCCGCCGACCTAAAGCGGAAACGTGACAAATATCCTTTAGAAAACAGCCCCTTAAAACGCGAAAACCGCCTTTCGGCGGTTTCCACGGACCAAGCCGGACATACCGTCGCAAGGCCTCATCACAATTGAATCTGTAAGGAAAAGCCCAATCTGGTCAATCCCTTACCGGCAACCACAGCGAATTAAGACTGAGCAACAACACGTCAGTAAAGTTACATACGAGCAGAGAATCACACGCAATCTCGTCTATTTTCAATTGAGATGTAAATTTTGACAGGCCGAATCTTACATCCAAACAAAAAAGAGGGCCGACGCATCAACCCTCTTCAGATGTCATCCGAAGGCTTCCACCGCAATTGGTTTAATCCTAATCGATATCAATTGTTGCCCACGGGCGCGTCATCCAGCAGAAACCGCCCATACTCGAACGCCCCGTTGCCGGAATGACGTTTAGCCAGCTCGTCACTCATTGCATACATGAAAAAAGGGCAACACTCTCTAACAGAAAGCGTCACCCTTAAAGCTCTCGAAGAGCTTTTGTATAGCAGGACAACATACTACGCTATCTCAAGGAGATTGAAGGGCATATCATGGCCTGTCAGGTAAAAGCGCAGACAGGCCATGATCGAACAAGGCAGCAGCAGGACTAACGATCGCCACAATCAAACGTGCCCAAATACCTCAAATCATCCTTCAAATCCGAAACACAACGGTCACGGTACAAGAAATTGACGCTATAAGAAGGAGATCCAACGTAAACATGAGTCTTACCGGTCTCGCAACAGAACAGAATGTCGTCAGCGCTGTTTTGCGTCAGAGTGTTGTAATTCGAGTAATACTCAAGCTCGTCTGACGGGGCCTCTCCCACAACGATCAACCGAGGCTCCAACTTATCTAGCCATGTCTTAGGAACGCGACCAGACTTCCGTCCATGATGCGGTGCAAAAAGAATGTCCACAGGCGAAAGTGAGATGTCGTCTTCAATCGCCACCATGTAGTCATTTTCCATGTCACCAAGCCAAAGCGCACGGACCCCTTCCTCAAGAGAGTAGACAATCGCAGGACTAATATTATTGGGATTATCAGAGCTTTCGGCATCCCGCAAAGCATCCTGGAAGGTCTCATTATTCACATCGGGCCAGAGGACGCTAATCCCAGCAGAGCCGCGCTCACCATCAGAAACGTTCATCCATTTACGCTTACACCCCTTGTATATTTTGTAGGCGCACGACGACCCCTTCAGATCTTTGTACTTTTTAAAACTCTCTGACTCCGTGGACTTAGAGACATCATTGTCAACGTAATAAAAATTCGGAATGAGCTTAAGCTCATCAAGATACTCAATACCCTGAATATGATCTTGGTCCGGATGTGTGCTAATAAAACGCACGATACACTTATTACCTGCAAGGTTTTTAATCTCATCAAGGATTTCCGACTTACGCTCATCGGTAATATTGCAGTCAATTATGCTGAAGTTGTCAGTATTGTGATTGATGTAAAACATGTCACCGTTGCCAACGGACAGAGACTTAATCTCACTCACGATTATCACGTTCCTCAAGATTGAAGTTGATCCGCTTTTCTACATACCGTTCCTGCTTGATCCAGGAGGCAATAAATAAGGCGATAAAAGAGCACAGAGCCGCCGGAGGCCGATGAGATTCCGGCAACAATGATGCAAACAGAATAATGACGAGCAGGACACCGGCCCCCGCCAGGCTGCGATACATGTTTGAAATCATCAAGAGCTGCTCGACCTTTGGATCGCGTTTCTGAGCATATGCAAAGGCAGAATAGTCCCGCTTTTCGGTCGGTTTCAGCTTGCGGGCCAACGGCTCAATACAGAGAGAGCCAATCCGCGACGCAATGAGACCGAGGACATAACTCAGTACAAATAGTGCCAGCCAGTTGGAGCAGTCAATACAACTGCCCAACGGCATCTGGCTGACGGAATATGTTACAAGTGCGCCCGGAATGAGTACATTGAACAGATCGTACGCAGAGATTTTCCCAAGAAGATTATCTAGATAGTTATTGGCCAAAAATTACGCACCTCCAAGAATCCAAGAGCCATCCCTCGAATTTTTACGGACTAACCCGCCCAGCCACACAAGTGACAGGTTCTTGAAGAAAAGCTATTTGGAAATGATTTGAGCATACGGGGGCGCATACTGCTGTTGATCTATAAGCGCACGCGCCCCCAAAGAATCTTAGTGGACCATCAACATGGCCTCGATTTTGACAGCTATCCCATCCAGCTCCTTTCGAACAATTAAGTTGTAGTGGGGAAACGACGTTTCACGTTAAATTAATTGTAGCCGCAAACGCAATCTATATCCTGTATTGTTTTTTGAAGCTGAACACAATATGTTGTGTTTTAGCAGGTAGATACGATTAAAGTTTTTGCAGTATAAATCAACAGCAATAAGTGAGCCGTCTAATCCACCCTAGAGGCAGCTTCGCTGACCAGCATAAATTCAAACTAGGTCCCACGTATTTGCACACGGCGAAAACCCATACATATCGAATACCTGTTCGAAATTAACAAAAGATTTTGCTTGACCAACATGTTGGGCGACCCCCTATTGCCCCACTGCCCGTCATAATCAAACAGGGCACGAGTTACGCCACAAAACTCATCATGATTAAACGTCGGCCTCCGCCTCTTACGCCGAACACTTAATCACCCCTCCCCGTCCATGACCTTCCAACTCACGGGCTCAATGCCCGGAAGAGACGTTAGGCAAGAGGGGCAGGCAACCTGATAGTTCCCGTAATTTGTCCTGCGCTGCATAGAAGCGGAGACATATACCGCTTTGCGGGCGCGAGTGACGCCGACGTACAGCAGGCCTATTTCCTCAATAAGCCCATCTGGCATTTTCTTCGCATCAGCAATCTGGCAACCTCGCGCAGAACGTAAGCATATACCAGCATTTTCACAACGAGAGCAAATCCCTCCAGGCCAATCGAAACGCGTAACGCCCGGAATGAAAACAGTGTCCCACTCGAGCCCCTTAGCGGAGTGAATGGTCATGATCGAGATGTCTGCATCAAGGTAATCGGAGAAACGCCGCAGGGAGCCCTCGGAAAAGATGCTAACGATATAGTCGAAGCGCTCAGATGGATCCATCGCGACGCAGTCAGTTTTAAGGTGTTTCCGCAGCGCCCCAAGAAGCATGGCATAGGACCGCCCATACTCGAATCTCCTGGAGCCAGTCAGCAGTTCATTAGAGACGGAGTCAATTATTTTGTCCGCAGCAGACAGGCTGACGCCCTTTTCTCCAGACGCTGCATCGGTAATCCTGGATAAAGCAAACACATTGAATTCAATGAACTCTGGGGCTGTATCAGAGAAAAGCCCGTTGAAGTATGGCATCTCCTCCTTAACCAATTCGTTCATAATGAGATCGGCAAGGGCACCACGCTTACGAACAAGAATCGCGATCTTCCCGCCACCGACTTGGATGAGCGCCGTAACCTTGGAAACAATGGCTGTCGCTTCGTCCTGCTGTGCAGCGCCAACAAATATGGGAAGTCGGGGCGTACCGCCGACAATGGCACCCTTCATGTGGGAGCGAATCGCAGCACCGAGCTCTCCAACGATAGATCCCCCAGAAAACCTATGATTATGTTCGAGCTCCAGCGGCGATAGACACAGGTCGGTAGTGGCCTTTGCCTTTAAGCCTTCCATTGCGCCAATAAAACCATAGACACGCTGAATAGGGTCACCGAACATGCAGATTCCTGATTTATCAGAAACCAAGCCATTTAGAAAGATATAACACAACGCATTCGTGTCCTGCGCCTCGTCGACGAGCACGACAGGGTACGCTGACGACAGATAGGACCTTAACTTGGGAAAATGAGAGAGCAATTCAATTGCAAGGGAAATCATTCCAGAATATGGCAAGAGACCGTTCGGCACGAACCGATCCCTGATGATCCTATTAAAGGAAAACATCACGCGCCTCAAGTCCATGTCCTGACCGTTTCTCATAAAGCGGAGGAAGTCGTCAACGGCATTCTTTTCATTCCAGGTCAGCCTGACACCTCGCAAAACCAGCTCGTTAACGGCGCCGTTGTCATCAACCATAGAAAGCTCGTCAACGTTTACTGGGAGCGAGAGCGATCTCCAGTATCTGCGCAGCAGAGCCCAAGCAAAGCCGTGGAAGTTAGTCGCCATGACGCTGTCCTCAAAACGCTTGGCCACGGGACCAGGAAGCGCCGACATAGTGGCGCTTAAATCCGTACGCATTCTCCGCGCGGCAGCGACGCTGAAGGTTAGGGACAAAATCCTTTTTGGCGGCTGGACTTCCCCAGATGCCAGCAACCAGCAAGCTCGCCCAGTCATCACTGTGGTTTTCCCGTATCCTGCCGGGGCCTCTACGAATACCCTCTTCGATGGCGCAAAAATCGCAGAGCACTGTGATGTATCTCCGCCACAGCGCACCTCAATCGCAGCTCTAACACTATCCCGTAAGTCAGCCTGACTCATCACCATTAAAGCCCCACGGCCTTACAAATAATAGTTTTATAACATGCGGGAACGCCATCGGCACCAAAAACCTCCGCGAGGGCAACGCCAGACCCAACGCCCTTGTTCGATGAAAGCCATGCATACATAAGCGCACGCGATTCGGGTGTGTCGGCGAATAGTCCGTCAAACTCCGATCCCTGGAAATCATACTCAGGGCCCGTCAAGCTAACACCGTAGACAGCGCAGGCATTTTTCAATGCTTTGCTATTGCCCTTGATGGAAGTTGCCCTCTGACGATCCGTCGCCTCAAGAAGTGTAATAAACGAGCTTTGGTTCCTATTAACGAAAATAGTTTCGATGACCTCAGCTTCAAAATCCCGTTCAGTTGTCGTTATGTGGTCTCCAGAAGTTTCTAGCGAATCGTTATCCCTATCGACAATGGAATAATTTGGAATCTCAAACTTGTTCAGAAGTTCACAGAGCGGCTCGACGTTCTTTTTCCCGCCAGCCCTGATAGGCACAACTCCATAATCATCCAGATCCATCCCAAGGTTGCGTGCAAAGACCGGAATGGCCCCAGACTCCGTCTGCCCTTCAAAAGCCAATACCGACCGCGCGAAAAAAGCCTCTCGTATTGACTCAAAGTTCAGCATAAGATGCTTTTCAACCTTGTCAGAAAGGTTAATATCCTTGCCGCACATGACCCTTGGAGAATCTTCGCCCTGTCCAAATCGCACAATGTTCTTATAGCCGCGAGCAAGAATGTTTGGCGAATGCGTCACCATGATCAGCTGAGCTTTGATTGAATCAATCCCGAAATACTCCTTTAGAAGGGCGTTAAACTTGGTGTCCTCCCCTTCGCAAATCCTATGTAAGCTCTTCGAGAGCCGTCTTTGCATATACGGATGAAGATGAGCTTCGGGTTCGTCATAAGCCAGCACGGCATGCAGCACGCGCTTGTCATCGCCATCCGAGCAGAGGCTCTCTTGAAGGCGTTTAGGCGAAAGTCGCATAATGCTCTCGATTATCGAAAGCGAGGCAATGGCGAGGTACTGCAAGCCTACCCCCGCCTTTTTAAAATGAACGCCTCTCTTATCAAGCAAGGTAACCAAACTTCCAAGCGTTCCGCTATCCGATGAGTCGACGCCCGTCCTCACACCATATGATGACAAGATGGGTACGTCACCGACAATCGCACCGAGATCTTCAAGCAGACCTTCGAGCTCATTCCCGTCTAGAAAGTCAAAGACCTCTTTGCCCTCCTTATCCAGGTAAAGAGAGATACCTTTGGAGAGAACTTTACCGACGCCGCGCGTACCGTCAAACGCCAAGTCTCCCCTATTGAAAGATGCAGTAGAGTACCTGAACATATGAACGGATCTCATAAAAGAAGGGGGGATCTTTTCCCCGCTTTCCTCGGCCACAAACTCTATTCGAGAATCCGGATCGTCAGCAAAGGCGCAGACGGTAATGGTGTTTCCGGTCGCAGGATCGATGTCGATCCCCGATATTCCGATCTCGCCCTCGTCCATCTTTAAAGTTACTACAGCACCTGATCGCCTTTCGGTGTCTGCGAAATCTTCTTCGCTGATCATCGCTTGGTTGAAGATTGTATTGAGCAAGTCGAGCACATTCGTTTTGCCGAGATTGTTCTCGCCGACAATATAGGTCACGTCCTCGTCAAAACTAATCGCAACACCATCGAGATTCCGATAGTTCTCAATCTTCAGTTTAGAGATCCTCATGCAGCCTCCCGACCGTTAGGGTTTATGGCTACCAATAATCTAGCACGCCTCGTGTTGTACCGAGTGTGAGGCGCAACCGCTTCGAGTTGCTTCTAAATCGCAATAGCAATCCTAAGAAGGTTATTTGCACGCAAGGCCCCGTCTCTTATGAACACCAATCCCCAGTCTGCTCCCTCCCCCTCCCCAACAACCCCCAGAAAGTTCGCTGATGTTGACTGGGGTTCCCGTAAAATAAACCGAAACAAAATATGTGCGGAATGCTGGCCTGGAGCTGCCTTAGAACCCTATTGGCTGCTCACCGAGAGGCTCCGCTATGAAACGACCCCTTTACTACCTGTTCTGCGCGATCGCGTGCGCGTCCATGGTCAGCTCGACGATGCCTATGGCAGCCATCGCAGAAGTCGTACAGCCTCAGGCAACAGCCGAGCAGCAGGCGCAAGCCGACGCTACGAACGGCGACACAGGCGAGGCCGAAGACGGCACCAACACGAATGCGACAGCAGATACCGTTGAGGACAGCACCGCAACATCCACCGGCACCAGCGCAGCCAACACGGAAAGCGCTGACGGCACCACCGCCGCAACCGGCACCACCGCCCCATCCCTCCGAACCCAGACCAACCCCACGCCCGCGGCAATCTCCACCGCGTCACAAACCGGCTACGCCCACTCCGTCACCGCAACCCAAAACGGCGTCACCTTCAACGTCTCGTGGAACGACGCCCCCGCGGGCACTGCGACGACCTTCCACGTAACCCAAGCCAACGGCTCGTCCCAGGCCAAGGCGCGCATGGACGTGCCCACCTACTGGGACGGCGGTAGCCATGAGAGCGTCTGCGACCCGTCGCGCCAGGCATGGTCCAGCTACTACAGCCTGGGCACCACAGGCCACTACTTTACCTTTGACTTCACGGCGTCGGGCACGTACCGCATCTACTTCTACTTTATGGACAACGACAGAAACGACCCCCAAAACGACAAGGGGATCTACTACCTGCGCACCACGGCGGAGGTAACCGTAAACGACGCCGCCCGCCCAAGCGTCACGCAGATCGTCAACGACGCCGTGGACCTGTGCAGGCAAGAGACAAACGGCTCGGAATACGACATGGCGCTGTGGCTCCACGACTGGACGCTCGACCAGCTGGAGTACGACCACAGCCGCAACTGGTGCTCGGCCGAAAGCGGCCTCACGCACCACCAGGGCACCTGCGAGAGCTACCAGCGCATCTACTCCAAGCTCCTTGACACCGCGGGCATCGCCAACGGGCGCATCACCGGCAACGGCCACACCTGGAACGCCGTAAAGATCGACGGCAAATGGTGCCAGATAGACCTAACCTGGGACGACACCAGCGACAACTGGTACGGAGACCTGGAGCAACGCCTTACCGTTGCGCGTGCGGTCTACTCCGGCCCCCCCGTGCTTTTGCTCGATGAATGCACATCGGCCCTCGACCCCAAGACCGAGCGAGAAATGCTGGACCGCATGCGAAATCTCGGCCGTACCGTCATCATCGTCACTCATCGATCTGCTGCGTTGGAGGTTTGTGGTCGAGTTGTAAGCCTTTAACCTAAATGAAGAGTGAGCCGCTGCGGTCGTTTTCGACAGCACTCTCGCAATACTCATTAATTTGAGAGACACAAGGTGGCTCAATCCCGCACGATGGTATTTGACAGATAGCCGAATATATGGGTTGTAAATCAAGCCCCGAAAGGAGGTAAAGATATGGACGAGACGACTCAGCACTATTTGAACTCGCTGCGTGCAATTGCGTTTCCAAATGGCCAGGCCTTTGTTGAGCGCAGGGACATACCATTGGCAAAACAACTTATAGACCTTGGATTGGCCAAAAATCGAATCGAGTATGCTGACTGCAGCGGAAACTGCTGGATTTGGATGAACATATCGGCAAGAAGGCCCTAAGTCGTGATGCAAATTGCTCAAGACTAAATAAATAGTGGCTCGCCGGGTTTCCCGACGAGCCACTAAGCTGCTAGAGCGTCTTGAGATACTCCCCCAGCTCTTCCTCCCAGTCGGGCATATGGAAGCCGACGGACTCGAGCCTGGACAGGTCGAGCGCGGAGTGGACCGGGCGCGGGGCGACGGGGCCGGCGGCGCTCGCGTAGTAGTCGGCGGTCGATACCGGCACGACCTTCTCGCCGTTGCCGTTGGCTGCCTCGAAGACGGCGCGGGCGATGTCCGCCCAGGACTCGACGGCGCCGGAGCCGGTGCAGTTATAGGTCCCGTAGGGGGCGTGCGAGCCCAGCACGTGGAAGATGGCCTCGGCCATGTCGCGCGTGAAGGTCAGGCGGCCCAGCTGGTCGTCGACCACGGTGACCTGCGTGAGCTCGTCCTCGGGGTCGGCGACGCGGTCGGAGAGCGCCTTCATGGTCTTGACGAAGTTGTGGCCCTCGCCGATGACCCAGCTGGAGCGCATGATGTAGTGGCGCGGGCACCCGGCCACGGCGATGTCGCCGGCGGCCTTGGTCTGGCCGTAGACGGACAACGGGCTGAGGGGCTCCCACTCGGTGTGGGCCTCGGCCGTGCCGTCGAAGACGTAGTCGGAGGAAACGTGGACCAGGGTGATCCCGTGCTCGGCGCAGGTGCGGGCGAGAAGGGCCGGCCCGGTGGCGTTGGCCTTCCAGGCAGCCACGCGGCCCTCGGGGGTCTCCGCTTTATCCACCGCGGTGTAGGCGCCGCAGTTGATGACGGTGCCGTAGAGCGACCAGTCGTACTGCGCGTAGGACTCCGGGTCGGACATGTCGAAGGTGTCGATGTCGCAGAAGTCGAAGTCCTTGGCGACGCCGCGCTCCTCGGCCAGCGCGCGGACCGCATGCCCCAGCTGGCCGTTGCAGCCGGTGACGAGGGTACGCTTCGGCGCCATGGGGACGACGTCCTTGAGCATCGGGTGGCCGAGGTCGGCCTCGGAGACGGTGGCCTGGTCCAGCGGGATCGGCCACTCGATGGCGAGCCCCGGGTCGGCGAGGTTAACGAAGGTGTAGGTCTTCTTCAATTCAAGGGACCAGTGGGCGTCCACCAGGTAGGTGTAGGCGGTACCGTCCTCCAGGGCCTGGAAGCTGTTGCCCACGCCGCGCGGGACGTAGATGGCCTTGCTCGGGTCGAGCACGGTCGTGTAGACCTTCCCGTAGGTGGCGCTGCCCTCGCGAAGGTCGACCCAGGCGCCGAAGACGCTGCCGCGGGCGACGGAGATGAACTTGTCCCAGGGCTCGGCGTGGATGCCGCGGGTGACGCCGCGGCTGTCGTTGTAGGAGATGTTGTTCTGGACGACGCGGAGGTCCGGGATGCCCAGGGCGGTCATCTTGGCGCGCTGCCAGTTCTCCTTGAACCAGCCGCGCGAGTCGCCGTGGACGGCCAGGTCGACGACCTTGAGGCCCTCGATGCCGGTCTCGGTGACGGAGAGGTCCTTCTCGAATGCGATGTCTGCCATAACTCTATCCCCTCGTTACTGCCCCTGTGCGCGGTAGCGGGCCTCGGTGGCCTCCTTGGCCGGGCGCCACCAGGACTCGTTCTCGACGTACCAGTCGATTGTCTGCTTGAGCCCGTCGGCGAAGTCGGTGTGCGCCGGCCTCCAGCCGAGCTCGCGCTGGAGCTTGGTGGAGTCGATGGCGTAGCGGCGGTCGTGGCCGGGGCGGTCGGCGACCCAGTCGAAGTCCTCGGGGTCGCGCCCCATGGCCTCCAGGATCATGCGCAGGACCGTGATGTTGTTCTTCTCCCCATTGGCTCCGATGAGGTAGGTCTCCCCCATGCGGCCCTTCGTGAGGATATCCCAAACGGCCGAGGAGTGGTCCTCGGTGTGGATCCAGTCGCGGACGTTCTCGCCCTTTCCGTAGAGCTTGGGGCGCGCGCCGTCGATGATGTTCGTGATCTGCCTGGGGATGAACTTCTCCACGTGCTGGTAGGGGCCGTAGTTGTTGGAGCAGTTGGAGATCGTGGTGCGAAGCCCGTAGGTGCGGGTCCAGGCGCGCACGAGCATGTCGGAGGACGCCTTGGTCGAGCTGTACGGCGAGGACGGGCGGTAGGGCGTCTCCTCGGTGAACTTCGCCGGGTCGTCGAGCGCCAGGTCGCCGTAGACCTCGTCGGTGGAGACGTGGTGGTAGCGGATGCCGTATTTCCTCACGGCCTCCAGAAGGCGGAAGGTGCCCTCGACGTTCGTGCGAAGGAACGGCTCCGGGTCGGCGATGGAGTTGTCGTTGTGGCTCTCGGCGGCGTAGTGCACGATCGCGTCGTGGCCCGGGACGATCCTATCGAGCAGCTCTGCGTCGCAAATGTCGCCCACGACGAGCTCCACGCGGTCCGCCGGCAGCCCGGCGATGTTCTCGGGGTTGCCGGCGTAGGTCAGCTTGTCCAGGACGGTCACGTGCACCCCGGGGTGGTTGTTGACCACGTAGTGCACGAAGTTGCTGCCGATGAAGCCGCAGCCGCCCGTGACGATGATGTTCTTGGGGGAGAAGGTCTCCTCTGCCATGTTCGAATCTCCTTGTTCCTAGTACTCGCGCGGGCTGTTGACGATCTCGCCGGCGGCGACCTTCTTCAGGTGCTGCCCGTAGACCGACTTGCCGTAGGCCTCGGCGGCCTCCTTGAGCCCCTCGGTGGTGATCCATCCGTTCTCCCAGGCGATCTCCTCGGGCACGGACACGGGCAGGTCCTGGGAGTGCTCCACGGCGCGGACGAACTCCGCGGCCTCGTGCAGGCTCTCCATGGTGCCGGTGTCCAGCCACGCGTAGCCGCGGCCGAGGGTGACGACGGACAGCGTCCCCTCCCCCAGGTACATCCGGTTGAGGTCGGTTATCTCCAGCTCGCCGCGCGCGGACGGCTCCACCTTATGTGCCTTGGCGGCCACGTCGCCCGGGTAGAAGTACAGGCCGGTGACGGCGTAGGAGCTCTTGGGGCGCTCGGGCTTCTCCTCGATGGACACGGCCCTCCCCTGCGCATCGAACTCCACGACGCCGAAGCGCTCGGGGTCGTCCACGTGGTAGCCGAAGACGGTGGCGCGGCCCGACTGCGCGTTCTCGACGGCCTTCTTCAGGTGGCGCGACAGTCCGTTGCCGTAGAAGATGTTGTCGCCGAGCACCAGCGCGCACGGCTCGCCGGCGATGAAGTCCTCGCCGATGGTGAACGCCTGCGCCAGGCCGTCGGGGCTCGGCTGCTCGGCGTAGGACAGGTTCACGCCGTAGCGCGAGCCGTCCCCGAGCAGTCGCTCGAAGTTGGGGAGGTCCGTCGGCGTGGAGATGACCAGGATGTCGCGGATGCCCGCCAGCATGAGGGTGGACAGCGGGTAGTAGATCATGGGCTTGTCGTAGACCGGCAGCAGCTGCTTGGAGGTCACGAGCGTGAGCGGGTACAGGCGGGTTCCGGACCCGCCGGCGAGGATGATGCCTTTCATATATGAACTCCTTATTAGTAATTATGAAATTCGTTGAACTAACTAATCGTTCTGGAACATTAGGCTCATGTATGCAGGAAGCGCTACTCCTGGCCCCCCTCCACCTACTGGGAATCGGAATACAGCGGCATTTCAACGCCCCGACCTTTTTCTCCAAAACGGAAACTTTAGCAATTCTCGAGCCCTTAGAAATCTGGTGACTAGAGCCGAATAAAACATGACACCGATATGAATAGGTATCGTCAGAATCCAATTGCCAATATGCAGGAAATCGGCATCCGCATCTCAAAATCGGCAACATAGTATGTTCGTGCTTCAGATCAGAGGGATATATGTTGAGAAAAAGGCTCCGAACTAAAGGACTTGAAAGAATTAAGAGCCCAAAACCTCACCACAGCAGCAAATAACAATCACGGCCTCTGTTAATCCGTATGTTGGTCTTTAGTGCCTCAGCGCTCGAGCCATCGAGCGATACAAGGCGCAAGAAGTTTGCCGATTAATGAAGAGATAGATAGCGTATACAGCAATATAAACCGCAAGCGCAGCACAAGCCTGCATATTAAACACCAATACAACAAAACAAATCGTAAGCAATATCTCTTCAGCGGGCAACGCCGAGCCTCTAGTCCCCATTAGTTCGTTAAGTCGTAGCTCAGACCAAACGGAACGGCCGATGATGGCGGTGACCGCGCCGACAAGGACCGCCTCCAAAGATCCCAGCAAGTAGACACCCGCTGCCGAAAGAACGGCGCTCACGGCGACAGTCACAATATTGACTTTGAGGAGAGTTCGCTCCTCGCGCAGAACCTTGAAGTAAGTGGTGCAGCAAACATCCATTTTCGAATTAAAAACGCAAACAGGAAGCAGGAGCGCGAAATACCCCATGCTTTCGGCATATTGAGGAAGCCAGAGCGACAGAGCCCACGACATCGGGAAATAGAGTACGTAAATAAATGGAAAGGCGATCTCCATCATGTCGCGGATTCCACGATAAAACGATTTTCGCTCTGTTTCCGACCCCTGCCTAAGGGCTGGGAATAAGACCATTGAGGCTTGGCTTACAAAGGCGATAAAGAAATTGGCCATCGAAAGGGAAAAGGAAACACGGCCAAATACTTCAATTCCCCAAGCTGCATCCACCATGCCCCTGGCGACACCAAGGATAAACATGCTGGCAATATTGGCGGCCATCAGGCTGAAACCAACCTTAATACTACCCACAGCAGCATTAATTGACTCCGAAACCGAAAGAGTGCCCGCGGTAAGAAAGTCACGAGCCTTCCAGAGAGAATAAACCAGTGAGCAAGCTCTGGATAATAGATAGGCTATGACGAACGGCTCGAAAGACTCAACGCCTAAGAAAATCATACCCAAAAGAGGAATCAAAAATGTAAGGCGCTCGAGAACCGTCATACATGAATATAGCTTGGTCTCATTCATCGCTTGGAACACGTAACCGAAATACGAGGATAAATTAAGCATGACAGTGTATAGCGCGAAAGCGAGCAAAACAAAGCATCGTTGAGATGAATCGGCGAACACGACGCCCGCGAGAGAAATCAATAGTCCAGCGCCCAGCTGCATAATCGATGCAACGATAAACTGAGAGTTTATCAATTTCTTGTCAATCTCACTCCGGGTCCTACCCCCTTCGATGAGATAGACGCCGTCGTTAAGGCCGAGATGGAAAAAACCAGAATAGCTAACATAAAAGACAAATAACTGCCAGTATCCATACGTTGTGACACCGAGGACTTTTGGCACCAAAAGAGACATCATTATGCTAACCAACATGGAAACTCCTTGCGCAGCAAAGGCAGCGGCAGCATTTCCAACAAGAGACCTAAAATTCATACTCGCTCTCCGAATCATTCAGCAATCTCTTTAAAACGCACTCATTAATTGGCGAGTAGAGATCCCGTAGATGTTCTTGAATCCAAGTTTTGGCGACTTTGGAATAATCGAAAGCCATGAGTCGCGAAATCGTCTCGTCGTCGAACCTCTTCTTGATTGGTTTCGCAGGAACACCGCCAACGATGGTATAAGGCGGAACGTCTTTGCAAACGACGGCACCGGCGGCAACGACCCCCCCCGGTGTATTGTTACACCATCAAGAATGGTTGCACGGTACCCAATCCACACATCGTCCTCAAGAACTATTCCGCCTTTATCTATGGCCTCAGGGTCCACATCACCCAAGGCCATAACCCTGAAGGGAAAGCTACTAAAACTGTCAGTTGGGTGATCGTCGTGTATAACAAAGGCGACGTTTGAGGCAATGGAGCAACAACTACCGATTTTCAAATGAGGGGCCTTACTAGAACTATGGAGATCGATGGGGCCATAGCTAAATCGTCCAACCTGAATGTTGCTCAAGTCTGCAATAGGACTAACGGGATAGGTGCTGTTATCCTCATTCATGCGACGCCATAGCCATTTTGTTTTCAACAAAGATAGTTTGGTCTTTATTCCAAACATGTCTCAAATACCTTTCATTCCAAGCTAAGAGTTTTGTCATTCTCAAAGGCAGAGAATTGCGTCATCAGTAAAAACTAATTACAGACCCGAGAGCGTCTTCTTATACTCCTCCAGTGAATTAAGCAGGTTCTCGTAATAAAACAGCTGTCGTTGGGACCATTTAGGACGATCAGCAGAAGTTGAGACGCCATGAAGGTGAAGAATCTGCACTTCCGGAGAATAGAGAAGCTTTAGTTCGTTCTGAATTGAACATAAATGAAGGAAGAACTCCTCGAAATACATAAACGTAACCGGCGAAAAAAGCCATGGCATCCTTTGGAGATAGTTTTGCTCAAATACTAAAAAAGAGCCGTGCAGTACAACATTCTCTTGTGTCACATTCCATTTTCGCTGTTTTTCAAAAAGTCCAAACTTATGCCTCATGGCTGCGCATGCCCTGAAAATACTTGAGTCTCTCACTGCAAGCTTGACCCTCTCAAGCGGACTCGGTTCTCGATATAAGGCTAATTCGCTTTTACAATTCAAGATCAAACGATCGATTGCTTCCAAAGTAACGACGGCTTCATCACAAGGGCTCTGGTGTTCATGCGTATTTGGGTTGAAGACATCTGGCCCCAAAACGTCAAAATTGTATTCTGCGTGAAGTAACTGAACCTTTTTCAAAAATAATGGATCCGTTATCAGAATATCGTTATTACACGCAATTAGATAATTCGGTACTCCATATAACTTCTTGTAGGTTTCCAAACCAAGGTTGTTGCCGCGTGCAAAACCAAGATTTTCAGAAGAAACTACCACATCAACAATGGGGTCATCGTAATAATAATCCTGAAGTAGCTCACCAGAACCGTCTAGCGAACCATTATCCACAACGACAATTCGGATTATTGCACCTTGGCCATTGCAAATCGATTTTATTGAATCAATACAGCTTCTCGTAGCATCAACTTCTTTGTAATGAAGAACAACAAAGCCAAATTCCATAAATGTCAAACTCCAAAAATGTCAGTAAAGTTATTTCTCTTGCAGTAATCGAATTCCGCGATTAGAAACGGCCATACGGGACTACAAAATGGATAAACGATTAAAAGCGTTGCCGAAGTACCAATTAAATAGATAATGAGTCCCATTTGGAGGGATTTCACGGCACGGCAAGCTTTAAAAGTGCTGATAACAAATAAGGCCATGGGAATGATATAAAGCGGGATGATAAGCAGCCCTATAGTCCCCAAAGCGCCGATTATGCCAATATCATCCGGATAAAAATTACCATAAGGACCACCAATCAAATTATGTAGTGGTGACTCATACGCAATCATGCCTAGTCCGACCAGGGGTTTCCTGCAAAACGCGCTGAGGTAGTAAGCGGTTTCTTCTTGACGTGCAATTGTGCTAGCAGCCTCGGCGCCACTAAGAGAAAAAGAAGAGACGAATTCATCGAATGAGCCTGATATGACTACTGTAAGAGCGGCGAAAAACCCGAAACAAACAAGCAGGGCCTTCTTATTTGCCCCCCTAAAAGACATTAAAAGTGTCAAAAAGCAGGAACATAGGATCACGATCTCCATAACACGAGTTTGCGAAACATAAAAAATCGTAAGTAGCCCAAATATCAGACAAAATAAGTCAAGCGTTCTACGACTGCCTGTTCCTAACATCCAGCAAGAATAAATAACCATTACATCAACAAATTCAGGTTCCCCAAGCCTTGCAGAACTCCCTCGTTCTCTCATTGCTTCAATTAGATTCAGGCCGGCAAAATTCTTCACTAAAGCAGAGAGAATCATAATTAGCGATATCGCAATTGCGACCTTCTGCAAGATGCTAAAAACAGCACGATCCCCCAGCTCACTAAAAAGAAAGGAAAAAGGGAAAACGAGAAGGCAAAACGAGTATGTGTATACCGCCGAAAAGAAGTGAAAAGGAGTTTGACCAAGAAAGACTACCGTGTACACGAATTGAACCGTGAACACGACAAGCAATACCAGAAGATATAGGTACACAAGTCGAGAAATTTTACTTTTGTGAAAAACTAACGCCGCAGATAATAAGGAGCTAAATATACATAGAAATTGAAACGACGTGTCAACAGAGGGGAACGCGAGGGAGGCGAATCTTCCCACAAAGACGCATAGCACGAGGACGATAATTGCATTTACAAACGAACTAGTCGCACCTTTGTACGCAAGCGTAGTATCTATCTCCTTTTTACACACTTAGGCTAACCCTCCAAACCTCTTTTTTCGCAGTCCAACAGCAATGGGCAAACAAACAAGACCAAGTGCCGATAATCCGTCAAGTCCCTCAAAGGACCGAGCCCCTGTAGCCAAATTCAACGACTCCAGACCAGAAATAGCAGCAACTTTTTCCTTAAGCGACCGAATCCCCGGGTAGCGGTCAGCCGCTTTTAGACGTTTGCAAAGCGCTATACGAACGCCCGCCGGATTTGCATACCAATTCTTCCAAATATTCTTAGTAAGTCCTTCTTTCAGATATTCACACCTGTAGAAGGGCTCATCATGCACGCAGAACAATTCGGGAGCAACAAAATCGTAATAGGCCGAGCCTTCAGGCATGAAACGCTCGCCCTGGACAACGGGAAACGGATGCCGCCTTAGAACATCAGTGTTAAAGACAATCGCCGTCTCGATGACGAGACCGTATTTCATGCGCATATCGGCAAGCTCAATCTTGTCGATACCGTCGGGAAACCATGTATCCAAAGCCGTTTGCGCAGCAAACAGCTTTGGATACAGAAGACCTTCTTCCGTATCCAAAGCTGTTATGTCGCGTAAGATAACCTCCACGGCGTTGGGCTCAAGCCAGTCGTCCGAGTCAACGCAAATAAAATACTCTCCAGATGCCTCAGCAGCACCAAGATTATGTGCAACGTGTTTTCCAGAGTTCGGCTGTTTGATATATCGAATAGGAAAGGGCGACGTGTCTAACCAAGAGGCAACCATGCTCTCGGTATCGTCAGTCGATCCATCATCCACAATGAGCCATTCGAATCGAAAGTCGGTCTGAGATATTAGTGATGCATACAGGCGCTCAAGCTCATTAATACGATTATAGGTCGGTGTAAATATCGTTAATAATGCGTTGCCCATTAACGAACACCCTTAATTATGTTCTTAAACGCCTTGAAAAGAATAACCCCTCTAGGGCCAACCGCTCTCATAACTTTATGCTTAAAATGCGTCGCCGGTCCAGCCCATGATCCGTCGAAATGATGAATGGCATACGTATTTTCAGTTACGTTCATCTCATGCGTAAGGAAATCCTTTGGGCAAAAATATTCACTTGGATAAATAGTTATCCCAGCAACTTCTTGGATGCCAGGTTTATCTTCAAGTCCAAGACCTTTAAGAATATCAGTTGTACGAACAACGACAGTGGTCTGGTCGTAGACACCACCAGTCTTTATAAAGTGATCAGACTCATAGGAATCGAGGATAGTCTTGTAGAGGCCAAGCCCCGGATTGGCCGCAAGGCCAAGCCCCGGAGCGACAGCGCCGGCAGCACCAGAGCTGAAATCCTGTTCAAAACCCATAAAAGGGCCCCTTTGAATAATTTCATCGAGAGGCTTCAAAAGCTCGACATCAGTATCTAAGTAGACCCCTCCATGCTCATACAAAATCTTGAATCGCGCATAGTCGCTTGCAAATGCCCATTTCTTTACGCTTATAGCTTCGCGAACATAATCACAGCAATCAGTATCAAAGTTTGATTCGTCCCAACGAACGATCTCGTAGCCTGGCATATATTTTTCCCATGAAGCAATGCAGCGTTCAGCTAGAGGGGGAAGCGGATTACCGCCAAACCAAATGTAATGAATCTTCTTGGGTATCATGGGGTTAAAGCTCCTCAATCAAACCACAGAGCTCCTTACAGAACTCTAAGTTATGGCTCTTAAAATAGGTTCCGCATGAAAGTTCACGGGCTCGTTCTATTGCTTGAGGCAGCTCTTTAACGTCATAAATAGGCACGATACCGCCCTGGCGCTCCGCCACAATGCGAACGAAATCCGCTTGATGATCATTCACGTGTTCGCCAAGGTCCCCTCGACGCGGAACAACAACAGGGACCTTCCCGGCCGCCATCGCCTCAATGAAGCTCGAAGGGCCACCATGCGTAATCACCACATCCGCAACTTCCATATAATTCTTCATCTGATGGAACGGCACAAAACGCGAGTGATCACAATGGATAGGCTCATATGTTGAATAGCCTGTCTGAATGAAAACCGGTTCCGTAAGTATCCCGTCCGCCCTGAGTTTGTCGACAGCCTTGACCAAGCGATTGAACTGCTGCTCGTGGGTGCCCACGGTAACGAAAATCATTCGACCACTTCTTAGAAAATCGAGCCGAGGTTCACGGCGTGCTTGTATACTTCCAGTTGCTCCGGCCACTGGACAACGAACAGGTCAGCGATCCCGTTGAGCATCCGACCTGTCATGGTCGGCTTATCCACGCGGTCGAACACCTCTACGTAAACGCATTTGGCACCCAGCAGCTTGCCCAGTACGAAGAAAGGAACTGCCACGGCAGCTCCAGACGAGATAATTAGGTTAGGACGCTCCTTGCGGAGCACCTTCCAGGCGAGAACCGTGTTCTTCAGCAGGTTCGGGATGTTGCGGTTCGTCGGATAGTGGCAATGGTAGACGCGCTCCCCTTCCAGAAGAGAATTCGCGTCCTCCTTGTCGAAGGTCACCCAGAACCTATCGGCAGCTTGTGACCAAAATGGCCTCAAGAGCCACATATGAGTCAGATGTCCTCCACTTGAACTCGGGATACACACTTTGGCTTTTGAAAGTTCCATCTAGCACGCACCCTTTCCCGTGAAGACCTCGATCACCGTGAGGATGACGATCTTGAGGTCCGTGACGGGGCCACGCTTGGCGATGTACTCCAGGTCGCGCTGGACCATGCCGTCGAAGCCGGTCGAGTTACGGTCAGTAACCTGCCACCAGCCGGTGATCCCGGGCTTCACGGCCAGGCGCTGCAGGTCGTACTCGGTGTACTCCGCAACCTCGTTGGGCAGCGGCGGGCGCGGGCCGACAACGGACATCTGGCCCAAGAACACGTTGACAAACTGTGGGAACTCGTCGATGGAGTGCTTGCGGATGAACTTGCCGATCTTCGTTACGCGCGGGTCGTCCCTCATCTTGAACATGGCGCCAGCGATCTCGTTCCGCTCCTTGAGCTCGGCGAGGCGCTCGTCGGCGTCCTTGTACATGGAGCGGAACTTCCACATGCGGAAGGTGGACAGGCTGCCGTCGCGGTGGGTCTGGCCCACGCGGATCTGGCTGTAAAACGGGTTGCCCTCGCTCTCCAGGCGGATGGCCGCGGCGAGCACCAGGCTGGGTACGGCGATGACGGCCAGCACGCAGCCGCTGAACACGATGTCGAACGCGCGCTTTACGACACGGTAGCCCAGGCGCGTGCGGTCCCAGTCCTTGACGGACTGCATGGCCTTGTAGCGAACGCTCACCTCGCCGACATTCATGGCCTGGGCTATAAGCGCGGCCCCCACCGGCGCATTTTGCCCTGTCACTTCTTTAGTAGTCAAGTTCAAATCCACGTCCCTGCCCCCAGGGATCCCCCCATCGATGAATTCAAATTGCGAATGAATTGCCAGTGCGACGTCCCCTTACGTCTTACTGGGCACGTCCAACGGAAGCAGCTCCCTAAATGCGGAGTCGCCTTCGCCCACGTCTACCAAGCACCAGCGCTTATGACGGTCGATCTTCTTTACACGGGCCTCTTGCCCCACCAAAGGCCCCTGCTCTATGTGCAGCACGCCGTCTTCTATGCGGGCTACGCTGTTGCGCACCACGCCGTCGTCGTCAAGCACGCTGCGGTACCAGTCCTGTGCATCGTCCGGCATGGCCGCATAAGCCCGCTCCCTGCTGCCGGCAATGCGGCACCCAAAGCTCAACTGGGCCAAAGCCTTGTCGAGCAAGGCGGCATCGCGCGTGGCGACGAAGAAGTATTCCTTGTACATAGGTTTGGTTTGGAGCGACCAAGCGCCGTCCCGCTTAAACCAGAACTCCTTTTGCATCACAAAAGCGTCCTGCATTAGCTCGTGCGGGATAATGCGGCGGACCTTTTCGCAGGTCTCGCGCTCTTTACCATTGGGGGTGTGGACCAGATACCAGCGGACGCGGCCGTGCTGGCTGTTGGTAGTAGCGCCACTAAAGGCACCGGGCAGCTGCTCTTGGCGCCGCATCGTCTGTTCCATCTCTCGCCCCCTTAACTTGCATCCGCGACACACGCGGATGAAGAGGCGTTAAGAACAGGCTTCTCGCTCGCAACTAGGCGCAGTCGCAAAAGTACAG